>PKUM01000257.1 GCA_002868855.1 Chromatiales bacterium | reverse complement strand
TCGAGGGTGTTTCGTATGTCGTGAGTTATCGCGAAGAGTTCAATGCCGAGATTGCCGAGAAGGGATTGGAGGCTACGATTGAACGGCTCGAGGCCGACGCCGCGAAGGAGCAACCCTGTTGTGCCGAATCCTAAGCTGAAATTGTCGTCGGGGCGAGAGGATAGTGTGGCGCGCCTGCAGGATCTCGGCGATGGTCGCTATCGGGTGGAGGGGCCGCTGGATTACTACACAACGGCCAGGATTCTCGAAGAGAGCGAGGAAAAATTCGAAAGCTACGCAACCATCGAGGTTGATCTTGGTGGTGTTACCGATTGCGGCAGTGCCGGGCTCGCGCTACTGCTCGAATGGGTCAATTGGGCCAAGAACTACGTGCGTGAGATCACATTCCTGAATGTTCCGGAGCAGATCCAGGCGCTGGCAGATATCAGTGAGGTTGACTCGTTCATCCACTCGGGTGAGCGTTGGACCGGACTGCCGAAATAAAGCGTTTATTCGTCCATATCCAGGTCGTAGTCATCATACATGTCTTCGATCGGCGGGTTGCCATCGTAAATCGCAAAGGTCCGGTTCTGAATATAGGCATTGCGCACGAACAGATACGGGTCGGCGGATGCATTTATCGTGTCGTCGAGTGAAAGAAAGCGTGAGCGGGCATCGAGAATTCGCACGGCAATGAGCGGACGGCGCGCCTCAGAACTGGAAAAATAGCGCAGCGGCGAAAAGAAACGCTGTACTGTCGAGAAAACGTCTCGGGCGCTCGAAGGCCCAAGTAACGGCAGCATCAGATAGGGTCCGCCCGGTACGCCCCACACAGCGAGTGTCTGGCCCAAATCTTCTTCGTGCCGTTGCAGGCCACGTTCCCGCCCCTCTTCATCCTTGACCCCGGAGTGAGCGGCGACATCCATCAGCCCCAGAAGCCCGACCGTGGTGTTGATCGCGAATCGCCCGACTGCATTGCCAGCCAGCCCGGGTTTGCCTTGCAACAATGAGTTTATTGCATTGAAAGGTTCTTCGAGATTGTTGAAGAAATTGGTGACCCCGCGCCGCGCCGGTTGCGGCAAAATAAAAGTGTATCCCTTTGCCGCCGGACGGATGATTGCCTTGTCGAGGCCGCGGTTGAAAGCGAAAATCCCGCGGTTCATGCCTTCCCAGGGATCGGGTTCGTCGGCATAGGTGGCAGGCTGAGCAGCGCATCCGCCAAGAACCGTGGCGCTAAACCACAGAATCAGAAGTATGCCGAGACGCCGGGTTGAAGCAAGAGTCTGCAGCATGCCTCGAAACCGGCAGCTTAGGAAGACTGTTGCGCCCGGGAGCGTTGCGCCCCGCGCTGCATCTCAGGTGTCAGGTATTTGCTGATCTCCTGGAGTCTTGCCTGATAGCGCGCTCTTTGTACCGGTTCGAGGTCCGGCTGCGCGAGCGCCAGTTGCAACTGGTTCACGGCCATCGGCAGATCGCCGTTTATCAAGTGGTACTCGGACATGTAGTAGTGGGCGTTCGCCATGTCACCTTCCGCGCTGGCCATCATGGCAATCAGGCGGGCCTGTTCACTGGTGGGCGGTACCCGGTTCAGCAGGTCGAGCAGCACGCGATGCGCCTGCGCCGCGCGCCCGGCCCGCAAAAGCCCTTCGCTGTAGGCAACGGTGACCGGTACATTGCGCGGGAACAGGCGATAGGCATTCTCGAAGGTCGACAACGAGCCGTCCAGATCCCCGGCCACCATTTGCGATTCAGCCAGGCCAAGGTGGTATGCAATAACGTCAGAGCGGCGATTCAGCAGGTCGGTGAAGACGCCTTCGGCGTCGGCTGCGAGCCCGCGGTTCTTCAGTGCCAGTCCATAGCCGTACATAACATAATCAGGTTGCGGCCCCGGATTTTTGGCAAGTTCCTGCTGGTAGTACTCGAGCGCCTTGTCGGCGTTCTCCGCCATCAGTACCCGCAACCGCTCCCGCATCAGCCAGTAACTCTCGCTCTCGGCGTCGTAGGTGCGAGGAGGGAAGTTGGCGGCCCGGTTTTTGGCCTCGGCGATACGATTGATGCCCATCGGGTGGGTGCGCAGAAATTCCGGTGCACGCGAAGCGGAGACGCCCGACATCGTATTCATCGTTTCGAAAAAGTCGGCCATCGACTCGGGTTCGTAGCCGGCTGCCGCGAGGTAGCCGATTCCGACCCGGTCTGCTTCGTATTCATTGGAGCGGGTGTAGTTGATCTGCTGCTGCATGGCCGCGCCCTGGGTGACCATGATCATTGCCTGCATGGCATCCGGGCTCGCGCCGGTCGTAACACCGACCAGCAGCGCCGCAATCAGGGCTGCCGTGGTCACCATGCTCGTGCGCTGGGTCGACTGCGCCCGGCGCACGACGTGACGTTGGGTAACGTGGGCCACCTCGTGAGCCATTACCCCGGCAAGTTCGCTCTCGTTTCGCGTGGCGAGCATCAGCCCTGCATTTACGCCGATAAAGCCGCCGGGCATCGCGAAAGCATTGATCGCATCGTCGCGCACCATAAAGAACGTGAACCGGTGCTCGCCGTCGTGGGCATGGACAACGAGTTTGTGACCGAGACCTTCGATGTAGTCGTCGAGGAGAGCATCTTCCATGACCCGACCGGCCTGTCGCAGGCCGCGCACAATCTGCCGCCCGATGCGGTATTCCTCGCTCGTGGAAATCATGGTATCGGCCGAGCTGCCGATGTCCGGCAGATCATCGGTGCTGCCAAGCACGATGCTCGAATGCACCGCGAGGACGGTAAAGCAAAAACTGAGTAAAAAATTTCTCAACGCGTTCTCTCGCGAAATTGCTGCTCAGGTATGAGATATCGCCGGAGACTGATCGTTCCGTGGAATTGCCCGTGCATTGTGCGGGAGTTGCACGGTCGTCACAAGCGCTCCGGCAATCCGCGTTACCTCGATTTGACTTAATTAATAAACTTAATAAAAGTCTATAGTTATATGATAAAGCTAAAGAATATCTGACGCGTAATCGGCAAGTCGCGAGCGCTCACCACGTTTCAACGTGACGTGGCCGGCGTGTTCCCAGCCACAAAACCGGTTGACGACGTAGGTCAGGCCAGAGGTCGTTTCCGTCAGGTAGGGCGTGTCGATCTGGGCGATATTACCGAGGCAGACCAGTTTCGTACCCGGTCCCGCCCGGGTAATAAGGGCTTTCATCTGCTTCGCGGTCAGATTCTGCGCCTCATCGAGGATGATGTAGCGGTTCAGAAAGGTGCGGCCGCGCATAAAGTTCATCGATCTGATTTTGATCCGGCTGCGGACAAGATCCTGCGTCGCGGCGCGCCCCCAGTCACCT
>PKUM01000317.1 GCA_002868855.1 Chromatiales bacterium | reverse complement strand
AATGTTTTCAGGGCGGCATTTCGAGCCGCGGCTCAAGGGGTCCTTCGGCGGGTCTTCCAGGCAGGTCGAAGGAAGCTAGGACCCGTGGCTCGATTTTCCAGGCTAAGCCTACAAGTACTTGCGAAAATCGTCAGATAACCGTTGCACGGCAGAGCGATTGCGACAATTCGGAGAATTACCTAGAGCGGACCTGGCCGGCGAGCGGAGCGATTTGGCCAAAGCCGGACATCACGTTCGCCTTTCCTGAAGCAACGTCGATTGCTCCTTGTGCCCGGACCATTTGGGCAAACCGTCGATGACGTCGATCACTCGCATTCCGTAGAAGATGTGACATGTCGGCCGGAACGCATCGGGCACTTGGCGTGGATCGCCGAAATCGAACAGCGTCGGGAATCCGAGCCACATGTTCCGGCCCTCGTCCGCAATCGGTGTGCCGCACAACTCGCAACTCACTTTGCAGGGCAATGACCGCTCGTAGCGATTGCGCGCGCTGTTGTAAAAGCGCAAGTGGTCGACGCCGGCAGTGAACCGCACATCGCGTTTGTGAAAAATCGCCGCCCACTGCATGGGGGCGGCGTGCAGCGTCTGGCAGTCGCGGCAATGGCAGACCTTGGCGTCGACCGGGTCGGCACAAACTTCGTATGCGACGGCGCCGCAGTAGCATCTGGCGCCGTAGCGGCGAATGAAGCCGCGATCATTGAGCGAAGCGTATTGCGGACCTAAGTGCAAGCCAGTACTTTCCCAGCCGGGCAATCAGCCTTGCAGCTTCGTTTCCAGGTGATTCATGAGCTCGCCCATCTGGTCGCTCGGACTGAACTCGATTGCCTCGTAGTCCTCGTCCACCCTGACCGTGTGGCCCGGCGGCCAGTAGTAAACATCGCCAGCATTTACCGTCTCTTCAGTGCCGTCTGCGTAGGTCACATGAATGGAGCCTTTGACCACGGTGCCCCAGTGCGGGCACTGGCATAGATTGCCCGGTAACCCTTCAAGCAGCGGGGCAGCGTCTGCGCCCGCGGGGAACCGTACGCGAGCGACGTTTGTATTGCCCCAATCCACGCCCTGAAAGCAGACTCCGCCAGCCTCGAGACGAGTCGGTAGTTCGCTTATCGCTTTTTTCATTGGCATTCCTTTATCGATAAAAGGGCGGGACGTCCCCGCCGGTATGGTATTTCTACAGCCCGCGCTTCGCACAAACAAGTGGGGCTTGGCCAGATCTACGCCCTGCTATTTCGATGATGTTTTGCCCTTCTTCGCCATGGCGACCATTAACAGCCGCCGATTTAAACCGTGTCACGCTCGGACTCTGCGATTTCAACGTCCGCTTTCGGTCAGGAGTCCACGTTGCGCCTCTCGCCAGGAACCAAGTCTGGTCGACGCTTTCCACGGCCGCTGACTTCCGGCTCTCGCGAATTGCGTCCGGCAGAACCGGGACGTACCCCCTCCGCAGCCGAACAATCAGGCGGTTGGCCGCAAAACCACGGCCGCGAGCGTAAAGAAAATCGACCCGACGAAGAAAACCAGGTTTTTTACGAGCGGATTTTGCGCGAAGCCGCCGAACAACTTCGGCGCCAGCCCCGCCGCAATCGCCGCGGCAAAACAGGTGGATCCAATCATGAAAAGCGCGGCTATGCACCACCCAATCCGCGCTAACACGCCTGTCTTTATCCACCACCGTATCGTCTTTTCTTCAACCGCCGCCTCCGCCGGCAGCGAGCGCATGACTTCCAGATATCGATGGCGGCGCGACGTCCACACCCACGGCGTGCCATCGGGAAGCCGAAGGTCGACACGCGTGATGAATGGCCCGAAGTGATGGATGCGCTCGATCTGGCAACCCTCGACCGGCGGCACGAACGGCAGTTTTTCCAGCTCCGCAGACATTTAGATTCCGCGTGAGTCTTCCGCCGCCATTGTAAGCCGTTAGCATCCCCGAAACCTCATGAGTTGCCACCCGGACTCGACTTTTTCGATCTCTGCACGGTCAGAAGCGGACTGGCAACCGGCCCGCTGGCGGCTGCGTCGCCTGCCTGATTTCGTCGAGGTAAGACTCGGGGAACCCCAGCCTGGCAGCCAACTCCATCAGCGATGCCGCGTAATCCTTGTTGGTACCGGTAATTTTTTCTTCCGGCAGGTTGTAACAGACCGCTTCGACTTCGCTGCCGTCCGCAAGTTTTACGGTGACCGGCTCGGGCTCATAGTCCGCGACGCCGCTTTCTGCATACAGTTCCCGCACCGCGTCGTAAGAGATATCCATCATGACGCCGTATGCGCGAGCGCCGGCAGAATGCAGCAGTGTCGCGCGCTCGCCGATACGAAGAGCGAATCCGTCGACGTGGCCGACCGCCACGCTGCCCGGCGACATCCCCTTTTCCACGAGCAGGGATTCGTCCATGAAAAGGCCGTAAAAAAATATGTTCACGTTGGCAGCACGCCCAACGAAAGCAGCAATCCAGTCATGCCGCAGCTCTCACGCTGACCGCTCGGGCCCGATTGCTAATGCTCATACTAACAAGCGCTCGATTACTTGCGTCAGCAAGGGAGCCCGGCACCGGCACGGCTCGGCCGTGGCCCATTACCGCCAAAAACGACTCAATGGAACAGTTGAATTTCTCTACTAAATAGCCGCCAGGTGCGCCGATCAGGCCCCTACCAACAGAACGACGAGCAAAAGACTCCCGAGAACACCGAGCATCGCACCGCCGGTGGTCGCCCCTACCGCTTCCGTTGCTCCGCCTTTGACGACGTGCAGTGACGTGATCTCGTCGACGCGGATGGTTCTCGCGGTCCCCGTTTGTCCATCGTGACGGATCTCCCGCCCGCTAACCTCTTCGGTGCTGACGTCCTCAACCCGCATCCGAACGGATTCGTCGCTCGTGGTGGTAATCCTGACCTCGTCCCCCGAGCGCAGGTTCCGAGCCGCCTCGGCCGGCGTCATCGCTTTCGATTGATTCGTCGAGCACCCCGTGGAAATGCCCAACGCCATCAGCGCCCCCAGAAAGAATGTTGTATTTCGTATTGATCGATACTGCAATCTCATACCAATTCCTCAAATTTTTCGAACGGCGATTGCTGGATCAAACCGCAATGTGGCAACGGCTCTTTAGGCATATGCGCGGAAAGAGAATTTCAAATCCCCTGTGCGATACACGACTAGCCTGACCATTCGAGCAAGGATGTCGCCGCAGCGAGAGCGGATATCACCAGAATCACGAACACGACTCCGAACGACAATCCGCCGGTTTTGGCCACACTGGTTTCCGCGTAGGCGAGCGACTCAATGTCCTGGAAAGCGATCGTCTGGGTATT
>PKUM01000231.1 GCA_002868855.1 Chromatiales bacterium | reverse complement strand
GAGGCCAGTACCGAATAGACCGCGCCATGGCCGCCTTTCCGGCGGGCCCGGACCCGCTGGCATTGGCAGAAAACAACATTCGCACGGAGATAACCAGTGGCCGCGCGGATCGGGTCCGCGCTGCCCCGGCACTAGTCAATTCCGTCAGTGCGCAGTCGCCTCGCGCAACATCCTGTATAGCTTGTCCTTGAGAAACACCCTGCGCTTTTTCAATTGTTCGGCATACAGATCGTATACCGGCTCGATATCCTCATCGATACGGTAAATCTGATCGTCCAGTTCATGGTATTCGTCTGACAGCTGACGGAACTCCTGGTGACCTGCGCGCAGCAGTCGAATCGTATCGACGAATTCCGGGAATTCCGTGGTTAACGGATGGTGCTCCACTGGCATTGGCGTATTCTCCTAGCGGTGAGTAAGCCTTCCTCTAGTAAAGCAGTCCTCGCGCGAACGTCAAATATTTCGCGCCCTGACCACGCGCACGCCTACCACTCCACCGACTGACCGTCCCACGCAATAAACGCACCGTTGTCCTCCGGAGCCAGCCCCGCGATCACGTCGAGAAGCTGAGCGGCAGCCCGCTTGACGGTAAACAACTGCTCCTCTGCGACACGCGCCTGAAACGGCCGCGACAATTCCGTGTCCACCGTACCGGGGTGCAATGCGACACAGATCAGACCACGATGCCGACGGACCAGCTCGACCGACAGGCAGCGGGTGAACATGTTTTGCGCCGCTTTGGAGCCACGATATGCATACCACCCGCCGAGACGGTTGTCGCCGATGCTTCCGACCCTGGCCGAGAGGCTGGCGAACACTGCGCGGTCGCGACGCGGCAGAAAACGCTGAAAATATTTTGCTACCAGGAGCGGGCCTGCGGCATTGACTGCAAAGCTGGCAAGCAGGTTTGCGCCGGCAACGTCGGCGAGACGCCGCTCGGGCATCTGCCCGGTACGATGGAGAAATCCGCCGGCATTCAATACGAGCTGCAACTCGTCCACAAATTCGCCGCTGCGATCGGCAGCGGCACTGATCGATGCTTCGTCGGCGAGTTCTAGCGCGACTACCCGGACCCGGCCACCGGATTCGGCGGCAAGCGCCTGCAGGTCGGTAGCCGCGGGTGGTTTCCGGCAGGTAGCGACGAACCGGCCGCCAGGGTCGCGCCTCAGCAACTGACGCAGCATCTCCAGACCGATACCGCGACTGGCGCCCTGGATCAGGGCGTTCAATGCCGAGCCCCGTCGGCGTTCGGTCTGGCCCCCATCCGACTCAGGCCCGACGCGCCCGGCGTGCCCACGCCGTTTTAGACTCCGTGGCCAGGTGACGGCCGAGCGCGCTCAGAATTCCGAGACGGCGATCGGGTTCGAGCCCGTCCGCGAGTTTTAGCAACTGGCGGTAAAACCAGGCAACCTCTCCCTGCACATTGAGAAACTGCACTCCCTGCAGCGGACTCGTCGGACCGAACCAGCGTCCTTTCAGCGGCAGGTTTTCCTCATATGACGGTGCGGCATCGATGTCAGCGTCCAGCAATCGCTGCGGCAAATCGACATCGACGCACATTGGCCGGGCGATACCGATCATATCGAGTTCGTTCCGGGCAATGGCCTGTTCCATCAGCGCCCGGCTGCGAAAGCCGCCGGTCACCATGAGCGGTACCGTCGACGCCTCACGTATCGCGGTCGCGTAGTCGAGAAAATACGCCTCGCGCCGGCGCGTGCTTTCGCGTTTCGGCGGTTCGTAGCTGCTCTCCTCGCCGTGATGGCCGAGCAACGCCAGTTGTTCATAGGTGCCACCGGATATCTCCAGCAGATCGAGTCCCGCATCACCGAGCCAGGACGCTACCTGAGTGCATTCCTCAAGTGTGAATCCGCCCTTCTGGAAATCCGCCGAATTGAGCTTGACGGCAACCGGGAAGTCGCGGCCAACCGCTTCTCGTACCGCCGCAACGACTGCGAGCAGCAGACGGGCGCGATTTTCGAGCGGCCCTCCCCAGGCGTCCTCGCGCCGATTGATGCTCGGGGACAGGAACTGGCTCAGCAGGTAACCATGCGCGGCGTGAATCTGCACGCCGGTGAAGCCGGTCTCGCGGGCGCATTTGGCGGTAAAAGCAAAGCGCCGAATCACGTCCTCGATATCGGCTTCCTGCATCGCCCGCGGCTTGCCGAAAAGACCGAGGATATCGAGTTGCACCGGGGATGGCGCCAGCGGCTGCAGCGCCGACATACGCGTCGCCTGGCGGCCCGGATGATTTATCTGCATCCACAAGTGATTGCCGCCCACGGTTCCGGCACGGGCCCAGGCGCGCAGTTGCTCGAACCCTTCGCGATCTTCGAGCACGACATTGCCGGGACGCTCGAGATATCGCCGGTCGATCATTACGTTGCCGGTAACCAGCAACCCGGCACCACCCTCCGACCAGCGGCGGTAGAGACGCTGATGGCGAACGGTCGCCCGGTCAAGTTTGTCGGCGAGCCCCTCGGTCATCGCCGACTTACCGATTCTGTTGGTGATTACTGCACCGCACGGAAGCACAAGATCGCGTTCGAGTTCACCGGCCATCGCTACGTGCTCCTGAATATTGTCAATCGGCGCTTGCAGTCGGCCCCAGGGTCAATCGGTTTTTTCGACAACGCCGGGCTCCCCGTCCAGATGACCGCGTAGAACCCGAGATGCGGCCCGCGTAATCATCGTAACCAGCACCACCAACGCGATCAGCGACACTACCGTAAGCACATGGCCGGCGCTTCCGGTATCGAGATCTCCGCTCAGCAGCGCCCGAACATCGCTGACCGTGGTGCCGAGGAAAACGTACAGAAGAACCATCGGGGTCATGCCAATCGCACTCGCTACTGCGTAGTCGCGAAACGAAACCGCGGTAACACCGAACGCGTAGTTCAACAAATTATACGGAAGCAGCAACGAAAGCCTCGCCAGCAACACGATATTGAAACCCTGTCCCTCGATGGCACGATCCAGCGCGGAGAATTTCGGCACCGCCGCGACTTTAGCCTGAACGAGTTCGCGGGCCAGCCCGCGTCCGACCAGGAATGCGGCCATCGCCCCCAGCATCGCGCCAACAAAGACTATGCCGATTCCGAGCCACCAGCCAAAAATGTATCCGGCCGCGACGGTCAATATCCATGTCGGCGTCATAATGATGCCGGCCACCAGGTATGCTGCGATAAAAACCAGCCACGAAGCGCCCGGATTGTCCCGCGACCAGACGATCGCCGCCCGCGCCCAGTCAACCAGCGGCAACATACTCGCCGCGATCAGGATGGCCAGCAAAAACAGTGCAAATAGTCCGAGCTT
>PKUM01000113.1 GCA_002868855.1 Chromatiales bacterium | reverse complement strand
TATCTATCCGGGTCCAGTCGATGATTGCTTGGGCAACGTCCTCCATGACCGCGTTATCATATACCCCTTTTGCGCAAGCTAACGTTGGAGCACTTACTAATGTCCCTCGATCTTGAGAAGCTGTTGGAACCGGTCACGCATATTGCAGTTGAAGCCGGGCAAGCCATCATGGAGATCTACCAGTCAGATTTCGCGATAGAGCACAAGGACGACAAATCGCCGCTGACCGCAGCCGACAATGCTTCTCATGCGGTTATTGCGGAGAAACTGGCGCAACTGACACCGCAAATTCCGGTGATTTCCGAGGAAGGCGGTCTTCCGTCTTTCGAGGAGCGCAGCGCCTGGAACCCGTACTGGCTGATCGACCCCCTCGACGGGACAAAAGAGTTCATCAAGCGTAACGGCGAGTTCACCGTCAACATCGCGCTGATCCAGGATCACGCACCGGTACTCGGCGTGGTAGTGGTGCCGGCCAAGGACATCGTCTACTACGGCAGCCGGGACGCCGGCGCCTTCAAGCGCGAAAGCGATGGCACGGTGAACCCGATCAGCGTGTGTGCACTGGGCGACGGACCGGTGCGAGTCGTTGGCAGCCGCTCGCATGCGAGCCCGGAGCTGACCGCGTACGTCGAAAAACTGGGCGCCACCGAACTGGTCTCGATGGGCAGCTCCCTGAAACTCTGCCTGGTCGCCGAAGGCGCGGCTGATGTCTACCCCCGCCTCGGGCTGACCTCGGAGTGGGATACCGCGGCGGCCCAGGCCGTGGTCGAGTGCGCTGGCGGCCAGGTCATCAACGTCGATGGCAGCCGTCTTGCCTACAACGCCAAGGAAGACATCCTTAATCCGTACTTCCTCGTGTTCGGCGACACCAGCCGCGACTGGACCAGCTACTTGTAGTCGAGTTCGACCATGTGGAGCGTCCTGCTGCCCGCCCTGGTGCTACTGCTGGCCGCGGGCGGATGGTATTCGGCGATGTCGGCCCGCGAGCAGGCGAACACGGCAGCCCGCAAACTGTGCTCGCAACAGGGCCTGACCCTGCTTGACGGCACGGTTGCGCTGGCACGGCTGCGTCTTGCACGGCTTGCGGACGGCCGTGTCGGTGTACGCCGTACCTACGTGTTCGACTATTCCAGCGACGGTTTCAATCGCGCAACCGGGTTTGTTGTGATGTGCGGCAGCGCGGTCGAATCGGTAGGGATATGAGGCAGCTTCCGCCTCCAAGCCCTGCTGTGGATAAGCCGGTCATGCTGGACTAAGCTAGAGCGAAGGGCAGAGCCCGGTGATACTCAACCCCAGCCGTTGCAGGTGCATGCCCGATATGGAGAACATGGCTAATAACATAGACACGAAGGTGTTCATGCACCACCAGCGCCTGAAAGAGCTGCGGATGGAGCACCGGGATCTGGATGACGTAATTGCGCATCTGCAGGACCAGTCCTATTCGGATCAGTTGCAGCTGCGCCGGTTGAAAAAACGCAAGCTCGCGCTGAAAGACCAGATAGCTCACCTCGAGAGCGAACTCATTCCCGATCTCAACGCCTGATTTCAGGCAGCGATTACCTGGCGAATACTGGCGCGGACGTCCTCCCGAAGCACGAGGCCGGCATTGGCCTCGACGTCCTCGACCACTTCGCCAAAAATCAGGTTGCCGGAGCTGTCCACATCCAGCACGTCGCGTTTTTTCATCAGTTGAATCAGGTTGCGGAACAGCGAGCGATCGAAAAACTCAGGCGAGTCGAGGCCGAAAAGCAGGCTCTGGCGCTGCGCGAGCAATGAACACTCTTCGCCGAGTCTCTTCTCGCTGATATGGCCGCTGCCGTGGCGGCGCAACAATGCAATTACGAAATAAAAACGCTCGAGCGTCTGCTCTACCAGCCGCGCCAGAACGGTCAGCCGCACTGACTGCCTCGCATCGGTCTCGTTACGCGAATAGCGATTGCGCAGCCGGCGTTGTCGCACCAGGCCATGTTCGGCCATCACGTCCAGAGTCTTTTTGACCACGCCGGGGAGTTCGTCCTCGGACCAGTGAATAAACAACTCGGCTGCCAGATACGGGTAGAGGAATTGGACAATGGTCCGGATTTCATCCAGATCCATCGTCTGGTTATTGACGAAACAACACGCGAGCAATGCCGGCAACGCCATCGTATGCATGACGTTGTTGCGGTAGTAGGTCATCAATACCGCTTGTTCCTCGGACATGTAAATGACATCCCCCAGCGGGTTGCCACGTCGGGAGATCGCATTGATCTTCTCCCCGTAAGCAATCATGTCCACAGCTTTCTCGTCGCTCACGGTCACCCAGGGCGAGTATTCGAGGCGGCTCAACATCGAGCGGTATAGCTCGAGCTGGGCGACCAGGTCCGGCTCCAGCATTGCCTGACGTGGCGTGGCGAGCATTACCAGGCCCAGCAGATTGACCGGACCGACTGCGGCGGCCGCATTTACCCGCTGCAGTATTTCAACACCGAGTTCGTCCACCAGTGGCGGCAGCCATGCCGGTCTGCGGTCGTACTCGTGTTTTTCCTCGCGCCATCCCTTGCGCCCCCGGTCGAGCAGGTCGTCGAGCCGCAGCGGTTCTCCGAAATTGACCCGGACATGACCGAAATTCTCCTTGAGCGTGGGCAGAAACCGCAGCAAGCCGAAGATCGACTCCTTCGATTTCGGTTTGCCCGACAATTCGCCGATATAGGTGCGTCCCTCGATCAGGCGCTCATAGCCGAAGTATACCGGCACGAACACGATCGGGCGCCGCGGCCTGACCAGGTAGCTGGATATCGTCATGCTAAGCATGCCCGGACGTGGCGGCAGCAATCGCCCGGTGCGGCTGCGACCGCCCTCGACGAAATATTCGAGCGGAACACCTTTGGCCAGGTTCATCGAAAGATATTGATTGAAAACCGCCGAATACAGCTGGTTACCGCGGAAGCTGCGGCGCAGAAAAAAGGCGCCGCCGCCGCGCAGGAACTGGCCAAGCACCGGCAGGTTCAGATTGATCCCGGCCGCAATATGCGGCACGACCAGGCCACGCTTGTAAACCACAAAGGACAGCAACAGGTAATCGATGTGACTGCGATGACAGGGCACATAGACGATCTCGTTGCCCTCGACCACGTTTTTGAGATTGTCGAAATGGCCGACCACGACGCCGTCGTACAAGCGTTGCCAGATATACGTCAGCACTCGCTCAGACACCAGGATGACGCGGTACGAGTAATTGGCGGCGATCTCGTTCGCATAGGCGCGCGCCCGCGCGGTGGCCTTGCGCCGGTTGATGTTCTTGGAGCGCATCTCGCGATCAATGCCCCGCCGCACCTCTCGCGTCTCGAGCAATTTCGCTACCATCGTCCGCCGGTGCGACAAATCGGGGCCAATCGTAGCGATGCGCAGGCGCCGGTAGTGCACCCGCAGAATCCGCTGTAACTTGCGCACGGTCAGGGCATCGGGCAATTCCTCGTCAACCAGCTGCCGCAACGACAGCGGCTCGCTGAACCGGACCAGTGTATGGCGCCCGTGTACGAGCACGCTGAAGAACTTCCGAACCCGCCCTCGTAACGCCCAGTCCTCGGAAAAAAGGGCCTGTAAAAGACCTTCCGGACGATCCGGGGCCCGCCCCCAGAACACCGAGACCGGCACGACTTGCAGATCGAGATCGGGTTGGTCGCGTAACACCTGAACGATTCGCGCCAGATGCTCGGCCTGCACCGCACTGCGTTGGCTATAGCGCCAGCCACGCTCGATACGCAGCGGAAACCAGCGCCGCGGCTCGACCAGGTTGCCAAGGACCAGTTGATCGCGTGGCCTGCTTAGCCCGGCGGCGAGACACTCGTGATCCAGAACCAGCTCATCGGAGAGGCTCTCGCGCTCGAGAACGTAGAGCAACGGAGCTTCACTGCCACTGAAGCGTTCCGCCACGCCCGCCGGGATAACCGTCGTCCGGACCCAGACGAACATAATCCGCCGGAGAGCGGACCAAAACGCTTTGTCTAGGCCTAGCCACTTCATCGCATTTGATCGACTTGTAACCCGCGCAAATGAACCGGGCAGGTATGATAACCCTTTCCAGCCTCACAACCCCGTGGCTCTCGCAGTGCGATGCGCGGCGCGCGGCGGGGCATCATTGCGCCGCTCCGAGTTCCTCCAGAAACAAGGAAAACAGGCGACAAACCGCGGGGATTTGACCGGCGAGTCGGTGGTCGGCATCCAGCATGTGCAACGTGGCCGCGCACTCGGCACCGAACCTCAGCGCCGAACGTGCCGGAATAATGCCGTCCCGCCAGCCGTGGACAATAGTAAGGGGGCATCGCGGACACTGTGGCTCGTATTGCTCATATCCCGGCACGTATACCGCCGGCGCCATCAGAAACATCGCCCTCACATCCAGTTCCGCGGCAACCCCAAGCGCCACGTAGGCGCCCATGCTGGAGCCGACAAGCAGCGGTGGCGCGGACAGGGTTTCACAGTGGGCCCGCAGCCGCTCGATCCTCACAACCGGATCGTCGATACCGCGATAGTCGAGCGACTCGACGGCATAACCCCGGGCGCGGGCGACCTCCGCCAGAGCGGTGATCTTGCTGCCCCAGGGTCCGCTTTCCTTCCCATGCGAGAAACAAACCTCCATTGCCTAACCGCCTCCGCCCTGGTCCCACCCGGCGCTCGGTTTCCACAGCATCTCGTCAAGGTCCGGCGCCCAGCGATAGCGGCGCATATCGACTCGTCCACGCACGACATCGACCCCCTCCGCAATCAGCCGCTCAGCCTGCTCCAGGAATCCCGCGCTGTGCTCGGCAAACGCCAGTTTGCCGCTCGAACCGAGAACCCGGTGCCATGGCAGCTCTCTCGCCGCCGGGGAGTCCCGCAGCACACGCCCGACCAGGCGCGCCCTGCCCGGCATCCCCGCAATCGCGGCGACATCACCGTAACTCGCAACACACCCGGTCGGGATCCGGCATACCGCCGCGCGGATACGTTCATGACGCTGTTCAACCGTCTCCGGCTCCGCGGCGGTGCGGCAAACCGTGCGATTCATGCCTTGCTCCGCAGCCGGGCGCGAATCTCGTCGCCGGCCTGCCCCAGCAGGCTCTCGCGGTCGATGCCGTCGAGGATGCTTCGCACCACCGCTTTGGGTCCATCCGGCCCCCACGCCATTCCCTGGGCAAGGTACTGCTGGGCAACGCGACCCACCACGTAAGTGCTGTAGTAAGCCACGGCACCCTGCGCGCCCGCGGTCACCGCGACCGAGAGGCCACCGGTCCCGAGCTTCAGCGCGCTGGACACCACGTGGATGGCCCACACGGTTCCCATGATCGCAACCATTTGCGTTGCGATCGTGCCAATCAGTGAACCTGCCTCTGCCCGCCCCAGCGGCAATCCGTAGATTCGCGAAAGATGGATCACCAGACTGACGTCGATCATCGCGACCGCGAACAGATCCGCCACCGGGACCGGGTTCAGTGCGACAGCTACCCCCTTCGCAACGCTGTAGGTGCGAATCACCTTTTCGCCGAGGCTGCGACGGGTTTCGATCAGGCGGGCCGCAATTTCATCGCTTAGATCTCCGGCAAACACGCTTGCATTCAGCGCCGCAAGCGACTTGCCTTCAGCCTCGAGAATTATCCAGAGCCGATCCCGGACCGCCTCGACCTGCGGCTCGCGCGGGCGCATTTCCTCGTGCTCGACGCCATCGGCGCCAACCCGCAATATCCGCTCGGGCGCCGGATCCGCCGCAGCCACCACGATATCTTCCGTCCGCACATGCGCCACTGCGCGTTCACGGATAGACCCGAGCAGGGCGCCGCGCTCGGCGTCGGTATAGCGATCGGCCTTGTTCAGCACCAGCAGCACCGGCGTATGCCGGTCCGCGACCGAGCGCAGCATCTCGAACTCTCCCGCGGTCAGATCCGCATCGACCACGAACAATACGAGATCGGCCCTTGCAGCCGCATCGCGCGCCAGCTTCTCGCGGCTCTCCCCATCAACCTCGTCAAGTCCCGGGGTATCGATAAAATAAACACCACCTTCGCCGAGCTCGCGCCAACCGGCCATTTCGGTTTCGCGCGTTTCCCCGTGCAGGGGGCTGACTGCAAACTTCTCGGCGCCGAGCAGCGCATTGAGCAAACTTGACTTGCCCACTCCGACCCGACCCAGGACAGCAACGTGAATATGTCCCTCGTTCAACTTGTCGAGCATGGACTCGAGCTGGGCGTAGTCGGAAGCGAGGTCGAGGCGCACACTCTCGGGCACGCGCGAATCCGCAAGCAGTTCCTCGAGGCTCTCGCGCGCCAGTCCGATGTGGCGGTCGCCGCCGGCCTCGTTATTTTCGCTTTGTGTCTTTGCGCGCTTCGAGCGCCAGGGTGACCAGGCGTCGCGTACGCGCTTCCAGATTTTCACCGAGTTCCTCCTGGAACCTTCGTGCGGCATCACGCGGCACCAGTTCTCCACCGAGTTCCAGCGTGTGAACTATGCCATGCCCCATTGCATCAAAAATCAGACCATAAGCCACGGCATGGACGAGACCGCCAGCGACCGTGCCGATGCCGGGAAACGCCTTCAGTCCGTTGCCCGCTACCGCCAGCATAAGCGGTAACGCTTTTCGCACGCGATCCTGACTCAGATCGAGGAAGGTCTGCACGTCGAGATCGCTCGCCGACACGTCGTAAAGGTCGCATAGCTCGCGCACCATTGCGGTCCCGAGGTATCCCTGAATCAGTATGTCCGTGCCAGGGCTGACTGCCGCCAGCGCCCCGATAACGGCCTTGCGCGTGTAGCTTCGCACGGTTTCTTCGGCGCTTACGCGGCGGTGTTCGAATCGGGCCCGGCTCAGCTCGTCGTTGATCAACGCCAGCAGGCTGCCGTCACGAAGACTCTCGAGCGCGGCGGTATCGGCAAGAACGGTCCGGGACAGCGCATGCCTGAGCTCCTCGAGATCGGGCTTGCGGTCGCGCGTAACGGCATCCTCGTTACCGTCCGCGTCGATCCGCATCACCTGTTCTGTTCCGCCGCTGGCAATACTGCACAGGCCGATCTGTTCGCCGCCGGGCAACCCGTCGAGTTTTGCGCGCAGCGCCGCCAGGATCGGGACAAGTTCCTCGTCGCTGAAACGGTCGCGCTTGTTCAACGCGACAACGATCGGCTTGCCGGTCTCGCGCAGCAGCCGCAGCGTCTCGTACTCGGCCCGGGTGAGGTCTCCGGCACACAAAAAAATCACCGCATGCGCGCGCAGGCACTCCTGCATCGCGACTTCGTCGGGAACCCCCGCTGTAGCGCCGAATCCTGGCAGGTCGGTAATAATCAGCTGATCGCCGGATGGGCTCTCCCACTGGTAATTCGTTATGCTCTGGGTCGATCCGCCCAACACGTTGATGACGACATCTTCGTCCGGCAGCAGCGCCTTGATGAGAGAGCTCTTGCCGGTACTGATTTCACCGGCCACGACGATCTGGATCCACCCGGTCTGGCGGCGCCGGTTCCACTCGCTCAGTTCCTTGCGCGCCGCGGCAACATCGACCCCAGAAGCCTGCGCAGTGTCGATGGCTTCCTGCAGTTCTTCGCGACTCGAGGGGACATCTTCCGGCACGGCCGCAGGCCTGGTGCCCCGGCGCAGCGAGCGCACCAGGAACCACAGAAGGGGTAACGTTACGAGGCCGGCCGCAATACCCGTTGCAGCACGCACCCAAACCGGCGCGCCCTGCAACCTGTCCCACAGATCGAGAATGGTATCGGCAACGAACAACCCTGCCGCGACCGTGGCCACGGCGCCTACTACCAGCAATACGATCCATACCGCTCGCAACGACATTACGAGGCTCCCCAGGCGCAGTCCGTCAGCGTTCGCGTGATGCAAGACTACCGTAAAAAACAATCGCCAGGGCGAGGAAGAAAGGCACCAGCCGCTCCACGGCGTCGCCCGGCGTATCGGGAAACAGATGCAAGACGACCGTCATGCCAAACCCGGTGCAAAGCGCCGCCAGCACGGTGCGCGACGATGGCTGGTACCCGGCGAGCCGCGCTATCAATACCGGCCCGAACGACGAACCCATGGCATGCCAGGCGAACAGCACCCGGGAGAATATTGCCTGCTCGACAAACAACGCGATGACGACGGCGACGGCGCTGATTAGCAACACAACCCAGCGCGACCTGCGAGTGTCATCGTCATTGCCGCGACGATGCAAATTCCAGTCATAGGAAGCCGATGACGCCGCCACCAGCAATTGACTGTCGGCGGTCGACATCACCGCCGATAGCACCGCCGCGATCATTACCCCGGACATCACCGGCGCCAGCATCCGGTTCGCGACCTCGAAAAAAACCTGCTCGCCATCCGCGATCCCGGAATAAAGAATGCGCCCGCATAACCCGGTGAGCAGCATCCCCGCATAGATCACCACGGCCCAGCTGATGGCAATCCGGCGCGCGGATTTGAGCGCCCGCTGGTCGCGTACCGCCATGAAGCGGTTGACCACGTGCGGCTGGCCCGGATAGCCGAGCCCGATACCCAGCGTTCCGGCTACGAACGCCACACCGAGCGCGCCCGTGAACGGCCCAGTGAGGTTCATCCCGCTGTCGCCGGCAACGGCCCTCAGACCCGGCAGCAGCTGGTCCGGACCGCCGATTCCGACCAGCGCCACCAGCGGCAATATGACCGCGGTAGCGGCCATCATCAGACCCTGCACAGTATCCGTGACACTTACCGCCCAGAATCCGCCCAGCAGTGTGTAAATCACGATCACCGCGACGCCGATCAGAATGCTGGTCTCGCGCGCCAGGCCGAAACTGGTCGAAAAGGCGTGGCCAGCGGCCTGGAACTGGGCCGCGATGTAGAACACGAATGAAAACACGACCATGACCGAAGCGACCCGCATGATCAGCCCGAACAACGGATCGTTGCGATCGCCGGCAACAAACTCGGACAGAGTCAGTATCGATCGGGCATGACTCTCGGCATGCAGCCGTGGCGCGACCCAGTACCAGTTGATCAGGAACCCGAGCAACGTAGCGGGAAAAAGCCATACCGCGGACAACCCCCACAGATAGGCCGCGCCGCTCACGCCGAGCAGCGTCCAGGCGGAGGACGAACTCGCGGAAGCGCTGATGGCCGCCACCACGGGACCGAGGCGGCGGCCGCCCAGGAAGAAGTCTGTTTGGTTGCTGGTCCGCCGGCTCGCCCACAGACCGATCACAATCAGCAGTATTTTGTAACCTACCAGCGTCGCGAGAATTGCGTCGGATCTGCTCATGCCTGTTTCGCCTATTTCGAATTCTGACGAGCGCCGCACCGCCACCTTGCAGTGGCCCGGCCCCCGCTCCCGCTTGCTATGATAGCCGCCGCTCTTGCAATGACGGCAAACCCGCTATTCCGCGGACCGGCATGACACAGCAAAACGAGGCACAAACACGCGAACCCGGGTGGGCGTTCTGGATAGATCGCGGCGGCACGTTCACGGATGTTGTCGCACGACGCCCGGATGGCACTCTCGCGACCCACAAGTTGCTGTCGAGCAACCCCGACCGGTATGACGACCCGGTAATTGCCGGGATCCGTTCCCTGCTTGATCTCGACGCCAGTACGCCACTGCCGCTGCAACGAATAGAGTCTGTGCGAATGGGCACTACCGTGGCCACCAATGCGCTGCTCGAACGGGCGGGCGAACCGACCGTTCTGCTGACTACCCGCGGCTTCCGCGACGCGCTCAGGATTGGCTATCAGAACCGGCCGGACCTGTTTGCGACAAATATCTTGCTGCCGGATGCCTTGTACGAGCGCGTAATCGAATGCGAGGAAAGGGTCGACACGAGCGGCACAACGCTGCGACCGCTGAACGAATCGGCACTCAGACCGAAGCTTGAGACCGCCTACCGCGACGGGCTGCGATCATTGGCGATCGTTTTCATGCATGCCTACCGTTATACCGGGCACGAACGCCAGGCGGCGGCGCTCGCTCGCGAGATTGGTTTTCGCCAGATCTCCCTGTCCCATGAGGTTGCGCCACTGATACGCCTGGTCAGCCGCGGGAATACCACCGTCGTTGATGCCTATCTTTCACCGTTGCTATTGGATTATGTCAAGAAGCTGCGCCGTGAACTGGGCACGACGCGACTGCTCTTCATGCAATCCAACGGCGGCCTCGCCAACGCGGAGAATTTCCGCGGCCGCGACAGCATTTTGTCCGGGCCGGCCGGTGGCGTCGTCGGCATGGCGGGCACGGCCGCGGATGGCGGCTACGACCGCCTGATCGGGTTTGATATGGGCGGCACCTCGACCGACGTATCGTTGTACGACCGTAAATTCGAACGCAGCGGCGAAGCGGTAGTCGCGGGTGTCCGCATAAACGTTCCAATGATGAAGATCCATACGGTTGCGGCCGGCGGCGGTTCGATTCTGCGTTTCGAGGACGGACGATTCCAGGTCGGCCCCGGATCGGCAGGCGCAAATCCCGGCCCGGCCTGCTACCGCAATGGCGGGCCTCTGGCGGTTACGGACATCAACGTTTTGCTGGGACGGATTCAACCGCGTTTCTTCCCGCGAGTATTCGGTCCCGACGCCGATCTGCCACTCGACGTAGACGTCGTGCGGCAGCGTTTCACCGCGTTGCGCGACCAGGTCGCCATGGCCACCGGGCATCAGCAATCGGTGGAGGCAATCGGCGCGGGATTCCTGCGGATCGCGGTCGAGCGAATGGCCAATGCGGTCAAGGAAATCAGCATCCAGCGCGGACACGATGTTGCGGAATTCCTGTTGTGCTGTTTTGGCGGCGCGGGTGGCCAGCACGCCTGCCAGGTCGCCGATGCGCTGGGGATCGGGTCGATAATGCTGCATCCGCTGGCCGGCGTATTGTCCGCATACGGCATGGGACTGGCCGATCTCCGGGCGATCCGCCAACGCAGCATCGAGCAGCCGCTTGCCGGGGCCGGTGCGGCGAAAATCGGTGCGATGCTGGACGACCTCGCCCGGCAGTGCCGGGAAGAATTGCTCGGTCAGGGCGTCAAGCCCGGCGCAATAACCGTTCTGCAACGGTTGCAACTACGCTACTCCGGCACCGATACGCTGCTCGAAGTTGGCTACGGCGACAGCGCGCAGATGAAACGTGCATTTGCGGCTGCGCACCTCCAACGTTTCGGATTCGCGAGTCCTGACAAGCCGCTGGTTATCGGCGCAATCGAGGTCGAGGCTATCGGCAGCAACGCCGCCGCGCGCGCCAGTCACATGCCACTTCCCGGCGCCGAGGACGACGCTGTCCCGGTTAGTGTCGAGAAAGTGTGGTTTGACGGCGGCTGGCGGCAATGCCCGTTCTACCGCCGCGAGGAACTGCGGCCGGGCCATTGCGTGAACGGTCCGGCGGCGATCATCGAGACCAACTCGACCTCCATCGTCGAACCCGGCTGGAGCGCGACCGTCACCGGGCACGACCACCTGCTGCTGGAACGGGTGGCGGAAGCGACCCGCCGGGAGTCCGCGGCAACCCATGTCGACCCGGTGCGTCTCGAAGTTTTCAACAACCTGTTCATGAATATCGCAGAACAGATGGGAGCAGTGCTGCGAAACACGGCTTACTCGGTGAACATCAAGGAACGCCTGGATTTCTCGTGCGCGGTTTTTGATTCACAGGGGCAGCTCATTGCCAATGCGCCGCACATGCCGGTTCATCTCGGATCGATGAGCGAGAGCGTCAAGGCGATACTCCGGGCCAATCGCGACGCTATGGTAAGCGGGGATGTGTGGATGCAGAACGATCCCTACAACGGCGGTACTCATTTACCCGATATCACAGTAATTACTCCGGTCTTCGACGACGCCACCGGTGCGCTGCGGTTTTGCGTTGCATCGCGCGGACATCATGCGGACATCGGTGGACTGACCCCGGGGTCGATGCCTCCGAACAGCCACCATATTCGCGAGGAAGGCGCGCTGTTCAAGAATTTCAAACTCGTCGAGGCAGGCAGATTCCGCGAGCAGGCACTGCTTGCCGCGCTTGCCGAGGGTCCTTTCCCGTCGCGCAATCCGCAACAGAATATCGCCGATCTGCGGGCCCAGATCGCAGCGAATAATCGCGGGGTTACCGAACTCCGGCGGCTGGTCGAGCATTTCGGCAGCAACGTCGTCGATGCTTATATGCAGCATGTCCAGGATAATGCAGAGCAGGCCGTTCGCGACGTTCTCGGGGAGCTGCCCGATGGCGAGTTCGTGTACACAATGGACAATGGCAAACACATCGCGGTGGCTATTCAGATAGACCGCGACGGGCGCACCGCATGCATTGATTTCACCGGAACCTCAATGCAAAGCGGCGACAACTTCAACGCCCCTGCAGCGATTTGCAAGGCAGCCGTGCTCTATGTATTCCGTTGCCTGGTCCGAAAATCGATCCCGCTAAACGATGGCTGCCTGAAGCCACTGAGAATCATTATCCCGGAAGGCTGCCTGCTCAATCCGCTGCACCCGGCGGCCGTGGTGGCCGGCAACGTCGAGACTTCGCAGTGTATTACTGACGCGTTATTCGGCGCGCTCGGGGTCCTGGCGGGTTCGCAGGGCACGATGAATAACTTCAGTTTCGGTGATGCCCACTACCAGTACTACGAAACGCTTTGCGGTGGGGCCGGAGCCGGGCCGGACTTTGATGGCGCCAGCGCGGTCCATACTCACATGACGAATTCGCGCCTTACCGACCCGGAAGTTCTCGAGCTGCGTTACCCGGTGATGCTCGACGATTTCTACGTTCGCAGCGGCTCCGGCGGCGAAGGTAAACACCGTGGCGGCGACGGCGTCGTACGCCGGATACGATTCCTGCAGCCACTCACTGCGAATATATTGTCGGGCAACCGCCGCGCCGGCCCATTCGGCCTTCGCGGCGGACACGCCGGGCGATGCGGCAACAACTACATCGTTCGCGCGGATGGCGAAACACTGCAACTCGGTGCCCGGGCCAGTTGCAGCATGAACGCCGGCGACACCTTCGTTATCGAGACGCCGGGAGGCGGAGGATACGGCAAGCGCTGAAAGCGGCGTCAGCCGACAATCTCCACGCCACGCCAGAAGGCCACATGCCCGGAAATCTGAATTGCCGCCCGTTTCGGTTCCGGATAGAACCATGCCGAATCGGCGTTGACGCTGTCGCCTACCACGAGATTGTAGTAGCTGGCGACGCCTTTCCATGGGCACACGGTTTGGGTCGCGCTCTCCTGAAAGTAACTTCGCTGCAGAGAGGACTCCGGAAAATAATGGTTGCCTTCGACTACGACGGTCTCTTCGCTGTCGGCAACGACCGCGCCGTTCCAAATGGCTTTCATCTACATGCTCCTTGCACTATGTAACTTGTGAAGTAACGTCTGCCGCGGGGCTTCTGACCCGTTACCCAATTACCCTGTACTTCGACCATGGACGTGAAAACGATGCAGCCGACAACGCCAGTTCGAGTCCAGCAGCTCTGTGACCGGCCGGCGCGCGAAACGACAAGGGTGACAGGCAGGAAAAAGAGGATGTAGAGGTTCCGGTCAATGTGCGCGACCAGCCTGGCGTCGAGGTAATCAGAGCCACCATCTCGATGCAAGTATCAGAGCAGCCGCGGAAAATGCCGGCAGGCAGGACTTTGTGAGTCCACCGCGGCCGCTCACGCCTGCTGTGCCAGGCGCTGGTGCTGAGCGTACGGACTCAGAGAACTGGCGCGCACTCGGGTCCCGTCGAGACGTTGCCGGATTTCGAAAATACTGAACTGGGCGGGACGCAGCGTCGCAAACCCGACGATTAGAACAATGTCGCCGCGAGCGACACCCAGCGGACTGTTGCAGTCCTCATCGCACTGCACGAAATACGACTCGGCGGGCAACCGACCGGCCAGCGCACCCTGCCGGTGCAATCCGTCGAGAAATTGTTCGACCTGGGCAGACAACTGCTCCCACAAACTGTGGTCATTTGGTTCGAAGACGGCCCAGCGCGTTTCACGTTCCAGCGATTGCAGAATGGCCAGCGCAAGTCTGCGCTGGGCAATGTAGCGCCATGCGACGCTGCTCGCGTCGTTACCGGCCAGCGTCCTTGCCGCACCGAGACCCCAGGCACCCGGACGCGGGGCGACAATACCGTTTACCCCGGCACGCGCCAGCTCAAGAACCTGCGACGGATCCAGCCGGCTGACCGGGCGCAGTCCTCCCCGCAACAGTCCATTCGGGCCCGAAGGCGAAGTCCAACGCCCGTGTTCGGCATCGACACGCGAAATCACCCCGGCCAGAACCGCCGACGGTGGGATATCGGCTTGCGCCGCGCTGTCGCCAATACCGGCGCGAAGCCACGGAAAAGCCATCGCCGCGTCTTCGCTTTGCAGCCCCAGGCTTGCCAGTCCGGCGCCAACCTCATCGACAGTACCCCATGCGCGCGGCGGATCGAGCAGCAACATCGCGCCGCGCGCGCGACAATAACGTAGCGCGGCGAGCATCGCGGTAGGACCGATGCAGTTGTCTCGTTCTCCCCGCGGAATACACATCAGATCGAAATAGGCGCTTTGCCCGAACGCGAACAGACCGGTTCCTTCCGTCGCCGAACCGACAATGTCGTAATCGCACAACGGATCGCCATCGCAACCGTCGCTGGCCGATTCGACAAAACCGGAACTCGTCGCCGCAAGACTGGCATCGGTGGCGAGCGGTCGTTCGGGCGGCACCTGGAGCGGCGGCCGCAACAAATCCGACTCGGCCAGAAGATTCGCGATGTAACTACGACTTACAGGGTCGCAGGACGCCCGCTTGAAGCTCTCCTGCGCGATTACCCGGTTGTCGCCACGTGCGGCAAGACGCTGGACCACCAGGTTGAAGCGATCGGCCTCGTTGTCGCCGATGTCGTCATAGTCGATCGATGCACGCAGGAATTCGCTGGCACCCGGATCGCGCGCCTGCAAACGAAGTGCCTGGCCGCCGGTGTCCAGTTCAAGGCTGACCGGGAGCGCGTTGCTTGCGAGTCTTACTACCAGTGCACGCTTGCCGCCCTGAACGAAATACTGCTCCACGGCACGGCTGAGGCCTGCGCCCATCGCATGTCCGCCAAACGCAATTTCGTAATCGGCGAAACTGAGAACGGCAATCGGTTGCCCAACCGGACCGCGTGCTGAGCTGCCGATAAACGCTGTAACAGTGGGTGGGAAGCCGTCCAGGCCATGCACCGGCCCGGTGAGTTCCTGAACTTCTATTCCGAGCGAATAGGGGTTCGGCACAACGCCTCCATAAGTTCGCGCAAAACTACCACAGTTCCGGTCTACCGGGAATGACGTTGCCAGGCCGCGGGCATTGGCAGACAATCGCGGCCAGCCTTTTTTCGCGACATCCCCGCACATGCATCGAATCACCGGCAACTGGCGCCTGGGTCTCGGCCTGTCCCTGATCACCGCGGTGCTGTGGGGCATGTTGCCGATCGCACTGAAATTATTGTTGCCGGCCATGGACGCGGTGACCATCACCTGGTATCGCTTTGTCGCGGCCAGCCTGCTGCTCGGCGCGTACCTGGCGATGACGCGAAAATTGCCGCCGCTGGCCGGACTTGCCGGCACCGGCTGGAGGCTGTTGCTGGTCTCGATCGTTGGGCTCGGCGGCAACTATCTGCTGTACATCTGGGGTCTGCGCCTTATCTCTCCCGCTGCCGCCCAGATCGTCATTCAGCTGGCACCTGCGTTTCTGTTGCTGGGAGGCGTCTGGATATTTGGCGAGAGCTTTCGCCCCCGCCAGTGGGCCGGCTTCGCGGTGTTGCTGGCGGGATTGCTGCTGTTTTTTCACGACAGAATCGGCGCACTGCTTGGCAGCTTCGGCGATGAGAGCCTTGGCGTGGTCGTGATCGTGATCTCCGCGATGTTTTGGGCCGGCTATGCGCTGGCGCAAAAACAACTCCTGGCGAGGTACTCGTCGAATTCGATCATGTGGATGATTTACACCTGCTCCGCGCTATTGCTGATCCCGTTTTCGGCGCCGCCCGCGGTGTCTCAACTCGATGGATTCGGCTGGTTCCTGCTGGCATTCTGTTCGCTGAACACACTGATTGCCTATGGCTGTTTTGCCGAGGCGCTCAACCACTGGCAGGCGAGCAGAATCAGTGCCGTGCTAGCGATTACGCCGCTAGTCACGCTGGCCGGTACAATCGGACTCAGCCGGATTTTCGATGTAATCGACAACGCCCAGGTTGACGCACTCAGCTTTGTGGGCGCGTGTACGGTCGTAGTTGGTTCGATCGCCATCGTCAGCCCGGGAAGACCGGCCGGCTCCGTAACCGAATCCGAAACGAGCTCGCGATGAACCCAGACCTTCCCCTGTTCGATGCTTATCCCGCGCTTGCCCGGACTCTCCCGTACCAGGGTCTTGCGACATTGCCGACCCCGCTGCTGCCGATGCCGCAACTGATGGCAAAGACCGGCGCCCGCTCGCTGTGGATCAAGCGCGACGATCAAAGTGGCGATCTCTATGGCGGCAACAAAGTTCGCAAGCTCGAGTTTCTGCTCGGTGATGCGCTCGCGCGTGGCTGTACTGAGGTAATGACCTTTGGGGTTGCCGGATCCAATCACGTTCTTGCCACCGGGCTGTATGCGCGCAAGCTCGGTCTCGAACCCATTGGCTGCGTTACGAACCAGACGAACTCGCGATACGTGGCGCGAAACCTGCGCGCCGGGCAAAAAGCGGGAATCGAATATCTCTGCTTTGCGAACCACGACGCGGTCGAGGAAGGTGCGCGGCGACGCAGTTTGAAGAGCCTGCGGCGCACCGGGAACGAGCCCTACACGATCCGGATGGGAGGCTCGTCGCCACTCGGGACGATCGGCTTCGTCAATGCTGCGTTCGAGCTGGCGTCACAGATTGAGCAGCTGGACTGTCCGGTCCCCGACCGAATCTACCTGCCACTTGGGACGATGGGATCGGTCGCGGGGCTGGCACTCGGTTTGCGGGCGCTCGGTCTGCCAACCCGGGTGGTCGGTATTCGGGTAGTTGACGCGCAGATCGGCAACATGGCGGCCTGTTTGCAACTGTACGACGCCTCTGTTGCATTGCTCCGCGATGCTGATCCGGGTTTTCCTTTACTCGATAGCGCTTCTGCAGGGATAGAAGTCCGCGACGCTTTTTTCGGCCAGCGGTATGCGGTCTTCACCCCGGAGGGCATGACCGCAGTGCGGGTTTTCGCGGAGACGGAGCAAGTCGGACTGGAAGGAACCTATACCGGCAAAGCCGCTGCCGCGTTGCTCCACGATCTTGGGAGTGAGCGCGATCGTGACCAAAACCTGCTGTTTTGGAATACCTACAATTCCCGCCCGCTTGGCGCCGCCGCGGATTCCAGCTACCGTGACCTGCCGCAGCCACTGTGGCGATATTTCGAAACCGAGGTGCAGCCGCTCGACCGCGATGCCTGATCCCGGCGCCTGCCTGGCGGCCATCCGGAACGATTCTCACCCAGGCCTTCGTGGATGCCGCGGATAAGATAGACTTGGCCTATTCCTACAGACTATGCAAAATTTTGCCCACATTTAAAGAAAAATCCACGTCCTTCCAGGTCGGTTGCTGGGACCCGGTGGCGCTGCAGGCCGATATCCTCGGAATCATGGCGCTGCAGGGCTCGGCCAGACGGGCCGCGGCCGCGCTTTGCACCCGAATCATCGAGTCGACCAATGCGGACTATTGCGTGTTGTTCGCAAACGACGGCAACGCTGCCGGCTGGTGGGAGGTCATCGGCAAATCGGAAGACACAGACGAAACACGTCTGGCCGAACTGCGCGGCGCACTTAGTGGCGGCAACGCGGCCGATGCCCGCTCGCTCCTGGTCACCGCCGACGCCGAAGACGGCACGATCGCGAGGCTCGTCATGGCTCGCGACACCGGTCCGATCCAGACCTCCACGGACTTCGTTGCCACGATTGGCCACATAGCAAGTCTGCTGGTGCAGTCGTTTAGCCGCGACCAGCGTTTCAAACGCTATCGCAGTGTATTTCGCGCGACTGCAGATCTGACCTGCCTGGTTTCGCCGGATCACCGTTGCGTGGCCGCGAACGCCGGTCTTGCCCGCATCGTCGGCAAGGAAATTGTCGAACTCGAGGGACTGCCGCTGGACCTGATTTTCGGCGACGCCTACGGCGCTATCCTGCGGCCCGCCGTGGACGCCGCATTCGAAGGCAACCCGACGACTCAACACGACTGGCTTACCTTTGCCTGCGGCAAGCGCCTGTACCTCGACATCGAAACCGCGCCGAAACGCGAGCCCGGCGGTCGCGTCGGAACCGTCATGATGCGGCTGTTCGATATCACCAAACGGCACCAGGCGTTTCGCGCACTGAGCCGAAGCGAAGAGAAATATCGATCGCTGATCGAGAGCCTGACCGATTTCGTCTGGGAAGTAGATTTAACCGGACAATTTACGTTCGTCAATTCGGCCAGCGGGCGGATTCTCGGTTATAGCAAGGCAGAGGTTCTCGGCCGCCACTTTGTCGATTTCATGATCGATGAGGAACGCCAACACAGCGCGGATGCGATGCAGACGCTGCTGGCGGACCCGCGGCCGGTGAGGGGCCTCATCAACCGGATGCGCCATCGCGAAGGCCAGGTAGTAACACTGGAAGGCACGATTCTGCCGATGCGCGATGAGACCGGCGAGCTGTGCGGGTTCCGCGGTATCGAGCGCGATCTGACGCAAAGTCGGAAGCAGCAACAGTTGCGGCGCAGATTCGAGGCGATCGTCGAAGCGACCACGGACTTCATTAGCACCTCGGACACCGAGGGACGCATTCAGTACATCAATCGCGCCGGGCGCGAACTGCTGGGTTTTGCAGATGAATCCGAATACATCGGTCACAGCCTCGAACTCGTTCACCCCGATGAGGACCACGCGAAAATTCGCGAACACGGGCTGGTCGAGGCACAGCGCAACGGATCATGGCAAGGCGAGGTAAGGCTGCGTCGGGTAGACGGCAGCGTGATCCCGGTTTCGCAGGTGATACTGGCGCATCGCGGCAGCAATGGTGCAGTCGATTACTATTCCACGATCATGCGTGACTTGAGCGAGCGCATGGCGACGGAACAGAAGCTGCAGGGCTATGCGGATGATCTGCGCCGTGTATCGCAGCAGTTATTTACTGCCCGCGAAAACGAGCTGCGTCACCTGGCGCGCGAACTGCACGATGAAATCGGCCAGTCCCTGACCGCGCTGAAGATCAATCTGGACACGCTGCGTTTGGCCGCGTCACCGAACCAGCAGACGATGGACGGATGCATCGAAATCGCCGACACGCTGCTGGGCCAGGTTCGCAACCTTTCGCTGGACCTGCGGCCCACCATGCTCGACGATCTCGGGCTCGAAGCATCGCTACGGTGGTTCGTGGAGCGTTGTCACCAGAACACCGGGCTCGAGGTCGTTTGCGACATCGCACCGGGGCTCGGTCGATTCGCTGCGCCGATCGAAACCGCCTGCTTCAGGATTATCCAGGAAGCGCTGACCAACACGGTGCGCCATGCGAGAGCGGGCAAGGCATCGATAGTTGTTAGTACGAAGCCGGCGCGTCTGCTTCTGCGCGTCGAGGACGATGGCCACGGATTCGACGTCGAGCGCTGCCTGCAGGACGCGCGTTGGGGGCATTCGTTTGGCCTGGCCGGTATGCACGAACGAGCGTCGCTGCTGGGCGGAGCGCTGCGGGTCAGGTCGGTTCACGGCAAGGGGACGACTATCGAGGCCGAATTGCCGCACTGATTGCATTTTCGCGAGGCCGGCTCTTCGGCCCCGCCACGCTGTGGGAAGGTTGTCTGTGATGAATGAGATACGCGTATTGCTGGCCGAGGACCACAACCTGGTTCGCGCCGGCATTCATGCCCTGATCGATACCTTCGACGATATTACCGTCGTGGGCGAGGCCAGCGACGGTCGCGAGGCGACCAGGCTGGCGCGCAGCGCCCGCCCCGATGTGGTGCTGATGGATATCGCGATGCCGGGTTTGAATGGGCTCGAGGCTACCTCGCGCATAGTCCGGAGCTGCCCGCGTACCCGGGTGCTGGTGCTGACGATGCACTCAAATGAGGAATACGTCGTCCAGGCCCTGCGTGCCGGAGCCAGCGGATATCTGGTAAAGGAAGCGGCGACCGGGGAACTGCATCACGCAATTTCGAGCGTAGCGCGCGGCTATACCTATCTCAGTCCGTCAATTTCGCGCCGCGCGGTAGAACGGCTGATGGATACAGAGGCGACGGTTGGCTCGCCTCTCGATCAGCTGACCCCGCGGCAGCGAGAGATTTTGCAGCTCGTCGCCGAGGGCATGTCGACCCGTGAGATCGCGAGCCTGTTGAACGTCAGCATCAAGACGATCGAATCGCATCGTGCCCAGCTGATGGAGCGTGTGGAAATCCGCGATGTTCCCGGGCTGGTCAGGCTGGCGATTCGCGAAGGCCTCATCAGCAGCGACCACTAGGGCTTGTCCGGCTTCGCGGTAGCGCTGGCTTTCAGATAAAAGGCCTGGCACTCGGCCTCGCGCCCGCGTACGACCCGCCGCGCAGCCAGCGCACCGCGGGTTTCCGTGACTACCGTGTGCTGGCCTTCAACGTGATCGTTACTATCGTAGAAGTAGAGCACCACCCAGTCATCGGTCTTGCCGAGCTGGTGAGCGCGCGCGGTATTCGAATACAGGGCAGTGAAATGCCAGCTGTCCCGATGAGTGTGCAGCACCGCTAACCAGGCCCGCCGATCCGGGTTGAGCAGCCGCGGCGCAATCTTTGGCAGTTCGTCCGCGGCAGCACGACGCCGGTACTCGGCGTCGACATCCAGCAGCACCGCTACGTCCGGGCCCGCCGTTGCCGCCGGCCGCGGCAGCGGCCGCCCCAGGACCGACTCGAGCGAAGCGCGAATGGCGCTGAGGCGACGCTCACCAATACCGCGAACCGCCGCAAGCCGCCCATCATGGGCGGCACACTCGAGCTGTTCAAGCGAATCGATATGCAACTCGTCGTGTAACAGCTCGGCCAGCTTGGGGCCAATGCCCGGGATACTGCGCAAAATAGCAGCAGGATCGGCCGAGCCGCGCAATCGATCGAGTTTTGACCAACGCCCCGACAGCGCCATTTCGCGGATCGCCGCCGCCATGCCACGGC
>PKUM01000171.1 GCA_002868855.1 Chromatiales bacterium | reverse complement strand
TCCGCAGGGATTGCCGATCGTAAACGAGAGTCTTGCGTTCACGCAGAAAAAACGGCGCGGCTGGCTGCTGGTGCTGTTGCTGCTGATTGCGGTTGCCGCGATCGCGATATTTCTGCTGAAGGGAGGGCCGACTGAGCGTGCCGACGAACCCGCCGAATCGCCGCAGTCGGACGAGGAAGCGGTTCTCGAGACGCCGCCGGTAGTGGCTGGCACTCTGCTTGCCAGTTCCGATTCGCAGCAATCGCAGCCGGAGCCATCGGCCGCGGCTGGACCGGCACCGGCGGCCGCAAAACCCGAGCCCGAGGTGACGATGGCAGTAGCGCCGGAGCCAGAATTACCAGCGGTGACGAGCACCCCGGCAGCCGACGAACCGGCACCAAGCGCGACGATTCTCCCGGACGTACTCGACGTGGCATTTTCCTTTTCGCAGGATTCGTGGATCGAGGTCTACGATGCCACCGGTGCGCAACTGCTGTATGCGATGGGCCGCGCCGGGTCCACCCGCAATGTCAGTGGTGAACCGCCGCTGAGGGTATTTGTCGGCCTGGTCGGCGCGGTTGAAGTCCGGGTCGGCGGTGAAGTTTTTGCGATTCCGGCGCAGCGAATCCGGGGCAACGTTGCCCGATTCGTTATCGAAGGGCGTAACCCGGGCAATGCTCTGGCAGGAGAGACCTCGTGAGCGCGAACGTGAAACCGATTCGCGGCATGAATGATCTGTTGCCGCCTGACAGCGCGCACTGGCAGCAGGTCGAGGACCTGGTAAGAGAGGTGTTGCAGGATTACGGCTACCGCGAAATCCGGGTGCCGGTGGTGGAGCGTACCGAACTGTTCCGCCGTTCTATCGGCGAGGTGACGGACATCGTCGAAAAAGAAATGTACACCTTCGAGGACCGCAGTGGCGACAGCCTCACTTTGCGTCCCGAAGCCACTGCCGGAATAGTGCGCGCCGGAATCAGCAACGGCCTGATCCACAACCAGCGGCATCGTTTGTGGTGCAAGGGACCGATGTTCCGCTACGAGCGACCGCAGAAAGGGCGTTACCGCCAGTTCCATCAAATCGATGTGGAAGCCCTGGGTTACGCGGGACCGGACATCGACGCGGAGATGATTCTGATGAGTGCCCGGCTCTGGCGCAAGCTGGGTCTGGGCGGCCTCAAACTCGAGTTGAATTCGCTGGGTACACCTGCTGCGCGACAGGTTTACCGCGACAAGCTCGTGGCCCATTTTTCGCGCCATCTTGACGTTCTCGATGAAGATAGCCGGCGCCGTCTCGACAGCAACCCGCTGCGAATTCTGGACAGCAAGAATCCCGCGATGGCGGAGATCGTGGCCGCAGCGCCGGTAATTACCGATCACCTGGACGATGAATCGCGCGCCCATTTTGACGCGCTCTGTTCGATTCTCGATAGCGCGGGTATCAGCTACAGTATCAATCCTCGCCTGGTGCGCGGCCTCGACTATTACAGCAAAACCGTGTTCGAGTGGCTCACCGATCAACTCGGCGCGCAGGGTGCGGTATGTTCCGGCGGGCGTTATGATCTGCTGGTGGAGCAGCTTGGCGGGTCGGCCACACCGGCGATCGGCTGGGCGCTCGGAGTGGAGCGCCTGGTGGCGCTGTTGCGGGCAACCGGTTTCCCGTTTGCCGACCCCATCCCGGATGTATACATGGTGCTGGCAGGCGGCAAGGCCGAAAGCGCCGGGCTTCCGCTGGCCGAGAAATTGCGCGATAAGATCCCAGGGCTGCGCCTGGAGGTCAATTGCGGCGGCGGTAGTTTCAAGTCTCAGTTTCGACGCGCCGATCGAAGCGGGGCGGGCCTGGCAATCATAATCGGCGATGCGGAAACGGAACAACGCCGCGCAGGTTTAAAACCGTTGCGCGGCGGGGACAAACAGGTTGACGTGGCGTGGGATGAGCTCGCGACACATATCGGCAATTTTTTGGATTCGAACCAGCCGGGCGCCCGCCAGGGCGATCGGCTTGACTAGCTACAGGAGCAGGTAGTGGACGAGTACCTCTCGGAAAAAGAACAGATTGAAAAACTTCGTAACTGGTGGTCCGACAACGGCAGCTGGGTCATTGCCGGTATCGTACTCGGGGTCGCGCTGCTGGTCGGCTGGAATGCCTGGCAAAGCTATGTGATCCGGCGCGCGGAGGACGCCTCTGCGCTATACACGCAACTCAGCGGATTGATCGAGAAGGGTGAGCTCGTTGCAGCGGAGCGAGATCAGGCGCTTGATATCGGACAGCGCCTCAAGGCGAATTATGCGGCCACGCCCTATGACGAGCAGGGCGCGCTGGCGCTGGCCGGACTCAACGTTGATGCCGGCTTTCTCGACGAGGCCGCCGCCGAGCTTGAATATGTGATCGAAAATAGCGGAGACGCCGAACTCGCATTGGTCGCGCGGCTGCGACTGGCGCGTGTCCGTTTGCAGCAGGGTCGCCTCGACGATGCTGACGCGGCGCTTGTTACGACTGATCCCGGCGCTTTTGCCGCGCGTATCGCCGAATTGCGTGGTGATATTGCGTATGCCCGCGGCGATATCGGCGGCGCACGATCGGCCTACCAGGAAGCGCTCACTCAGGGCGATGCCGGCGTGGTCAACCGGGTCTATGTGCAAATGAAACTCGACGACCTGGCCGATCCGGCAACGCCTGAGCCACAGGAGGCCGCGGCCACGGACGACTCCACCTCATGAACGCTCTGCGCATTCCGCTGCTTGCGGGGCTGCTTCTGCTTGCTGGCTGCTCGTTGTTCGGCAGCAAGGAAGAGGATGCCGAACCGCCGACCGAACTCGCCGAATTCGAAACCACGCTCAAGGTCAAACGGGCGTGGGACGCAAAGGTGGGTTCAGGTTCCGAGCGATTGCGCCTTGGGTTGATCGTGGCCACTGACGGTACCAACGTGTTCGCCGCGTCGCGCAAGGGCAAGGTGATGGCGTTTGAGGCCGATGGCGGCAAACGGGTCTGGTCGGTCGATACAGATCTTGCATTGTCGGCCGGTCCGGGCATCGGCGAAGGCCTGTTGGCGGTGGGGTCCAGCGACGGCGATCTCGTGCTGCTCGACTCGCTTGACGGCAGCGAGCGTTGGCGGGTCAACCTCGGCGGCGAATTGCTTGCGACCCCGGTGATCGCGAATGACCGGATTATTGCGCGCACGGTGGATGGGACAACGCGAGCGCTGGCATTGGCCGATGGTGCCGAATTGTGGGTAATCGAACACGATGTGCCGCGTCTGACTTTGCGCGGCAATGCCTCGCCGATAGTCAGCGGTGAGATCGTTCTCGTCGGTTTCGATAACGGCAAGGTCGCTGCGCTGAATCTCCGCGATGGTCAGACGATATGGGAGATTTCGCTGACTCCTCCGAGTGGCCGTACCGAACTCGAGCGGATGGTGGACGTCGATGCCACCGTCTGGGTGGTCGGCGGCGACGTCTACATTAGCGGTTTTCACGGGCGCACGGTCAGTCTGGCGCTGGAATCCGGCCAGATCCTGTGGAGTCGGGATATCGACAGCTATGCCGGCGTAGGGGTCGACTGGAACAACGTTTATGTGACCGACAGCGACAGCGTCGTGGTCGGCATGAGCCGTCGCAGCGGAACCCCCGCATGGCGCCAGGAAGACCTCAAGTTTCGCACGCTGACCTCTCCGGTTCCGTATGGGCGCAGCGTTGTCGTCGGTGATTTCGAGGGATACCTGCACTGGCTGGACGCCGAGACCGGCTCCATGGTCGCTCGCACCCGCTCGGGCGAGTCGATTGTCAGCCCGCCGATCGTCGTGGGCGAAACGCTTTTCGTATTGAGCGAGGATGGCCGCCTGTCGGCCTACCGCGCCGACTTCGGTTCAGGCTAAGGCCGCGAGGCCTGCCCCATGCTCCCCGTCATCGCTCTCGTTGGGCGACCCAACGTCGGGAAATCGACGCTTTTCAACGTGCTCACCCGCAGCAGGGACGCGCTGGTCGCCGATTTGCCCGGGTTGACCCGTGACCGCCAGTACGGTTTCGGCAAGGTCGGACCATTTCCCTACGTCGTAGTCGATACCGGCGGTCTCAGTGGCGACGCCAGCGGCATCGACGCGGCAATGGCGCGACAAACCCTGCGTGCTCTCGAGGAAGCCGACTACGTCATATTGCTGGTCGACGGCCGCGAGGGCCTGACCGCGGCAGACGAGCAGGTCACCGACCTGGTACGCCGCAGCGGCAAGGTCTGGCGACTCGTAGTGAACAAGACCGAAGGTCGTCCGGCGCATGTCGCAGTGGCGGATTTCCACGATCTGGGCATGGGTGAACCGGTGGCGATTTCAGCGAGCCATGGCCATCGGGTCGCGGAGTTGATGGACGCAATTTGCGCCGAACTGCCGACCGCTGAAGTTGCCGATGACTCCGAGGCCGACGGTACCCGGGTAGCGGTAATTGGCCGCCCCAACGTGGGCAAATCGACGCTGATCAATCGCATTCTCGGCGAGGAACGGCTGGTTGCGTTTGATGAGCCCGGGACGACACGCGACAGTGTTTTCGTGCCGTTCGAACGCGACGGTCAGCGGTACACGCTGATCGATACCGCGGGTCTGCGGCGGCGCGCGCGGGTAAGCGAGGCGATCGAGAAGTTCAGCGCGGTAAAAACGCTGCAGGCCATCGATCGCGCCAACGTGGTCGTGGTCCTGTACGACGGCCAGGAAGGGGTTACCGATCAGGACGCGGCATTGACCGGTCTCGTTATCGATCGCGGCCGCGCGCTGGTGCTGGCGGTGAACAAGTGGGACGGACTCGAGCAGGAGCAACGCGACGACGTCAGGCGCGACCTCGAGCTCAAATTGCCGTTCGTCGATTTTGCCCGGCTGCACTTTATCTCGGCACTGCACGGCAGCGGTGTGGGCGATTTGTTCGCATCGGTGAACCAGGCTTTTGCTGCCGCGATGAGCGATCTGTCGACACCGGCCCTGAGCCGTGTCCTGGAAAAGGCGGTGACCCAGCACCAGCCGCCGATCGTGCACGGGCGAAGGATAAAATTGCGCTATGCGCACCAGGGCGGGCGCAATCCGCCGGTAATCGTCGTACACGGCAACCAGGTCGATCGGCTGCCGCAATCCTATCAACGCTACCTGGCGCGAACGTTTCGCGAGGCGTTCGATCTTTTCGGCACCCCGGTCCGCATGGAGTTCCGCTCCGGCGAAAATCCGTTTGCCGGCCGCCGCAACAAGCTGACGCCGCGGCAGGAACGGAAGCGCCGGCGTATGATCCAACACATCAAGAAAAAGGGCCGATAGGCATGTTCAGGCTACAGCGGCAAAGCAGGCCAGTTGGCTGGCATCGAAACGAAAGCGGACGCAGACGATGAGCGCAGCGCGCAAAACGATACGATTGCCCCAGACTTTGCATATGCATCGCGGCGGCGAACTGAAGCAGGTGCAACTCGCTTACGAGTCCTGGGGCGAGCTCAATGAGCGCGGTGACAATGCCGTCCTGATATTCACGGGTCTGTCGCCGTCGGCGCACGTGACCTCTTCGCCGGAAGACCCGTCACCCGGCTGGTGGGAGGAGATGGTCGGGCCGTCCCGGCCGATCGATACCAACCGTTATTACGTGATCTGTTTCAATTCTCTCGGCAGCTGCTTCGGCTCGACCGGACCGGATACCTGCATCCCGGGAACGGATCAGCCGTACCGTCTCAGTTTCCCGGTGCTGACGGTCGAGGACATCGCGCAATCGGCCTACATGGCATTGCCGTGTCTCGGTATCTGGAAGCTGCACAGTATTGTCGGGCCCTCGATGGGCGGCATGAGCGCGCTCGCGTTCGCGATGATGTTTCCGGGCTACAGCGACAACCTTGTTCTCATTTCGTCGGCGCCACGAGCCACGCCGTTCGCGATCGCATTGCGCTCGTTGCAGCGTGAGATCATTCGTAGTGATCCGGACTGGCACGGCGGCAACTATCCGCTCGGCGAAGGGCCGATCATGGGCATGCGTCTGGCGCGCAAGCTCGGCATGATCAGTTACCGCTCTGCGGGCGAGTGGCAGCAGCGATTTGGCCGCGAGCGAATCGCCGAAGAACGCAAAAGCGGCGATCCGTTCTGCATCGACTTCGAGGTTGAGAGTTATCTCGAGGCCCATGCGGCAAAATTTACCGGCCAGTTCGATCCCAATTGCTATCTGTACCTGTCGCGCGCAATGGATCTTTTCGATGCCGCCGAACATGGCGGTTCGGTTGCGGCCGGACTGGGCCGTGTCGACGTGAAGCGAGCTCTGGTGATGGGGGTCGAAACGGATTTTCTGTTCCCGCTGGCGCAGCAACGCGAAATCGCTGAAGGTCTCCGGCGTGACGATCGCGAGGTGAGTTTCGAAGCGCTGGATTCGATCCAGGGCCACGATTCGTTCCTGGCGGACATGGACCGGTTTCGCCCCGTTATCGCCGACTTTTTCGACTAGCTCAACGCCGGGCTTTGGCGCCGGACCGTCGCGGTATTTTGCGAATCGACTAGCCCTGATCCGGGTTGTCGAGCAGCAGGTCCGGATCCACCATTGCGCCGTTGAGGCTTACGCTCCAGTGCAGATGCGGCCCGGTCACGCGGCCGCTGCTGCCAACCGCTCCGATGATCGCGCCACGCGCGATCGTATCGCCCGCGGCGACGTCGATTTCGTCCATGTGGCAATACATCGTGACCAGCCCCTGGCCATGGTCGATGAATACGGTTTTCCCGTTGAAGAAAAAGTCGCCGGTTTCGACGATGCGACCGGCTGCAGCGGCGCGTATCGGGGTGCCGCTGGCAGCCGCGATGTCGATCCCGCTGTGTGGCCGGCGCGGCTGCTCATTGAAGAACCGGCGCAGACCGAAAGCGCTGCTGCGCCGGCCCTCGACCGGCACTAACAGGTTCAGTTGCGGCGCGGAGTCGCTCCATGCCCGGAGCGCCGCGTCGATGCGTTTCTTTTCCGTGCCGATTCGTTCGAGGTCGTCAGGATTCGGGTCGACCTGGCGCCGGTTTGCAACGGTGATGTGCTGCGTCTCATAGGATCGGTCGGAAATCTCGAACGGTACTTCGGAGTCCCGTCCATCGTGATCGAGCAGCAGGGTCGCGGCGCCGGGTTCGGTGTCGAGCGCGATACCGACGATTGCGAACAGTCGGCCGCCATGACCAGTGACCATGACCCGTCGTTCGCCGAAAAACGCGCGTACGGTGCCGGCAGTGTCGGCAGGCCCGAGATCGACGACCGCGATGCCGCCGGGTGTCGGGGATGATGCGGGCAGGTCTTGCGCCGCCGCCGTCGCACCTTGCAGCGTCAACGCAGCCACGAGGCAGATGACGCTCGCGAGATTCACGGCTTTTTCCCGGTTCGCGAGACCTTGACGCCGAAATTGCCGTCGGCGACCCGAACTTCGAGCGCATCGCCGATATTCAGACCCCTGGCTGAATGCAGCGCTCGCCCATCCGCATCGAACACGATGGCATAGCCGCGCTCGAGCGTAGCGAGCGGGCTGACGGCATGGAGCGCGCGGGCAGCGCTCGCATGGCCGGCGGCGGAATCTTCAAGCCGTCGCCGCATCGATCCGACCAGCCGGTGACTTAGCGCCGACAGTGCCTCGACACGGCGCTGGATGGTGGCGCCCGGCGACAGGCGTTCGAGGTGAGCGACTCGTTCCCGCAGCCGCGCCGCGCGCGTTTCGATCAGTTGACGTTGAGCGCGCTGCAAGCGCCGGTCGAGTTCGTCGAGGGTTTGCCCGTTCTGTTGCAATACCCTGCGCGGGTTGCGCTGATCCAGCCGTTTGCCCAGCCAGCCGGTTTTTTCGCTGTCCCGCGCAATCCGGCGCCTCGCGAGCTGGTGCAGGCGGCTCATCGACTGACGCAGCTGAACGCTCCATGAGGCCGCATCCGGCACCGCGAGTTCGGCAGCGCCCGACGGTGTCGGTGCCCGTAGATCGGCCGCCAGGTCGGACAGCGTGACGTCTACCTCATGGCCGACCGCGCTGATCAGCGGAATGTCGCAGGCATGGATGGCGCGAACGACGATTTCCTCGTTGAACGCCCAGAGATCTTCGAGCGAGCCGCCGCCGCGGGTGAGAATGATCACGTCGCAGTCACGCCGTCTCGTCGCCAGATCGAGTGCTGCGGCAATGCGCGGTGCGGCTTCCTCGCCCTGCACGGGTACCGGATAAATTCTGACCGGCACCGCCGGAAAACGCCGCCCGAGTATATTCAGAACGTCGCGGATCGCGGCGCCGCTGGGCGAGGTCACGACGCCGATTCGCTGGGGCACCGCGGGCAGAGGGCGTTTTGCCGATTCCTCGAACAGGCCCTCCGCGGCAAGTTTGGCTTGCAGTGCTTCGAGCCTTGCCCGCAACGCGCCTTCGCCTGCGTCCTCCATCTGTTCGACGATCAGCTGGAATTCGCCGCGCGCCTCGTAGAGGCTGACCCGGCCCCGAACCCGCAGATGCTGACCGTTGCGCGGCGTGAACCGGATATTCCGGTTGTGCTGACGGAACATCGCGCAACGAATCTGGGCGCGATCGTCTTTCAGGCTGAAATACATATGACCCGATGCCGGTCGCGCGAGATTCGACATCTCGCCCTCGAGCCACAGCATCGGAAGACCGGATTCCAGTAACAGGCGCGCCTCCGCATTGAGGCGGGAGACGGTATAGACCTCACGCCCGGAAGGGGAGTATTGAGCGGTTTTCTCGATCATGCCGCCGATCATAACCGCGCCATATCGGGGCCGCGAATATATATTTCGGGCAGGCTCCGTCTGGACCGCAGTCTGGTGGAGGCGTAAAATTGTCCGTTTATCTGAACCAGCGGCAGGAGCGGCCATGCGTATCGCCAGGGAAGAAGCCCTCACCTTCGATGACGTCCTACTTCGGCCGGATTATTCCGAAATTCTGCCCCGCGACGTATCCCTCAGCAGCCGCCTCGCCGCAGATATCGTGCTGAACCTGCCGCTGCTTTCCGCGGCGATGGACACTGTGACTGAATCGCGCCTGGCGATAACCCTCGCCCAGGAAGGCGGGCTCGGGATTATTCACAAGAATATGACGGGCGAAACGCAGGCCCGCGAGGTCCGCCGGGTCAAGAAGTACGAAAGCGGGGTTATCAGCGACCCGATCACCGTTGGTCCGGATCGCACGATCCGCGACGTGATGCTGCTGACCCGGGAGAAGAATATTTCCGGTGTGCCCGTCGTCGAGGGCGAAGACCTCGTCGGCATCGTCACCAACCGCGATCTGCGCTATGAGACCCAGCTCGATGCACCGGTCTCTGCGGTCATGACGCCGAAAGACCGCCTGGTGACGGTCAAGGAAGGCGCTGACAAGGACGAAGTCCTGATGTTGCTGCACAAGCATCGAATCGAAAAGGTCCTGGTGACTGACGACGCGTTTCGGCTGCGCGGCATGATCACCGCCAAGGATTTCCAGAAAGCGACCGATTTCCCGCTCGCCTGCAAGGACGACCGTGGCGCGCTGCGGGTTGGTGCCGCCGTAGGCACCGGCGCCGACACGGACGAGCGCGTCGAGGCCCTGGTCGAGGCCGGGGTCGATGTCATCGTGGTCGATACCTCGCACGGCCACAGCAAGGGTGTGCTCGATCGGGTCAGGAGGATCAAGCAGGCATTTACCCAGCTTCCGGTCATCGGCGGCAATATCGTGACGCCACAGGCCGCCAGGGCGCTGGTGGACGCTGGTGCGGATGCGGTAAAGGTAGGCATCGGTCCCGGTTCCATCTGCACCACCCGGGTGGTCGCCGGGGTCGGTGTGCCGCAAATCAGCGCGGTTGCCGGAATCGCCGCGGAGCTCGCCGACAGCGGTATCCCGATTATCTCGGACGGTGGCATCCGCTACTCCGGTGACGTTGCGAAAGCGATCGTCGCGGGCGCGCATGCGGTAATGATTGGCGGCTTGTTTGCCGGCACCGAGGAATCTCCGGGTGAAGTCGAGTTGTACCAGGGCCGCTCCTACAAGAGTTACCGCGGCATGGGCTCGCTCGGCGCAATGTCGCAACAGCACGGCTCCAAGGATCGCTATTTCCAGGATGCAACCGAGGAACTCGAAAAACTGGTCCCGGAGGGTATCGAGGGGCGTGTTCCCTACAAGGGCAGCCTGCTGACTATCGTCCATCAGATGGCCGGTGGACTGCGTGCCGCAATGGGTTATACCGGTTGCAACGATATCGAGGAACTGCGCACCAAGCCGACCTTTGTGCGGATAACCGGTTCCGGGATGCGCGAGAGTCATGTGCATGATGTGACGATCACCAAAGAAGCGCCCAATTACCGCCTCGACTGAATGGCGGCGACCGCCGCGAACGCCTGATCGCCGCAAGGCGAAAGAGACTATGCCGTGCAGGACATACACGCTGAACGTATTCTGATTCTGGATTTCGGTTCGCAGTACACCCAGTTGATCGCTCGCCGGGTTCGCGAGGCCGGCGTCTACTGCGAGATTCATGGCTGGGACCTGGGTGAGGACGGAATTCGCGATTTCGGTGCCAACGGTGTCATCTTGTCCGGCGGACCTGAATCCGTGACCCTCGAGGCCACCCCCGACGTCGATTCCGCGGTTTTCGATCTTGGCGTGCCCGTACTCGGTATCTGTTACGGCATGCAGACCATGGCGGACAAACTGGGCGGCGAGGTCGCCAGCTCCGCGCATCGCGAATTCGGCTATGCGAGGGTCCGCGTCGATTCCGCTTCGGCGTTGCTCGACGACATCGAGGACGATCTCGATGACGCGGGCCGTGGTCTGCTCGATGTATGGATGAGTCACGGCGATCGGGTCGAGCGCCTGCCCGAGGGCTTTGTACCGATCGCCAGCACCGACAGCGCTCCGCTTGCCGGCATGGCCGACGAGGGCCGGCGTTTCTACGGTTTGCAGTTCCACCCGGAAGTCACGCACACCAGGCAGGGCACGCGAATACTCGAACGGTTTCTCCACGAGATTTGTGGTTGTGGCAGCGACTGGACGCCGGGCAACATCGTGGCCGACAGCGTCGCAAGCGTGAGAGAAATGGTCGGTGGTGACAAGGTGCTGCTGGGATTGTCCGGCGGCGTCGACTCATCGGTGGTCGCGGCGCTGTTGCATCGCGCGATCGGGGACCAGCTGACCTGTGTGTTTGTCGACAATGGCCTGTTGCGCCACCATGAGGGTGACCAGGTGATGGCGACGTTTGCCGAGCACTTCGGCATCAAGGTCATACGGGTCAATGCCGGCAACCGCTTTCTCAGTGCGCTCGAGGGCGTCAGCGACCCGGAGCAGAAACGCAAGATAATTGGCCGGCTTTTCATCGAAATTTTCGATGAGGAAGCAGAAAAATTACGTGATGTCGCATGGCTTGCTCAGGGCACGATTTATCCGGATGTAATCGAGTCGGCCGGGTCGAAGACCGGCAAAGCCCACGTGATCAAGTCGCATCACAACGTCGGCGGACTGCCCGAGACGATGACGCTGAAGCTGGTCGAGCCGCTGCGCGAGCTGTTCAAGGACGAAGTGCGGCGCATTGGTCTCGAACTGGGGCTGCCGCACCAGATGGTTTACCGCCATCCGTTCCCCGGTCCGGGTCTCGGCGTCCGCATCCTCGGCGAGGTTCGGCCCGAGTTTGTCAGGCCGCTGCAGCTCGCTGACGACATTTTCATAAACGAACTGCGCAAGTGGGATCTGTACGACAAGGTCAGCCAGGCGTTCGCGGTGTTCCTGCCGGTCCGCAGCGTCGGTGTGATGGGTGACGGGCGACGCTACGACTACGTAATCGCGTTGCGCGCGGTCGAGACGGTCGATTTCATGACCGCGCACTGGGCCCATCTGCCGTACGACTTCCTCGATCATGTTTCGCGCAGGATCATCAACGAAATCGATGGTATCTCGCGCGTCACCTACGACATTTCCGGGAAACCGCCAGCTACGATCGAGTGGGAGTAGCACAGATCTGGCACTGGCTGGCACCTGCAGGTATCAAGACGAAGTTAGCTCGAAAAATCAATAAGTTATCTTTATTTCTGTCTGGCATCATCTGGTACTGGCAAGCATCGGCAAGCAGTTAGTACCATTTTCCAATGGTATTGCCGCACTCAATATCAGCGCGGTGATCCAATACCACGCCATGTGTGCTGCGCTGTTCATGGTATTCGGAACCCAGCGTGTCTTGTCCGAAGTCCGACAGGCAGCAACATATAAGGCTTTATATAAATATAAAATTTTGTATAATGGCGTTTATGAAAGACGTGCGCTTTGTGGGCAGCTCATTGGACGATCTCAGGCAATTCCCGGCAGGCGCACGTCGGGAAGCGGGTTTTGAGCTCAGTAATGTCCAGGCCGGGTTGCTGCCAAGCGATTGGAAGCCAATGAAAACCGTTGGTGCAGGGGCTGTTGAAATCCGGATCAAGGACAAGAACGGTATTTACCGGGTGATCTATGTCGCTCGATTCGAAGAGGCAGTTTACGTATTGCATGCATTTCAAAAGAAGACGCAGAAAACACGTAACGCGGATATAGATCTGGCAAAAGCCAGGTACAAAGCGTTGGCAGAACAGAGGAAACAGCCATGACGATTTCAAAAGGTTACCGCAATGTATTTGAGGCGCTGGAGGATGACCCGGCGATGGCGCAGAACCTGAAGATTCGTTCAGAATTGATGATTACACTGCGTCAGTATATCGAGGATGAAGAGCTCAGTCAGAAAGAAGCTGCAGAGATGTTTGGTGTTCACCAGCCAAGAATCAGTGATCTGATTCGCGGCAAGATTGACAAGTTTACCATTGACAAACTGGTCAATATGCTGGCTCGGATTGGAAAAACCGTGAAGATGAAGGCTGCGTAGATGTACTTGACACGGTAAGGGATGTGATGCCGGTTTGAAAAAAAAGATCTCTCGATTCGCAGCAATTTCCGGGCATGGTATTTTTCATGGTTTTACCGTTTGGCAGGAAAATATGCCATTGCATATAAGAGATAAAAACGGATTGTTTACAATCGAGTGGGAGTGACGCGCGCCATCGGCGCCGCGATGATTGGGCGCAATACTCGGCAACAGTTGCAGCTGGGTTCTCGCACTGCGCCAACGGCATCCGCCGGAATTGAACTCCGTCCGCGGATTGTTTCGGATTAACGACGGGACGGGCCAAGAGCCCGGTCCGATGATTCGCTCCTCCGCAGCAGACAGTCGTCGCGAAACATCGGACCGGGCTTTTGGATTTCATATGGGTGTTGGCAACGGAGAGGTCGGTCTGGTGACGGGGCAATGACGACGGCCGATGACGATGTCCGGTTCATGCGGCGAGCCTTGCAGCTGGCGCGCGCTGCCGAGGCGGAGGGCGAGGTGCCGGTCGGCGCGGTTCTGGTGAAGGATGGCGAGATTGTCGCTGAGGGTTTCAATCAACCCATTTCCAGTTGCGATCCGACCGCCCATGCGGAAATCGTGGCATTGCGAGGCGCTGCTGCAAGCGTCGAAAACTACCGCCTGCCGGGCACGACGCTCTATGTGACGCTCGAGCCGTGCCCGATGTGCGCGGGGGCGATGGTGCATGCGCGTGTCGGGCGGCTGGTATTTGCTGCCGCCGATCCGCGCACCGGCTCGGCCGGCTCGGTTTTCGATCTCGTTCGCAGCGAGGAGCTCAACCACAGGCTCGAAGTCGAGAGTGGAGTTCTCGCTGACGAAAGCGCTGCGCTGCTGAGAGCCTTTTTCCTTGCGCGGCGTTGAGGATGTGCACTGGCGTAATGGTGCATGCTCGAATCGAGCGGCTCGTCTATGCGGCAAGCGACCCGAGAACCGGCGCCGCCGGCTCGGTGTTCGATCTCGCCTGTAATGACGCACTAAACCACCGAATCGAGGTGGTTGGCGGCGTGCTGGCGAATGAGAGCGCGGCATTATTGCAGGCCTTTTTCAGCGCGCGTCGCTAGACGCATACATACTGGCAGGATCGGCGGGCCGCGTTCGACGGTCATTCACACAACATTGTTAGGCCGAAGCAGAGATACGTCCGCATGGCGATGCAGGCGCTCTTGGCCGGTTGGTCTGCCGCCGGTTAGACACCACAAAAAAAAGGGCGGCCGAAGCCGCCCCTCTTGTTCCGTTGCAAATTGCCGTTTCAGCAATCGCTACCGGTACAGGTGATCGGCAGTTGCGTGCCGTTGGTGACGGCAAAACTGACGGCCTGGGTCTGCATCTCGACCGTGACCAATGGATTGGGCGGCGATAACAGGTCGCCCGTATCGACATCCCTCACCTCGGCACTTGGGTTTAGGATCGAGGCATGCCCGCCCTGATCGAATGTTACAAGAGCCCTGATGCCGGCAGGGTCTGCCGCGCCCGGCACGGTCGCCTCAGTGAGGCCCGCCGCCCGGGACCAGGCCACTGTCGCCTCGTTTACGACCGCCTGGTCGAATAATACCTGATGCGCGTATATCGGCGAATTGCCAGCCGCCGCCGCCGCGTAGGAAATCGGATCGCCGGCATCAATCACCGTTTGCCAGTCGCGCACGAACTGGTCGTAATTCAACGTGCCCTTGACGATCCCGCTGGCCGCGAGCCCCTGTTGAAGCGGAACGCCAAAGACCTTCGCGTCGTCACTGATCAGGAGCCCGAGTGAGCCCGGACCACCCGGATGCGACATCGTCGCCGTGGCCATGCTGTCCTCGACGCCGAGGAAAGAGGAGCCCACGAAAGTCCCGAATGAGACGGCCAGGTAGTGCACACGGCTCGTATCCAGATCAGGCGCCAGGTCTCCGTAGAGATCGACCAGGCCTAGGCTACGCGTCAGCGTGATCAGGTCTGACGCACCCTGGCGCAGGAAATCACGACCGACGAACGGGGTCGTAAGGCTCACGACGAAAGCCTGTGCGCCGCTGTCGATAATGCCATCGGGTACCGGCTCGAACGTCGTGTTATTGAAGATGTCTAGGTAGAAGTTACGCTCGATGATGTTCGCCTCGTTGCCCGGTGGTACCAGGAACGGATTGCAACCGAGATCGTCAGTCGGGCAGACAATGCCATGCAACGGAAGATCGATCGCGATCACCACGAATCCGGCCTGCGCGAAGCTATCGGCGATCGGCAATGCAGAGGTGCGATCGCTTGTGATGCCGTGCTGGTAGATAATTACCGGCCAGCCTTCCGCCGGCTTGGCCTGACCACTGCCCGCATTCGGCACGGTCGCCAGCAGCGGGACTCTCTGCACCGAGGTTTGTTCCGGAATCGGATTGAACCGGGTCAGGCTGGTACCGCCCGCGCCAAGCCATCCTCGGCCGTAAGGATCCTGCGCGTCCAGGTAGTAGGGAGTGTCCATGAAGCCGGCGTAGATATCGGCAATTCCGGGTAGCTGCGGAATCGCATCGCTGGTGTTGAGGCCCGTGAACTGTGCGAGGATTGGTTGCGGTGTAGCGTTCTCTGCGATCCAGTCGAGGCTGTCGCTGACTGACAGCGTCGTGGCGCTCCAGGCACATGCAATCGCCGGTCCCGGGATTCCAAGCAGGCCAATCGCGGCGTCGAGCAACGGTCCGACCGCTTGGTCCTTGATGCCCTCGAGCGCGGGATTATCCAGCGATTCGCCGGCCAGATAGGCGTCGCGAATCTCGGCGAACTGGTTGTCCGCGGTCAGGACATTTCCCGAAGTATCGAGAATTCCCGAAATCGTATAAAACGCGTACGTGGTATCGGGATTCAACGGCACCAGCGGCACGATCTCGAGTATTTCTCCATTGGCATCGCTGGCCGCCAAAAGGCGGTAGGTGTATTGCGCAATCGCGTCCGTCACACCAGGTACCAGCGGAATCAATGGTAATCCCTGGTTGGTGTCCAGGATAAACAGGTTAGGATTCGGAATCGCTGGTGTCGGGTCCTGCGCGCTGGTCGGCAGGTAAGGTACGATCGAGGCGATGTCGATCGGCCCGCTCATCGTGACCTTTACGGTCGCGTTGATCGAGTAGCCATCGACTTCGTTGACCGCCGGGAGATTGACACCCCCGCTGTCGGTGCCCGACAGCGTTCCGGGAATGTTTAAAGTCCCGTCCGTGCTGCCCGCAAGGAAAATATCGTTGGGATAGGGAACCTGGTCGCGATTTTGCAATGTCGGAACGTAGCGCACGACAAAACCACTGGTCGGTTTTTGCTCGACATTGACGCCAGTATCGCCATCGGTGTCGCATCCCCCTAATACAAGCGCCGAGAATGCCAGCGCCGGCAAGTACCACATCCGCATGGATTTACTCCTTAAGATTTTTTATAGCGGTATTGCTAGGGTCGAAAGACCCATATCGGACTAAGCCTACGCTCTTTATGTGAGGAAGTGCAAGAATTTGCAAAGGCTGTCCGGACACATCAGAAACTGCGTTGCGGCGCAGCAAAAACACTTGTCTTGATGGGTTTTAACGAAACGCGCGCGGGATTGATACGAGGGCTATTCGCACGCAGGGAAATCGGCTAGCCGGTGTCGCTACTCACGGGAGCTGTAGTGCTGATATTTCGGCTTGCCTGTTTGATCCGTTCATCGGGAACTTTCCACTCGAGAATGCTCAGGTAGTTGCGAATATTGTCGACGTAGTTGACCGGTTCCCAGCCGCGCGCATAGCCGCGCTTGACCCGCGAATACCATTTTTTCTCGGCCAGAAGCGGGAGGTTGCCACGGACCTCGAGCCATTCGTCCGGGTTGCCGCCGCGAATCTGGGTAATGATGCGCGCATCCTCAAGATGGCCGAAGCCTACGTTGTACGCCGCCAGCGCCATGAAAGTGCGGTCCGGTTCGGCGATGCGCTCGGGTATTTTGCGTTTGACGCGCACGAAATATCGCGCCCCGCCGACGATGCTCTGGCTCGGGTCGAGACGGTCCTCGATACCCAGCTGGCCCGCGGTTGCCTCGGTCAGCATCATCATGCCGCGCACGCCGGTCGGCGAGGTTGCGGTCGGGTTCCAGTGCGACTCCTGGTATCCGATCGCCGCGAGCAATCGCCAGTTGACCCCGGACGATTGCGCTGCCTGTTCGAACAGGTAGCGATATTGGGGGAGCTTGCGGTTGATATCGCGCAGGAATGCGCGGGTGCCGACGTAGTCGAAATCCTGGGCATGACCGAAATAGCGTTCTTTGAGATCGGTCATCATGCCGGACTCGTGGACCCGGTCGAAGTATCGGCGCGCGGCTGCGACGAGGCTTTGGTCGCGCTGTTTGACGAAGGCCCAGGCCAGGCGGCGGTCTTTTTCCAGGTCAAGCGCGATTCGCAGTTCCGGGTGAAACAGCTGGCTGACCGCGAATTCGTTGGAATCGGCCAGCGTGTAGTCGATCTCGCCGGTGGAAACTGCGACCAGCAACTCCTCGTTTTCCGCCACCGGATTCTCTATCCACACCAGGTCGGGGTGGGTGTCGCGCAACCGTTCCAGGGTTTCGGCATGATTGCTGCCGGCAGCGACCTCGAGCCGTGCGCCGACGACGTCATCCAGGGTCCGCGGGCGACCTGTGTTCAGTTTGTAGATGAGGTGCTCGCTGACTTCATCGTATGTCGGGCCGAACGCCACCTGCTGACCGCGCCCCGCTGTAATGGCCAGCCCGGCCGCGGCAATGTCTGCCTGGCCGCTTTCGACTGCCGGAACGATGTCCTCGATGCTGTCGGCCACCATCAATTCGAGCTTGACGCCAAGGCCCTCGGCAAAATCCCGCGCCAGCTCGTATTCAGGACCCATTGGACCGCCGGGGCCAATGTAATAGGTCACTGGACTGTTGCGGGTGATCACGCGCAATGTGCCGCGATACTGTATCTGCTCAGTCAGTGGGGGCGGCTCGCTGCATGTGCCGAGAAAAATGCAGAGCGCCGCGATTGTGAGGGCGAAAAATCTCAAGCTCGGTGGCATCCTGGCCGCCTGGGTCGCCGTTAACTATAGACGATGCCCGCTCCGGTAGCGCGACATGTATCCCAGAATTGCTTTGACATAATACCGATATCGTGGCTGGGATCAGGCGACACGCGAGGGCCTGAATTCGGGTCTGTAGCGAGTCCTGGGGCGTGGTAGGGGCCCGCCGGCAGGCTCAAAGCGAATCCAGCAGTCGCTCTACGGCCGCTGCCAGCACCCACGGTGCGGCGCAGAACAACGTCAACGAGAACAGGCTTATCAAGAGATCATCCATGCGGCGCAGTCTCGCAGCCCGCCGGCTCAGCAGGTGAGCCTGGCCAATTCTGCTGAGCGCAGGCGGGACGGGGCTGACCGGCCGCGCCGGATCAAAGGAAAGACCGGCCCCGCCGAAGCGGGGCCGGGGTGGGGCCGTTGAGTTTTGGTTACGTGCTGCCTTGATGCGAGAGACGGAAATCTCTGCACCGGCGCACTTTTCGCTTGGCCAGAAGCGCCAGCGTAAAGGTTGCCAGCAGCGTGGGCGTTACGATCCAAAACCATACGTAGAGGGTCATTTTATTTACCTCCTCGCTGACTATTCGGTCAGCGTCAGGTCCCGATAATCACTATATGTTGCGGTGCAGCAAATACAAGCTTGACTTACCGCAATGTTGTTTCGCCGAAAATCGCCTCGTAACACCTAATTTGTTGATAACTTGCTGAAAAATATATTAATTACTGCTTTTTCATGATGCCTGGAAGGAGTTCGTTTCGACCAGATTCGGCACGCGAACCGTTTTCAGCCTGGAAAATATCGCCGCGGCGGACCGTCAAGCCGGTGAAAATTGCGCAACCGCGTTATCCTCGGGCCCGGAATCGGGGCAATAACCGGAGGCGGCATGGCACCTGAATTGACGATACCGCTCAGTATCGGAGGAGTTTCGCTTGCTGGCCTCCTGCTGGCCGAGCAACGCCAGTCAACGTCCGGCGTGTGGGCGTTCAAGCCGGTAGCCGCCGCCGCCTATATCTGGATAGCGCTGGCGCATGATGCCACCTCCAGCGCTTATGGCGTCGCGGTGCTGATCGCGTTGCTGTTGTCGTGGTGCGGCGATGTGCTCTTGATCCCTAAAGCCCGGCCGGCGGTATTTCGCGCCGGCATTCTTGCCTTTCTTTCCGCCCACATCGCGTTTGTCGTAGCGTTTCTGGTCAGGGGCGTAAGCTGGTGGGCGTTCCTTATCGCCGTCTTTGTGCTTGCCGTGCCGGGATTTGCGGTCTGGCGCTGGCTGGCCGGTCAGGTGCCGGCAACCCTGAATGCCGCGGTACGCTTCTACATTGTCGTAATTACGGTGATGCTTGCGGCCGCCATTGCCACCCATGTCCATGCACCCGCTCCGATAATCGTGCTTGGCGCCGCGTTGTTCTGGGTGTCGGATCTGTTCGTCGCACGTGATCGCTTCGTCACTCCGGGCTTTGTCAATCGCCTGCTTGGGCTTCCGCTGTATTTTGCAGCGCAATTACTCCTGGCAATCTCCGTCGCGATACCATGAACTCTTCTGGAAGCTTGCCTTGGATGCCCGGAGTGGGGTTGTGACAGCGACGATTCTTTTATGGCTGCTCGCCATCGTTCTGATCGTGATCGGTCTGGCCGGACTGGTTCTGCCGGCGTTGCCTGGGCCGCCATTGCTGTTCGCCGGGCTGCTGTTCGCCGCCTGGGCCGAGGACTTCGTCTATATCGGCGCGGGTACGCTGACCGCGCTCGGCATACTAACGGTGGTGGCCTACCTGGTGGACTTTATCGCCGGGGCATTCGGTGCGAAACGATATGGCGCGTCGAATCGCGCGGTCATAGGCGCCGCGCTCGGTGCCGTCGTCGGAATCTTTTTCGGCCTCGCCGGCGTACTGCTCGGGCCGTTTGTCGGCGCGGTCATCGGCGAGCTTTCGACCCAGCGCGGCCTGCATGCGGCCAGCCGGGCAGGTGTCGGAGCGACTCTTGGCCTGATAATTGGCGCCGCGGCAAAACTCGCAATCGGGTTTACGATGGTCGGCGTGTTCCTGGTAATGCGGTTTGTCTGAGCCGTTGCGAAACTGAGGTCGCTCGGATCATCGGATGTAGGGGAAACTCGGCCTGTTAATCGCATACGGAAAACGCGTTCGCATGCAATGCCATAATGCGCGATATCGGCGGTATTATACCGGTGTGGTTGCGGCGCCTTCTTCGATGCTTGCCGAATCGACGATTTCCAAGCCAATTAAACCACCGAAATACGCCTATTATTAGGAGCGAGCTATGGGAAAACTGACGAGTTTGATAGTGTTCCTGGCCCTGACATCCTTCGCTCACGGGCAGGAATTGTTCGTATTCCCGAATGAGGGTCAGAGCCAGGACCAGCAGGATCAGGACGAGTTCCAGTGTCAACGGGATGCGCGCGATCGGACCGGTTTTGATCCGATGGCGGTGCCTAAAGCAAGTACCGCACCGCCAAAACAAGAGGGCGGGGTAGTCGGCGGCGCTGCGCGTGGCGCATTGCTTGGCGGCGCCGTCGGTGCGGTGACGGGTAATACCAAGAAGGGCTTGAGAGCGGGCGCAGCCGGCGGGGGGCCTATTGGTGGCATGAAACGCGCTGAGAGTAACCAGAGACAGGATGATTGGGCTCGCCGCGAGAGCGAGAATTACCAGCGTCAACGCAGCAACTGGAACCGTGCATTTATCGCGTGTATGGAAGCCCGCAACTACACCGTCCGCTAGGAGGTCAGCAGCATGAAGTCAATTATCAAAGGGATTGTTTTCACGGGGCTGATGGCGATGGTTACTACAGTATCGTCCGCAAGCTTTTTCGACGGTAAGACGCCGCTGCTATGCTCGGTGCACCAGTTGTTCGAATGCGACGCGCCGAATGCCTGCATGGCGGTTACACCGGACCAGGTGGACGGATTCAGTCACCTGAATATCGATTTCAAAAACAAGACGATTACCAGGGCTGGTATGGACTCCGGGCAAAGCTCCAAAATTGAGCACATGGAAGCAGCCCTGGACGGCAAGCTGATTCTCTCCGGCATCGAAGACGGTGAGTCAGAAATCCGCGATGGTGCTGGCTGGACCATTTCAATCATGGATCCCGAGGGCACCATGGTCATGGCGGTGGCGAGCGACGGGTTTGCAATTGTTGGGCTCGGCGCTTGCGTGCCTCTACCCTGATTCCTGAGCGAACGCCCGGCCATGGATGGACGGGCAGGTGCTGGAGAAGAACGATTTGCTGAGGCAGGGATGCCAGTCACATACAATCAACCGTGTCGCGCCCGTAGCTCAATTGG
>PKUM01000300.1 GCA_002868855.1 Chromatiales bacterium | reverse complement strand
GCAAAAAAAACCGGCTCCGATTGGGAGCCGGCCATGCCGCATCGAGGGGGAGGTCGATGCTTTTGCGGGACGCGACAAGGGGGGGTCGCGCGGGGTCCCCGCAATTCTTTTGCCGTTTAGGCGAGTTTCATCGCGACGAATCTTGCGCCGCCATTGCGTTCGATTCGCATCAGTACATGATCGCGCTCGGCATCGATCGCGGAGTCGAGCTGCTTGCGCACATCTTTCGGCGTTGCAACCGGCTGCTGGCCGACCATCGAAATCACGTCGCCCGGCCGCACGCCTTTGCTTGCGGCGGGGCCTTGCGGGTCGACCCTGACAACCAGCGCGCCTTCCACTTCATCGGGGATGCGGAACTGGCGCCGTGCGTCCGGGGTCAGCGGCGATAATTCAAGCCCGAGCTTGCCGTGGCTGGACTGACTCGCGTTGGCTACCTGTGAAGGTTCTGGTTCGAGCGCGCCAATACGCACATCCAGTTCGCGTCGCTTGCCATCTCGCCACACACCAATTTCCACGCTGTCGTCAGCCTGCGTTTTCGCGACCAGTCGGGTCAGATCGCGGACCGTTTCGATGTCGGTGCCATCGAAGTCGAGTACCACGTCGCCGGACTTCAGTTCGCCTTTCTCGGCAGGGCTGTCAGCCTGGACGTCGACGATCAGTGCGCCCTTGTTGCCCTCCAGCCCGAGACTTGCGGCGATTTCCTCGTTCAGACCCTGAATCTGTACGCCGAGCCAGCCGCGCTGGACGCTACCGTTTGCCTGGAGGTCGGCGACGATATCGGTCACCTGAGCGGAGGGGATGGCAAAGCCGATGCCGACGTTGCCGCCGTTCGGTGAATAGATCATCGTGTTGACGCCGATAACCTCGCCATCGGTGTTGAATACCGGACCGCCGGAATTGCCGCGATTGATCGGCGCATCGATCTGGATAAAGTCATCGTAAGGTCCGGCCTGAAGATCGCGACCGCGCGCGGAAATGATGCCGGCGGTGGCGCTACCGCCGAGACCGAACGGATTACCGATCGCGACGATCCAGTCACCGGTCCGCGCCTTGTCGGAGTCGCCGAATTCGACGTAGGGGAAAGGTTCATCCGCATCGATTTTGAGCAGAGCGAGATCGGTGCGCGGATCGGTACCGACCAGCTTCGCTACATAGGTTTCCCCGTCGTTGGTGATAACGCTGATTTCGGCCGCGTCCTCGATGACGTGATTATTGGTCACGACATGACCTTCAGCCGAAACCAGGAATCCGGAGCCTTGTCCGATCGCCGGACCCTGCGACCCATGGGGCGACCGTGGTGCCTGTTCGAAAAAGCGGCGGAAAAATTCGTCGAACGGTGTGCCCTGCATGTTTCCGTGCGGGGACTGCATCCGCGGCCCGCCGGCAGTGGCGGCCATGGCGGTCCGGATGTTGACGACTGCCGGAATGTTCGTCTCGATCAGGTCGGCAAACTGCGGCCGCTCGTTTGCGGCTTGCGCGCTCATTGTTCCGGCAATCGGAGCCAGCACCATCGCGGCTACAAGTGCAACAGCGGGCAGGCGCCGGGTCGGGATCGATTGACGAATCGTCATTCAGTGTTCTCCTGTTACTGTGCAGTGGCCTGTTCGGCTTGGAAACCACCCTACCCAACCCCGTCTTGCCCGAGGATTGCGGACGGGTTAAACAATTTTCATGTTTCCCGGGCGCGCGGGTCGTCTGCTAGAGTTCCGTCATGCGAGTGTTAGTTATCGAGGACGATCAGGACGTCGCCAGCTACATCGGTAAGGGACTGCGCGAGGCGGGACACACCAGCGACCATGCCGCGAATGGCAAGGACGGACTGTTCATGGCCGCAAGCGAATCCTACGACGCCATGATCGTCGATCGCATGCTGCCCGGCCTGGACGGTCTTTCGATCATCCGTACGCTTCGCGCCTCCGACAATCGTACTCCGGCGCTGATCCTGAGCGCGCTCGGCGAAGTCGATGACCGGGTCGCCGGCCTGCAGGCTGGCGGCGACGACTACCTCGTCAAACCATTCGCATTCAGCGAACTGGTGGCGCGGCTCGAAGCGCTGGTACGGCGGGCCCACCCGGAAACGACCGATGCCACCACGCTGACTATTGCCGACCTCGAAATCGATCTTCTGAAGCGTGAGGTCAGGCGCGGTGGCAGGCTGCTGGAGATCAAACCGACAGAGTTTCGGTTGCTGGAATACCTGATGCGTCATCGCGGTCAGGTAGTCACCCGCACGATGTTGCTCGAGGGAGTCTGGGACTACCATTTCGATCCGCAAACGAACGTCATCGACGTTCATATCAGCCGCCTTCGCTCCAAAATAGACAAGGGTTTCCAGCGGCCGCTGCTGCACACCATTCGCGGTGCCGGATACAAGCTCGGTGACGGCTGAGGCGAGCGGAGTGCGCCCGCGCGGTGGCGGCAAACCGATGCCGGCGAGGATCTGGCGTACCTCGACGTTCCGTTTTGCGGCGCTGTACATGGTGCTGTTCGCCATCTCCGTCGTTTTGCTGCTGGGGCTGGTCTACTGGATGACGGCCGGATTCATGGCACGCCAGACCGACGAGACGATTGAAACCGAAATCATAGGCCTCGCCGAGCAGTACCGGCGGCGCGGCCTGAACGGTCTCGGTCAGGTCATCGGCGAACGGATGCGGGCGGACCCGGATGGTTCGGCGATTTACCTTTTTGCGACACCCGATTACAAGCCGCTTGCCGGCAATCTCGATCAGTGGCCACCGCTGGTCGCGGATGCCGACGGCTGGCTGAACTTCCCGCGCCAGGATACCGAGGCCGGCGAGGTCCCGGCGCGTGCGCGGTTGTTCGTGTTACGTGACGGTTTGCATTTGCTGGTGGGGCGCGACATTCGCGACCTCGTTCGCACCGAGGCAATGATCCGGCGCGGATTGATCTGGGGACTCGGTCTGAGCGTAGCGCTGGGTCTCCTCGGAGGATTGCTGATGAGCCGGCGAATCAACCGCCGCATCGAGGCGATCAACGAAACCAGCCGCGAAATCATGAATGGCGATCTCTCGCGGCGCATACCCGATCGCGGCAGCGGTGACGAATTCGACAAATTGAGCGAGCAGCTCAACGCGATGCTCGATCGAATCGAGGAGTTGATGGAGGGCGTGCGTCACGTCACGGACAATATTGCGCATGATCTGCGCACACCGCTGACCCGTCTGCGCACGCGGTTGGAAATGCTGCAGTCGGCCGCGGGCGAGGATCTGGACGGTGCAGGTGTGGCCGAGTGCATCGCCGAGTCAGACCAGCTTTTGCAGACATTCAATGCGCTGTTGCGAATCGCACGCATCGAATCACATGGACCGACGAAATCG
>PKUM01000292.1 GCA_002868855.1 Chromatiales bacterium | reverse complement strand
CAAGACTTCGAACCGCAACGCAAACTCACGCTGGCCGCACGTCTGCTCGGCAATCTTCACCTTGACGGCCCGCTGCTGGCGGGCCTGCTCGCGGTTTCCGGAGCAGGCCTTGTCATCCTGTTCAGCGCCGGCGGGCAGAGCGAGGATCTGCTCACACGCCAGGTCGTTCGAATCGGCTTTGCGTTCGCGGTCATGCTTGCCGCGGCGCAAATACCCCCGAACTTTCTGCGCATGTGGTCACCCTGGCTGTATCTGTTCGGCATCGTTCTGCTGGGATTCGTGCTTGTAAGTGGAGATGTCGGCAAAGGGGCGCAACGCTGGCTCGACCTGGGGGTGATCCGATTCCAGCCCTCAGAGGTAATGAAACTCGCGGTACCGATGATGGTTGCCTGGTTTCTTCACCGCCGGGCTCTGCCGCCAAGCCTGCCGGAGCTGGTCGTGATGGTCATCCTGATCATCGTGCCCACGCTGATGATCGCGGTGCAACCGGATCTCGGTACCTCGCTGCTGATCGCCAGCTCCGGCGTTATCGTGATCCTGCTGGCTGGCCTCAGAGTTCGCATTATTGCGCTGCTGACCCTGCTCGGAGTCGGTGCCGCGCCTGTGCTCTGGTATTTCATGCACGATTATCAGAAACAACGCGTCCTGACCTTTCTGAACCCGGAAAACGACCCGCTGGGATCCGGCTATCACATCATTCAGTCAAAAATCGCGATCGGCTCGGGCGGGGTATTCGGCAAGGGCTGGTTAAACGGCTCGCAGGCCCAGCTCGAGTTTCTGCCGGAGCGATCCACTGATTTCATTTTTGCGGTAGCCGGCGAGGAATTCGGGCTGCTGGGGCTGCTGTTTCTGCTGATTTTGTATCTTTTTGTCGTCGGACGCGGTCTGTATATCGCAGTGCAGGGCCAGGACACTTTTTCGCGCCTTATCGCCGGCAGCATCAGCCTGACGTTTTTTGTCTATCTCTTTGTTAACACCGGCATGGTGACCGGACTCCTCCCAGTCGTTGGCGTTCCACTGCCTCTTGTCAGCTATGGCGGTACGTCAATGGTGACCCTCATGGCCGGATTCGGTATCCTCATGTCCGTCCACACCCACCGCAAACTGCTTCCGACCTGATGCCGACAAATCAAAATACCCGCTGGAAAGTCAAAAAACTGATCGTTGCCGCGATGTTGGCGTTGGCTTTGCCCGTTGCCCATGCGCTCGACGACCCTCAGGTCGCCGAATTTGTCAGCGAAATGAATAGTGAGCACGGGTTCGATACCGAATGGCTCAACGGCCTGTTTGCCGATGCAGAAGCAAAACAGAAGATCCTGGATGCGATCAGTCGCCCCGCCGAACGTACAAAGCCGTGGCATGAGTATCGTGAGATTTTCATTACCCCGAAGCGGATTAGCGCCGGTGTCGCGTTCTGGCGCGAGCACGAGAAATTACTGGATCGGGTCGAGCGACAAACCGGAGTCCCTGCGCGCATGATCGTTGCGATTCTCGGAGTCGAGACGTACTACGGGCGCATAACCGGCGGTTACCGTGTGATCGATGCACTTTCGACGCTCGCATTCCTGTATCCGCCGCGGGCCAAGTTTTTCCGCTCCGAGCTCGAGCAATTTCTGCTGCTGACCCGAGAGTCGGCTGTCGATCCGCTGGCAGCGACCGGCTCCTATGCCGGAGCGATGGGAGCGCCTCAGTTTATTCCGTCGAGTTTTCGCGCGTATGCGGTGGATGCAAACGATGATGGCCGAATCGACCTCTGGACCGACTGGGAGGATGTCACGGCAAGCGTAGCCAACTATTTTCGCGAACACGGCTGGAAAGCCGGCGAGCCCATCGCGGTCACGGCAACCGTGGAAGGATTCGATGGCGAGCCGGGCAAAAACACTCTCAAGCTGACCGACACCGTGAAATCGCTGCAGCAGCGCGGTTTCTCATTCACGACGAGCCTCGGCGACACTGCCAGGACAATGCCGATCGTGCTCGAGGGCAGCACCGGTCCTGAGCACTGGGTCGGGTTCAATAATTTCTATGTCATTACCCGTTACAACCGCAGCGCCATGTATGCACTGGCCGTGTTCCAGCTCGGCGAGGCGGTGGCAGCGAAATTTCATACCGAGGCAAGCGTTGCGCCCTGAACGAGTCTGGCTGATATTGCTGGCGCTCACGCTCGCCGGCTGCACGCCATGGCGTGACAAGGACGGGGCGCCGGCGACCACGCCGCCACCCAGCGCCGACAGCGGCACGTGTCACGACGAGCCGCGCAGCCGCTCCGGCAACCCCCCGTTCTATGAGGTGTTTGGCGAGCGCTACCATGTTCTGCCTTCAAACCGCGGCTACGTCGACCGCGGCGTTGCCTCATGGTACGGGACGAAGTTTCATGGCAAGGCGACTGCGACCGGAGAAGCCTACGACATGCATGCGATGACTGCCGCGCACAAGACGCTGCCACTGCCCGCCTGCGTCGAAGTGGTAAATCTCAGCAACGGCAGGCGCATCATTGTTCGGGTAAACGACCGCGGACCGTTCGTGGACAACCGCATCATCGATCTTTCTTACGCGGCCGCGCACAAACTCGATATGGTGCGTGATGGAACCGCGCTGGTCGAGGTCAGGAGCCTCAATGGCTCGGCCACCCCGGACAGCACAGCTGCAGCAACGGGGGACGCACCCGCGCGCGCGATGTACGTGCAGGCCGGTGCTTTTTCAGATCGCGCGAACGCCGACCGCCAGGCCGAATGGCTGAATCAGTTCGAGCTCGGAACCGTACAGATCCGTACCGTCAAGCGTGGCGATGACACGCCTGTTTACAGGGTCTGGGTGGGACCGGTCCCCGATGTCGAACGGTTCGACGCCACAGTCGCGAAGCTCGATGAGCTGGGGATTCGGGACGCTCATCTCGCGGTGGATCCGTAACGGCCGGCGGCCCGGCTTTGGGCGCAGCGTCGGCGCCGGTTACAATTACCGTTTTTCTGACCAACCCCAATCGCAAGAGAGGAATCCGCGCTCAATGAGGACGCGACACCCCCTTTTTTTCCATTCGCTGATAGCAGCCTGCGCATGGCTGTTCAGCTTGTCAGTATCGGCCAGCCTGCCGATACCAGCAGCCCCGGCGATCAACGCCAAGGGCTATATTCTTATCGAGCACAGTACTGGCCAGGTGCTTGCGCAGAAAAACCCGGACGAACGGCTCGAACCTGCCAGTCTCACCAAAATCATGACCGCTTTCGTGGTTTTCGGAGAGCTCCGTGCCGGCCGGCTCAGTCTCGACGATGAGGTAACGGTCAGCGAAAAAGCGTGGAGAACCGAAGGCTCGCGAATGTTTATCGAGGTCAATACCCGGGT
>PKUM01000208.1 GCA_002868855.1 Chromatiales bacterium | reverse complement strand
GGCATTCAGTCCAGCGTCAACATCGGCGTCAATATGGGCCTGCTCCCGACCAAGGGGCTGACCCTGCCGCTGATCAGCTACGGTGGCAGCAGCCTCGTGGTGTCTCTGATGGCGGTCGCGTTGCTTTTTCGGATCCATCACGAGAACGTCAATTCGTTGAGCGCCGCGTCGCGTCGCGGCGCGAAAAAACCGGCCAGAGCCCGGCGGGGGCGCAAATGAGCCAGCGCTGCGTGATGATCATGGCGGGCGGTACCGGTGGCCACGTTTTCCCCGGGCTCGCGGTTGCGCGCCAGCTTGCGTCCGCCGGCCAGCGGATCGTATGGCTCGGTACTCGCCACGGCATGGAGGCGAAGATCGTACCCGCGGCTGGCATCCCGGTGGAGTGGGTGAGTGTCGGAGGCCTGCGTGGCAAGGGCTGGTCCACCTGGGTGCTGGCCCCGGTGCGGTTGCTCAAAGCGCTGTGGCAGTCGATCGCCGCGATTCGCCGCCAGCAACCTGAAGTCGTGCTCGGGCTGGGTGGGTTCGTCAGCGGCCCGGGCGGTCTCGCGGCGTGGTTGCTGCGCCGGCCGTTGCTGATTCACGAACAGAATGCGGTTGCGGGCCTGACCAACCGGGTCCTGGCGCGGGTCGCGACCGAAGTGTTCGAGGCGTTTCCCTGCAGTTTTCCGCCGTCGCGGCGGGCGATTACGATTGGCAATCCCATCCGCCCGGAAATCGCGGAGCTGGCGCCGCCGGAGCAGCGCCTTGCCGGCCGCGAAGGTCCGGTCCGGATCCTGGTTCTCGGCGGCAGTCAGGGCGCGCTCGCTCTGAATCGTCTGCTGCCCGCGGCGCTGGCAATGCTGAAGCAGCGCTGCGAGTTTGAAATTCTGCACCAGGCGGGCGAACGAACCATGGATACCGCAAGGGCCGCATACCTTGAAGCCGGTATCCCCGCAAGGATCGTTAGTTTCGTCGATGACATGGCGGCGGCGTATGCGTGGGCAGATATCGCGGTTTGCCGGTCCGGTGCGCTGACCGTGGGTGAACTCGCTGCTGCCGGTATCGCCTCGGTACTGGTGCCGTTCCCCGCCGCGGTCGACGATCATCAGAGTGCCAATGCACGTTATCTGAGCGACGCCGGCGCCGCCTTGTTGATGCAGGAGGCGGACCTTGACGCAGCGTCGCTGGCGGATGCGATCGAGCCGTTGTTGAGCGAGCGTTCGAAACTGCTGGATATGGCGCTGGCCGCCAGGGCGCTCGCAATGCCCGAGGCGCTGCCGCGGCTCAGCGAGGCCTGCCTCACCGTGCGGGGTGGGCGCTGATGCAACGGATGCGCCGGATCAACTGTATCCATCTGGTCGGTATCGGCGGTGTCGGCATGGGCGGTATCGCCGAGGTACTTATCAATCTCGGTTACCTCGTGCAGGGTTCGGATCTGCGGTCGAATTCGGTGACCCGGCGGCTGGCTGGCCTGGGAGCGAAAATTTCGCTCGGTCACGATCCGAAAAACCTGGAAGGCGCGGACGTTGTGGTCGTCTCGAGTGCGGTGAATCGGGAAAACCCGGAAGTAAGCGCGGCGCTCGAGGCGCGCCTGCCAGTGGTCAAGCGAGCTGAAATGCTGGCCGAGCTGATGCGTTTTCGTTTTGGCATCGCGGTCGCGGGTACCCACGGCAAGACGACGACCACGAGCCTGATTGCGAGCGTGCTCGCGCGTGGCGGGCTGGACCCGACATTTGTCATTGGTGGCCGGCTGAACAGCGTGGATACCAACGCACGTCTCGGCGCCGGCAACTACCTGGTTGCGGAAGCCGACGAGAGCGACGCCTCGTTTATGCACCTGCAGCCGATGGTCGCGGTGGTGACCAACATAGACGAGGACCACCTGGCCGCGTACGGCCAGGATTTCCAGAAACTGCGCCAGGCATTCGTCGAGTTTCTGCACAATCTGCCGTTCTACGGGCTTGCGGTGATGTGTGCCGATGATCCGGACGTGGTCGCGATTCTCGACAAGGTATCGCGCCCGGTCGTGACCTATGGCTTCGGTGAGGGGGCGGATATTCGCGCGACGAATATCGAGAGCGACGGACTCGCCACCCGCTTCGATGTCGAGCGGCCCGATTGCGACGCACCGTTGGCGATGCGCGTGAATTTGCCCGGGCGGCACAATGTCCTGAATGCGCTGGCCGCAATCGCCGTGGCACGCGATCTGGAAATCGACGATGCGGCGGTTACCGCGGCGCTCGCCGAGTTCGCCGGGATCGACCGGCGTTTCCAGGTCCTGGGCGACGTCGAGGTAGCCGGTGCCGCGATTACCCTGGTCGATGATTACGGCCACCATCCTGCGGAGATCGCCGCGACCTTGCAGGCCGGGCGCGCGGTATGGCCGGACCGGCGCCAGGTTCTCGCGTTTCAGCCGCATCGTTTTTCGCGTACCCGCGACCTGATGGACGACTTCGCGGAGGTGTTGTCGACCGCGGACGTGCTGCTGCTGACAGAAGTCTATGCAGCCGGCGAAACACCAATTTCAGGAGCCGACGGCCGTAGTTTGGCGCGCGCGATCCGCAGTCGCGCCGAGGTCGAACCGATTTTCGTGGCGGATCTCGAACAACTGCCCGCCGCATTGTCCAGGGTTATCGAAGACGGTGATGTCGTGATGACGCTGGGCGCCGGGAGTATCGGTGCGCTCGCGCTGCAGCTCGGCGACGCTCTGCGTGACGGCGGGGGTGCGCCATGATTGCAATGGACCTCGGCGGTGGAGTTCGCGGCACGCTGTTGCACGATGAGCCGATGCATCGCCATACCTCGTGGCGGGTGGGCGGCCCGGCCGAGATTTATTTCAAGCCGGCTGACCTTGCCGATCTGCAGACCTTCCTTGCCGGGCTTGATCCGGCGACGCCACTCACGTGGGTCGGGCTCGGCAGCAATCTGCTGGTTCGTGACGGCGGGATCGACGGTGCAGTCGTGGCCACTCATGGCGTGTTCAAGGCCCTGCGTCGGATGGACGATGGCGCGGTCTACGCGGAGGCGGGCATTGCCTGCGCCCGTATCGCACGGCAATGCGCGCTGTGGGGTCTGGGTCCGGCGAATTTCTTCGCCGGAATTCCGGGAACCCTTGGCGGGGCACTGGCAATGAACGCGGGCGCATTTGGCGGCGAGACCTGGGACCAGGTTCGCGCGGTGCAAACCGTCGATCGCAATGGCCGGGTCCATCGTCACGGCAAAGACGATTTCGAAATCGGCTACCGCCATGTCGACGGCCCCGTGGACGAGTGGTTCATTTCCGCGGAACTGGTGTTCGAGGAGCGCCCTGACGTAACACTGGAAGGTATTCGCGACCTGCTTGCGCGGCGCAAGTCGACCCAGCCGATAGGTCTGCCCAGCTGCGGTTCGGTATTCCGCAATCCTCAGGGCGATCACGCCGCCCGGCTGATCGAGCAGGCCGGGCTCAAAGGAACGCAGATTGGCGGTGCGCGGGTTTCCGATATGCACGCCAATTTCATTATCAATACCGGTGACGCTACGGCGGCTGATGTAGAGACGCTGATCGAAACCGTGCGTGAGCGTATCGCGCAAAAGTTCGGTATCGAGCTGGTACACGAAGTTCGCATCGTGGGGAGGGCCGCATGATTTTGCGCGATACCCGGATCGCCGTGCAGTCGGCGCAGGAATTCGGCCGCGTTGCCGTACTCCAGGGAGGCACGTCGGCAGAGCGCGAGATTTCGCTGCTGACCGGCGCGGCGGTGACCGCGGCGCTGGTGCGGCGCGGTGTGGACGCTACCGCTGTCGATCCCGCCGATGGGCCGCTGCATGAATTGCTCGACGGACGCTTCGACCGGGTATGGATAGCGTTGCACGGCGGCGGCGGAGAGGACGGAACGGTTCAGGGTGCGCTAAGCACGCTGGGACTGCCTTATACCGGCAGCGGCGTGCTCGGTTGTGCGCTGGCAATGGACAAGTACCGCAGCAAACTGGTGCTGGAGGCGGCGGGTCTGCCTACCCCGAAGTGGATGATGATTGATGCGCCTTCCCGGCTCGACGAAGTGGTCGAGCGGCTTGGTCTGCCGGTCGTCGTGAAGCCCGCAGGCGAGGGTTCGAGTGTCGGAATGAGCAAAGTCGAGCAGGCGACGGATCTCGAGGCGGCATGGCAGACGGCGCGGCGCCACGATCAAAACGTGCTGGCGGAACGCTGGATCAGCGGCGGCGAGTACACGGCGGCAATTCTGCAGGGGCAGGTGTTGCCCATGATTCGGATCGAAACGCCGCGCAGCTTCTACGACTACGAAGCCAAGTACTTCTCCGATTCAACCCGGTATTTCTGCCCCAGCGGACTCGCGCCCGAGCGCGAGTCTGAATTTGCCGGCATGTGCGCCGCGGCGTTTTCGGCGCTCGATTGCAGCGGCTGGGGCAGAGTCGATTTCCTGCTCGATGAGTACGGCAAGCCGTACATCCTGGAACTCAATACCGTGCCGGGCATGACCGATCACAGCCTCGTGCCGATGGCTGCCCGCCAGGCCGGTATCGATTTCGAGGAACTGGTGTGGCGCATTCTTGAAACCAGCTGCGGTGACATTCGCGGCGCTGACGGGAGGGCTTGCTGATGGCGCGGCGACGCAAGATGGCGGCGCGCAAAACGCGGCACAAAACTGCACGGCGTATGCGGCGCATTCCGTGGCGGCAGATTGCGGTTTCGACAACGGCCGCGCTGCTGATCGCGGTGTTCTGTGTCGGGCTGGTCTTCGTCCTCGATCGGCCGCTGCAACGACTGTCGGTCGAAGGTGATTTCAGGCGCGTGTCCGCTGCGGAGATCGGTGAGGCGATTCGCCCGCAGCTCAACGGAGGATTCGTCTCGGTCGATCTCGAGGCAATCCGCGCGGTCGTGCAAGCACTGCCGTGGATTGCGGAGGTTCATGTCAGGCGGCGCTGGCCGGACGGAGTTCGCGTTCGGGTCCGCGAGCAGGATGCGATTGCGCGCTGGGACGGCCAGTACCTGCTCAATAGCGACGGCGAGGTTTTCGTCAAAGTGGCGCCGGATGCATTTATGGAGTTGCCGCTACTGCACGGGCCGGACGGCAGCGAGGCCCGCGTGACAGAACGTTTCAAGGCGCTCGGCGCGGATTTGCGCGGCGTGCGCCTGCAACTGGAGGCGGTTCGGCTCGACCTGCGCGGAGCATGGAGTATCCGCCTGGCAAACGGGCCCGAGGTGCGTTTCGGTCGCCGCGACGTCGACGGCCGTATCGACAGATTTCTGCAACTGGCTGCGGGTCCGCTCGCAGACCGGTTCAACAACATCCGCTACATCGATATGCGGTACAGCAATGGTTTTGCGGTTGGCTGGCGCGACGAGCCGGCGCCGAACGAGGAAGGGGAAGGTAAGAACGCAAATGTCTAGGAAGAGCGAAAGAAAGCTCATCGTCGGGCTGGATATCGGCACCTCCAAGGTGGTGGCGATTGTCGGCGAGGTGACTCCCGAGGACGGAATCGAGGTTGTCGGTATCGGGTCACATCCTTCCCGCGGATTGAAGAAGGGAGTGGTCGTCAACATTGAGTCGACGGTGCAGTCGATCCAGCGCGCGGTCGAGGAAGCCGAGCTGATGGCGGGATGCGAGATTCACGCGGTCTATACCGGAATAGCCGGAAGCCATGTGAGAAGTCTGAACTCGCACGGCATCGTGGCGATTCGCGACAAAGAAGTCAGTCCGGGTGACGTGGACCGGGTTATCGACGCCGCGCGCGCCGTTGCCATACCGGCCGACCAGAAAATCCTGCACATCCTGCCACAGGAATTCCTGATCGATCATCAGGAGGGTATCCGCGAGCCGGTCGGGATGTCGGGCGTGCGGATGGAAGCCAAGGTCCACATCGTTACCGGTGCCGATGCGGCGGCGCAGAATATTGTGAAGTGCGTGCAGCGTTGCGGTCTTCAGGTCGAGGACATCGTTCTCGAGCAACTCGCTTCCAGTTACGCGGTACTGACCGAGGACGAAAGAGAGCTCGGTGTCTGCCTGGTCGATATCGGTGGCGGCACGACCGATATCGCCGTATTCGTCGGCGGTGCGATCCGTCATACGGCGGTGATTCCGATTGCCGGTGACCAGGTGACCAACGATATCGCCGTAAGCATGCGCACGCCGATCCAGTATGCCGAGGACATCAAGATCAAATTTGCCTGCGCGCTGTCGCAGCTCGCCAATCCGGACGAAACGATCGAGGTGCCCAGCGTCGGCGACCGGCCGCCGCGGCGGCTTGCCCGCCAGACCCTCGCGGAAGTGGTCGAGCCGCGGTACGAGGAACTGTTCAGTCTCATCCGCGACGAATTGCGCCGCTCCGGGTTCGAGGAGTTGATCGCTGCGGGCGTGGTGATTACCGGCGGCAGCGCCAAGATGGAAGGCGCTATCGAACTCGCCGAAGAAGTATTTCATATGCCGGTGCGGCTCGGTGTGCCACAGCATGTCGACGGTCTCGTCGAGGTAGTGCGCAATCCGATACACGCAACGGGTGTGGGCTTGCTCCTGTACGGGCTGGAGTCCATCAGCCGGCGCGGCGCGGAGCCGCCGCTCGGCAGCGGAATCAAGGAAATCTGGGAGCGCATGAAAGCATGGTTTCAGGGGAATTTTTAGGCTTTTTTTAGCCGTTTTGTCAGAGGAGAGAGAGCGATGTTCGAACTGGTCGATTCGGTGGACCAAAACGCAATCATCAAAGTGATTGGCGTCGGCGGTGGTGGCGGAAACGCTGTCACTCACATGATCAACGCAGGCATAGAGGGTGTGGATTTCATTTGCGCCAATACCGATGCACAGGCGCTGAGCAACACGAAGATCAAAACCGCCCTGCAGATTGGCGGGAATATTACGAAGGGTCTCGGCGCTGGAGCCGATCCGGAAGTCGGCCGCCAGGCGGCAATGGAAGATCGCGACCGCCTGATGGAAGTGATCGACGGCAGCGACATGCTGTTTATCACCGCCGGCATGGGCGGTGGCACCGGTACCGGCGCCGCGCCGGTTGTAGCGCAGGTTGCGCGTGAATGCGGTGTCCTGACCGTGGCAGTCGTGACCAAGCCTTTTGTCTGGGAAGGCGGCAAACGCATGCGGATTGCCGATACCGGTATCTGCGAACTTGCCAAGTCTGTCGATTCGCTGATCACCATCCCCAACGAAAAACTACTGGCGGTACTCGGTGCCCAGATATCGTTGATGGATGCATTCAAGGCGGCGAACCAGGTTTTGCAGGGAGCAGTGCAGGGCATTGCCGACCTGATCACCCGACCGGGACTGATCAACGTCGATTTCGCCGATGTCAGGACAGTGATGTCCGAGATGGGAATGGCGATGATGGGAACCGGTACCGCAACGGGCGACAATCGCGCGCGCGAGGCGGCCGAGGCGGCGATGTCGAGCCCTCTGCTGGAGGATATCGACCTGACCGGCGCCAACGGGATTCTCGTCAACGTAACGGCGGGTCCGGATATGTCGATCGGCGACTTTCACGAAGTCGGCCAGACGGTCGAGGAGTTTTCGTCCGACGATGCCACCGTCGTAGTCGGTACCGTGATCGATCCCGAGATGAGCAACCAGATCCGGGTCACCGTTGTAGCGACCGGGCTCGGCCGGCCGGTAGCTGCCGTGGAACCGACGATTCAGCTGGTGGAAAAGCCGCAACGGGTGGTCAACGGCGCAGGTTACGAAGATCTTGATCGGCCCACGGTTTTGCGCAAGCGCCAGCAATCGGTGGTGCAGGCCGAGGACCGGGTCGAGCATGGTGATCTGTTGGATATCCCGGCGTTTTTGCGGCGGCAGGCGGACTGAGGACCGGCGGCGCCCGGACAAGGGCGCCGCCGGATTGTTTCGGTTTTGTTGTCGATGTGTTAAATTGCCGCGCCAATCCGCTAGGGGAAAGCCGCTCGCGACTGCCGGCATCGTTATTTCGGCACGCGAGTCCCATCAACAGCACTATCTCCTTACTTGGGGGAATCGCCGCAGGACGCACGCGTAAAGGTCTGTGCGGTGACAAGGGGGAGAAGAGGGCTGCTGCATGTTGCAACAAAGAACGCTTAAGCACGAAATACGCGCCACCGGGGTGGGACTCCATTCCGGGGAGAAGGTATTTCTGAAGCTCCGGCCGGCTGCGCCGAACACCGGAATCATATTCCGCCGCGTCGATCTGGACGTGCCTGTGGACGTTCCGGCTCGCCCGGAATTCGTCGGTGACACGACGCTCGGAACGACGTTGGTCCGCGACGGGGTTCGGGTTGCCACCGTCGAACACCTGCTGTCGGCCTGTGCCGGCCTCGGTGTAGATAACGCGATCGTTGAGTTGAGCGCCGCCGAGGTGCCAATCATGGACGGTAGCGCGGGACCCTTCGTCTTTTTGCTGCAGTCGGCGGGCATAGCCGAACAGAATGTGGCCAAGCGAGTTGTGCGCATCGTGCGCACGGTGCGTGTCGAGGACGGCGACAAGTGGGCCCAGATCGAGCCCCACGAAGGCTACAGCATCAATCTCGAAATCGACTTCAATCACCCTGTTTTCAAAAGAAATGCTCAGTCAGCCGGTATCGAATTCTCGTCAGCCACGTTTCTGCGAGAGGTCAGCCGGGCCCGGACTTTTGGTTTTATGCGCGACATAGAATCGCTGCGCGCGCGCAAGCTGACCCTCGGCGGCACGCTGGACAACGCCATCGTTCTGGACGACTATCGCATCCTGAACGAGGAAGGTTTGCGTTATCGGGACGAGTTCGTTCGCCATAAGATTCTCGATGCTATTGGCGATCTTTACCTGTTTGCGCACGGACTGTTGGCAAAATTCAGCGGTTATAAGACCGGACATGACCTCAATGTGAGTCTGATCCGGGCGCTGGTTGCCGACGAGTCGGCGTGGGAAGAGGTGACTTTCGACGAATCGGCTGTCGAGGCACCGTTATCGTACGTGGCGCCGGCTTCGGCCTGATGTAGTTACCGGCCGGGGTCGTCGGCCGGAGCGCGCACCCTGATCTGAATGCGGTTGGCCTGAATGCCGAGGTCTGCCAGGCGTTTTTCGACTCCCGGGTCGAGATAGCGCAGACGCGCTGCCCAGACTGGTGAGTCCGCGAGAATGATCATGCGCTCGTCGCGCAGACTCGCGGACACCACATGCGCGGCCACATTCTTGGGCAAAATTCCGCGGACGGTGTCCGTCAGGCCGGCGATCTCCTCGGCGCGATGAAGGAGTTTTGCAAGGTCGCCGCCCGTGCCGGCGAGTATGTTCGAAAGTTTGCGTGGTTTCATTAAAGGTGACGCAAGTCTAGAAAACCGTGTTTGATTCTTGAGCTGAACCAGTGAATTGGGCATATTCGAGTCAACAGTCGAGAAGCTAACCCGGCACACGTCGGCGAGGCAAATCCGCCGGCTTGCCGGCGCGACCCGGGAAGCGGAGTTGTAAGTACAGATTATGTTTAATCCAATTCGGAAAAGTGCAGCAGCGCTGCTTGTGAGGACGCGGTTCGCGTCTACGTCCGATTGGGTTGCAACCCCCTGTCGTGGTTCGCTCGTATGAATATCATTTTTATCACCGGCCGTCGCGGCCGCGCTCGCCAGCTGCACATTACTCATCCCGTGGTGCTGGCGTGGATAACCGCCGGAATTTCCGCAATCGTCGTGGCCGGTATGGTTGGCGGGTACAAGATGGGCCGAAACGTCACGCTTGCGGTGCCCAGCGAACGCCTGGACAGCATGCAGGCGGAGATTCGGCGGCAGCGTACCGAGGTCGATGCGGCGCGTGAGGACGGTGTCCGCACAATCGATGCGCTGGCCGTCAGGCTGGCCGAACTCAATGCCCACGTGGTCAGGCTGAATGCGCTTGGGCGAAGACTGACCCAGATGGGCGGTCTTGAAGATGGCGAATTCGATTTCGACAGCGTTCCTGCCATGGGTGGCCCGGAACCGGGCACCGACGCAGCATCGCTCGGCGTGCCGGAAATGACGGAACGGCTGGGTTACCTTGCCAGCCAGGTCGAGAACCGGCAGCGGCAGCTGGATGTTCTGGAAAATCTGTTGCTGAATCGCAATCTGAGCGAGCAGGTTCAGCCGCAGGGGCGGCCGGTGAAGTCGGGATGGATTTCTTCCACCTACGGCAAGCGCACGGACCCGTTTACCGGCAAGATGGCGAGTCATAAAGGCGTGGACTTCGCCGGGCGCGACGGTGCCGAGATTCTCGCGGTGGGCGCGGGTGTGGTGACCTACTCCGGGGATCGATACGGTTATGGGGATTTGGTCGAAATTAACCACGGAAATGGGTTTGTGACCCGTTATGCGCACAACAAGATCAATCTGGTCGCCGTTGGCGACAAGGTCGAGAAGGGCCAGACGATTGCGTTGATGGGGTCCAGCGGCAGAGCCACCGGCCCCAATCTGCATTTCGAAGTCTTGCGCGGCGGTCACAAGGTCAACCCGCTCGAGTATATCCGCGCGAAAGACTGATTCTCCCCGGATTTCCCACCCCTCCCGGATAAACGTAAAATAGAGGTTTTTTTGTGGCGACAGCCTGTTAACGGCTGTGGCCGCCGCCATGGGTCGCACAGGATCCGCAAGAGGTAGCAACGGGTGGCAAGTATTTTCACCAGGCTTTTCGGCAGCCGTAATCAACGGTTGTTGCGCAATTACGGCAAGGTCGTAGACAAAATCAATTCGCTTGAGGAAGCCATGCAGGCGCTCGGCGACGAGCAACTGCGGCAGAAGACCGACGAGTTTCGCGAGCGCGTGCGAAAAGGGTCGACTCTCGAGGAATTGCTGCCGGAGGCATTTGCGGCAGTCCGCGAGTCGGCGCGGCGTAGCCTCGGATTGCGTCATTTCGATGTTCAGTTGATCGGCGGCATGGTGCTGCATGATGGCAACATCGCCGAAATGCGGACCGGTGAGGGCAAGACGCTGGTCGCCACGCTCGCGGCCTACCTGAACTCGCTTTCCGGCAAGGGTGTGCACATCGTTACCGTCAACGAATATCTCGCCGCCCGCGATGCCGGCTGGATGGGGCCGGTCTACGAGTTTCTCGGTCTTCGGGTTGGCGTTATCCGCAGTGGCCAGAGTCCAGCCGAAAAACGCGATGCGTACTCGGCGGATATTACCTACGGCACCAACAACGAATTCGGCTTTGATTATCTGCGCGACAACCTCGCCTTCAAGGTCGAGGACAAGGCGCAACGCGAGCTAGGTTTTGCGGTGGTCGACGAAGTCGATTCGATTCTGATCGATGAGGCACGAACGCCACTGATCATTTCCGGCCCGTCAGAGGAGCGCACCGATCTGTATGCGCGGATGAACAAGATCGTGCCCAGGCTGGAGCCGCAAAAAGAGGAGGATGGCCCCGGTGACTATACTGTCGACGAAAAGTCGAAACAGGCCTACCTGACCGAGGCCGGACATGAACGCGTCGAGGGGCTGCTGGCGGAAGCCGGCCTGCTCGAAGAGGGCGACAGTCTTTACGATGCGGCTCACATCCGCCTGATGCACCATCTGACCGCTGCGTTGCGCGCCCACGCGCTGTTCCATCGTGATGTCGATTACATCGTCAAGGACGGTGAAGTTGTGATCGTCGACGAGTTTACCGGGCGTACGATGCCCGGCCGACGCTGGTCGGACGGTCTGCATCAGTCGATCGAGGCGAAGGAGGGTGTCCGGGTCAAGGAGGAGAACCAGACGGTTGCCTCTATTACTTTTCAGAATTACTTCCGGATGTACGACAAGCTGTCCGGTATGACCGGTACGGCCGATACCGAGGCATTCGAATTCCAGCAGATCTACGGTCTCGAAGTGGTCGTGATTCCGACCCATAGACCGATGGTCCGTGACGACCGCGCCGACCTCGTTTACCTGACCCAGAAGGACAAGTTCGACGCCATCCTCGAGGACATGCGCGATTGCCAGCAGCGCGGTCAGCCGGTGCTGGTCGGTACGACCTCAATCGAGACTTCCGAGTATCTCTCCGGACTGCTCGCCAAGGACAAGCTCCCGCACGAGGTTTTGAACGCCAAGCAACACGAGCGCGAGGCGACGATCGTGGCCCAGGCCGGACGGCCCGGCGCCATTACGATTGCCACCAACATGGCCGGTCGAGGCACGGATATCGTTCTGGGTGGCAATTTCGAGGCCGAACTGGCGGCGCTTGGCGAAGAGATAGACGATGCGACCCGGGCACCGCTGCGCGAGGAATGGGAGGAGCGCCACAAGCAGGTGATCGAAGCCGGCGGGTTGCACATCATCGGTACGGAACGCCACGAATCCAGGCGTATCGATAACCAGTTGCGTGGCCGTTCAGGCCGACAGGGTGATCCCGGCTCTAGTCGCTTCTATCTGTCGATGGAAGACAACCTGATGCGGATTTTTGGCGACCCCGAGCGGACCAAATCGCTGCTTTCGCGGGTCGGTATGCGCGAAGGCGAGGCGATAGAAAGCAAGATGCTGACGCGCCAGATCGAGCGCGCGCAACGCAAGGTCGAGGCGCACAACTTCGATATCCGTAAATCTCTGCTCGAATACGATGATGTTTCGAACGATCAGCGCAAGGTCGTCTACAAGGAACGGGCACACCTTATGGCGGCGGAGGAAATCGGTGATGACATCGCGGGTATCCGGCGCGAGGTAATCGATGCCGAGATAGATCGCTTCCTTCCGCCCGGCAGTGTCGAGGAGCAATGGGACGTCGATGGTCTGGCCCAGGTGCTAGAGCGCGAATTCGGCGCACCTGTGCCAATAAAGCAGTGGCTCGATGAAGATCACAATCTCGGCGAGCCGGGTCTGCGTAGCCGGATTCTCGACGAGATGGATACCCTTTACGAGACCAAGGTGTCGCAGATCGGGGCGCCGGTCATACGTCATTTCGAAAAGGCGATCATGCTGCAACAGCTCGATTCGCACTGGCGCGAGCACATTGCGGCGATGGACTACCTTCGCCAGGGCATTCACTTGCGCGGCTATGCGCAGAAAAACCCGAAACAGGAATACAAGCGCGAAGCGTTCGGCATGTTCACGACGATGCTGGACCAGGTCAAGCGCGACGTTATCAGTATCCTCTCACGCGTTCAGCTGCGCAGCGAGGAAGACGTCGAGGCAGTCAACCGCGAGCGCAGCGATGCCAGCCAGATGCAATTTCGGCATGCGGAACCGAATTCGGTTGTCGCGGGGCAGGCCGAGCCGGCGCCCGCCGCACAGCCCGGCCCCGTAATGGGTCAACGCCGGCCTGCTCCGGCTCAACCGCAGACGCCGTTCGTACGCGAACAACCAAAGGTAGGCCGCAACGAGCCCTGCCCATGCGGTTCCGGCAAAAAGTACAAGCAATGCCACGGCAAGCTTGGCTGACAGTGCATTGACTGCGCGGCGGATCGCCGTCGTTGCGGGTGTGCTGTACGACTCCGGCGGCAATGTGCTTATCGCACAGCGCCCGCCGGGATTGCACATGGGTGGCGAATGGGAGTTCCCTGGTGGCAAGCTGCATCGCGATGAGCAGCGATTGCCCGGGCTCGTGCGGGAATTGCGCGAAGAACTCGGTGTAGATGTCGAGTCGGCGCGGCCGCTCATCCGGATAGAGCACGATTACCCTGACAGGCATATCGAACTCGATGTATGGACAGTCGGGCGCTACCGCGGCGAGCCCACGGGGATGGAGGGGCAGTCGCTGCGCTGGGTAGCACCCGCCAGTCTCCCGCAACAAGGGATTCTCGAGGCCGACCGGCCGGTTATTGCAGCGATCAATCTGGGTCAGCGGGCCGTATTTGCGGACGCCGGTTATCGCGATGACCGCAGCATCGAGGAATGGCTGGAGCGAATGAGCGCGCGCGGTATCGATACGGTCTGTATAGATAACCGGGTGCCTGGAAGCGATGCCTGTATGGCAAGCCTGGCCGCGCGGGCGCAGGCGCGCGAGATGGCGGTTGCAGAGGTTACGGGCCACTCGTCACAGCGCGGCTTTCGCGTCAGCGAGGCGGCGCTTTGCGATCAGCCCGGATTTGCTTTCTCGATTTTGCACGATACGCCGGGGAACAATGCTTGTGGCGTGCCCGCGCCGGCGGAGCTGAGCGCGATGATCGCCGCGCGGTCAATGCCCGTTTTCCTGCCCGCGGCGTGGGCCGGTCACAACCTCTCTACCGCCTGGAATCTGGGCGCACAGGGTATCGTCATCTCAGGGTGACTGTCAGACCTCGAGGCGCTGCAGAAATCCGCCAATCTCCGCGGCGCAAAGGTCGGTTTGGTCAATGAAAGGCCAGTGCCCGGCATTCGGGACCGCCGACCATGCGACGTCTGCCAGAGCCAGCAATTCACGGGTTCGGGCGCCGCTGCCACCCGGTGAGCCCAGGAGGTATGTTTTCGGCATCGTCAATGCGCCCATGGCTGTTGCCAGCGTCTCTGCCGCCGACATCGCGACCAGTTCCGTTGCGTTCAGATAAAGTTGCCCCGGTTCGGCCAACCGCAGGCTCTGCGCGTAAAGCGCCAGTGCCCGATCGTATTCGCCGTCGCGCTTGACCGTCTCGCATAACCGCGCGAATCCGGTTGCCGCGAATTCCTCCGGATCGCAGGCTGCAATCAGGGCGCTAAACGTGCAATCGGAGGCGGAAATGTTGCCTTCGATATTGATGAAACCCGCGACCCGCTGGTCCAGCAGGCCAGCAAGAAATGTCGCCACCACTCCACCCATGGAGTGACCGATCAGGACGTAGCGGCCAGGGGCCAGCGTCGCCGCCAGCGCGCGCGCATGCGCTTCGAGCCCCAGCGCGGGTGCAGCACGCTCGCTCTTGCCGTAGCCGTGCAGATCGACGGCGACCTGAGGCCAACCCGCCAGTACGGGGTGGTCCATCAATGCCTCGAAACACAGCCCTGATTCACCGAGGCCATGGAGGTAGAGCAGGGTGGGGTGATGCGGATCGCCATGGCGGACGCGCTGAAGAAAACCGCCGTGCAGGCGTTCGTCCGGCCCGTTGTTCATGGCGCAAGGCTAATCGTGGTCGCCTGCCGGGATTTGCTCTGCCGCTTCGTTACCGGGGATGGCGCGTTCTTCCTGAAACCATGCACCCAGGTCGATCAGCTTGCAGCGTTCGCTGCAAAATGGCTTCCAATGCGAGCCGCTGTCCCATGTGACCGCGCGCTCGCAATTCGGACAGCGTACCTCGATTTTCCTGGCGCTGGTCATTCAGCACACGCCGAGCACAAAAGGCACGTCTTTGGATATTTGCGCCGGCCGTTTGTCCACAGCCTGCCAACTCAGGAAGCGGATGGTGAAGCGGTGCTGATTGCCGCTGATCTCCGGGAACAGCCCGGAATCGCCAGGCAGCGTGACGCGCAACAGTTCCTTGTGGCTGCCGCGTGGCAATCCGTGTTGGAACAACCCGCCAGTTGCAATTTCCTCCTGATGCTCCGCGCCGGCCCGGGTTAGCCACAGTAGCTCGGCAACTCCATCGCAAAGCGGCCTCAGGGTGACCAGCCAGGACTCGAGATCCTCCGCCCGCGTCGCGTATTCATGGTGGAGCCAATGGCCATAATCGGGAAGATCGAATTCGCAGGTGCCGCCAGGGATCGCGCTACGGTGCTTGATCGCGTTCAGAAATTCGTTTTCCTTGAGTTTGTGGCTGGGGTGGGTGCGCCCCTCGGCGAGCTGGGCGCGCAGGGTCTGGAGATTTCCCAGTACCGCCTGCAACCGGCTCGAATCGACACCCGGACGGGTGCGATAGGCTTCCAGCAACTGGCTGTGGCGCTCAAGCTCTTTCATAACGTCGCTGCGCACATCGCCGCGGGAAAGTATGGCCAGGATTTCCAGCAAACTGGCAACCGCCGCGCGGGTGCTCCAGGAATCGCTGATCTCCGCATGATAATTGGCTTGCTGGTACAGGAACTCCAGGCGAAGAAAAGTTCGCATCCGCTCGCTGAGCGGTTGCTCGTAGGTGACGCTTTGCGGAGCGCTGCGAATTCCGAGTGCGGGTCCGGCCATATCGCTATTCTCGCTCAGCCCGGCGGAATTCGGCAATCCGTGAGCGGAAATTGTCGTGTCGGCTTCGGCCAGGTAAACAGCGTAGAGCTCCTCAACCCGCGCCTTCAGCTGCTCCACGGAGGCATCGTTGACGATTACGTCGTCCGCCAGCTCGAGACGCTGTTCGCGCCCGGCCTGCGCCGCAAGTATCTTGCGCGCGGTCTGTTCGCTTCCTCCATCGCGCTGAAGCAAGCGCGCCAGCTGTGCCGATTCCGGGCAATCGACGACCAGCACCCGATCCACCTGGTCGGCGAGGCCGGACTCGACCAGCAACGGGATCACGAAGACCTGGACCGCGGATCTCACATCTCTGGCCTGGCGCAGCATCTCACGCCGGATCAGCGGGTGGAGGATGCTCTCCAGTTCGGCCCGCGCGGTCTCGTCGGCAAAGATCGTCTCGCGCAGTCTGGCGCGATCGAGTTCGCCGTTTTCCTGCAGGACTCCGGTCCCGAATGCCGCGACGACAGCGGCCAAGCCGTCGCTGCCAGGCTCCACGACCTCGCGGGCAATGATATCGGTATCGATGATTTGTGCGCCGAGGTCGGCGAAAAAATCCGCGACGGTGCTTTTGCCGCTGGCAATTCCGCCGGTTAGTCCGACGCGAAGCACGCCCCTGATCAGGTTCGACACGTCAGGCCAGCCGGCGCCGGGCTACATGCCGGCGGTTCTGAGATAGGCGGAGACGAGCGCGTCGCCCCAAAGCAGCGCAATCCATCCGGCTGCCGCGAGATAGGGACCAAATGGTATGGGCACCTGGCGGTCGCGGCCGGCAATTGCAATCATCGCAATTCCGATCACGGCCCCCACCAGTGCCGACAAAATGATAATCAGCGGCAGTAATTTCCAGCCGAGCCAGGCGCCGAGTGCGGCCAGCAGCTTGAAGTCGCCGTGCCCCATGCCTTCCTTGCCTGTGATCAGTTTGAAAAGCCAATAAACGCTCCACAGGCTGAGATAGCCTGCCAGTGCCCCGACAATTGCCTCTTTCGGAGCGATAAAAAGTGTCTGACCGGTAATCGCGCCATGCCACAAGGTCAGCGCGAGACCCACCCATAACAACGGTAGCGTCATGTTGTCGGGCAATATCTGGTGGTCGATGTCGATAAAGCTCAGACCGATCAGGAATGCGGTCAGCAACAGCGCCGCCGCTGTCTCCCAGGTCACCCCGAAACGCCAGGCGACAAGGAGAAAACAGATTCCGGTCAACAATTCTATCGCAGGATAGCGTGGCGGAATTGACGCTTTGCAATTGGCGCAACGGCCGCGCAGCAGCAGCCACCCGAGCAGCGGGATGTTCTGCCATGCGCGGATCGGGGTACGGCATTGCGGGCACGCGGACCCCGGCCTGATCAGGTTGAAGGGTTCGGTTGGTACGTTTTCATCCGCGCCGTTGCCGAACAACTCCGTACACTGTGCGCGCCATTCGCGCTCGAGCATGATCGGCAGACGGTAGATCACGACGTTCAGAAAACTGCCGACGATCAATCCGAATACCAGCGTCGAGCCGAGAAAAAACAGCGACGACTGCTGCATAAGGTCGATAACGCTCATGTTTCGCCTGAACCCAAAAAAGATGCCGCAAGCACGCTTGCGGCATTCCTTGTACCAAAATCAATCCCGGCGGCTGTAATCAGATCACCGAGCCCATCTTGAATATCGGCAGATACATCGCGATAACCAGGCCGCCGACGAGAACGCCCAGAATTGCCATGATCAGCGGTTCCAGCAGGCTGCTCATGCTGTCCACGGCGTTGTCGACTTCTTCTTCGTAGAAGTCGGCCACCTTGCTGGCCATGTCGTCGAGCGAGCCGGCTTCTTCACCGACCGCGATCATCTGGTTGACCATGTTCGGGAAAAGGTCGGTGTTTTCCATCGCCCGCTGCAGGCGCTGGCCGGTGGCGACTTCGTCGCGAATACGCATCACGCCATTTTCGTACACGATGTTGCCGGTAGCGCCAGCGACCGATTCGAGCGCCTCGACCAGCGGCACACCGGCGGCAAACGTGGTCGCCAGCGTACGCGCATAACGGGCTATCGCGGCTTTTTGCAGAATCGGGCCGATGATCGGGAACTTGAGCGCCATGCGGTCCAGAATTTCGCGAAATGCCCGCGAGCGTTTCTTCAGCCACAGAAACCCGAAGACGACACCACCCGCGAGGATCACCAGCAACCATCCCTTGTCGCGCACGAAAGCCGACAGGTCGACCACCATCCGGGTAAATGCGGGCAGGTCGGCGCCAAACCCCTGGAACAGGGATTCGAACTGCGGAATCACAAAGATCAGCAGAATCGCGGTCACAATGATCGCGACGACCAGAACCGCGGCGGGATAGAACAACGCTTTCTTGATTTTCTTCTTTATCGCCTCGGTCTTTTCTTTGTAGGTCGCGATTTTGTCGAGCAGCGTCTCGAGCGCGCCGGCCTGTTCGCCGGCCGCAGTCAGATTTACGTACAGGTCGTCGAAATACAGCGGGTGCTTGGCGAGTGCGTTAGCTAGCGCCGTGCCGCTTTCCACGTCCTGCTTGATCGCAAGTACCAGTTTTCGCATCGCCGGGTTGTCATGGCCGGCGCCGATGATCTCGAAAGCCTGGACCAGCGGGATACCTGAGGACATCATCGTGGCCAGCTGGCGGCTGAAAATAGCGATGTCGGCGGGCGTGACCTTGCCGCGTGACTGGAACAGCGCGCTCTGCTTGCGAATCCTGACCGGCACCAGGCCCTGACGCCTGAGCTCGGAGCGCACTGCGGCCTCGGATACGGCAACGCTCTTGCCCTTGACCCGGTTGCCCTTGTTGTCGGTGCCCTCCCACTGGAAGGGAAATTGCTTTACTGCTGCTTCAGCCATGGGTACTCCCCGAAAAAACCAAAAAACGGCACAGGTCCTAATCGATCGTTACGCGATTGATTTCTTCCAGGCCTGTTACACCGTCCAATACCTTTTGCAGCCCGGCCCGACGAAGGTCCCATACACCTTCTACTGTCGCCTGTTCCGCGATCTGCATGGCGTTTCCGCCTTCCATGATGATGCGGCCGATATCTTCCGAGACCGGCATCACCTGGTAAACACCGACGCGGCCCTTGTAGCCGCTGTTGCACTGACTGCAACCGACCGGACCGTAGATGGTCAGACCTGCGTCGATTTGTTGCTCGGTAAACCCTTCTTTCAATAATGCCTCGCGCGGAATGTCCACGACCTCCTTGCAATTACCGCACAGGCGGCGGGCCAGGCGTTGCGCTATGACCAGGCTCAGAGTCGAGGCAATGGCATAGGGTTTGACGCCCATGTCAACCAGCCGGGTCAGGGTCTTCGGCGCATCGTTGGTATGCACCGTGGATAGCACCAGGTGACCGGTCTGGGCCGCCTTGATCGCGATCTCGGCGGTTTCGAGGTCGCGAATCTCGCCGACCATGATCACGTCCGGATCCTGGCGCAGAAACGCTTTCAGCGCGGAGGCGAAAGTCAGTCCGACTTTCGGGTTGACGTTGACCTGGTTGATTCCCTCGAGATTGATTTCAGCCGGATCCTCGGCGGTCGAAATATTGCGGTCCTCGGTATTCAGGATGTTGAGGCCGGTGTACAGCGACACGGTCTTGCCGCTGCCGGTCGGCCCGGTCACGAGGATCATGCCGTAAGGCTGTGACAACGCATGGGTATAGAGATGGCGTTGCTGATCTTCGTAGCCGAGCGCCTCGATGCCGAGCTTGGCGCTGGACGGGTCGAGGATACGCAGCACCACTTTCTCGCCGAACAGCGTCGGGCAGGTACTGACGCGAAAATCGATCGCGCGGTTTTTCGACAGCCGCATCTTTATTCGGCCGTCCTGCGGGACGCGCCGTTCGGCGATGTCGAGACGGCTCATGACCTTGAGCCTTGCGACTACCTTCGGCGACAGCGCCACCGGTGGCAACGCGATCTCTTTCAGCACGCCATCGAAGCGCATCCGCACCCTGAACGCCTTCTCGTAGGGCTCAAAGTGAATATCGGAAGCACCGCGTTTGATTCCGTCGAGCAGGACCTTGTTGACGAATCGCACGACCGGCGCGTCGTCTACATCGTCGCGGGTGACCTGGTCCGCGGCGGAATCTTCGTCGCCGGCGCCGACTTCGAGGTTGTCCAGATCGAAGTCGTTTTCGCCGGCGAGCGCCGACATGCTCGTATCGACGGCCTCGAGCGCCTTGGCGAGGCGATCCACGAGTTTGTCCTGGTCGACGACGACGGCATCGACTGACAGCCCGGTTTGAAATTTGATTTCGTCGAGCGCGTGCAGATTGGTCGGGTCGGTGACCGCGATATAGACCCGTTTGCCGCGCTTGGCCAACGGCAGAACCTGGTGCTTGTTGAGCAGCCGCTCATTGACCAGCTTGACGATCCCGAGGTCGATTTCGAGGGCGTCCAGATCCATCAGCGGGACGCCGAACTCCTCGGCCGCGGCGATGGCCACGTCGCGCGCGGCAAGCTGCTGCTTGCCGACCAGATAGCTCACCAGAGAGGCACCTTCCTTCTTGGCTGCATCGGCAGCTTCGAGAATGGTTGCCTCTTCGATCAGGCCGTCGGCGACGAGTCGCCGCGGCAGGCCGCTAAGGGTGGCTTTGATTGCGGTAACCGCCATCGTGTTTTCTGGTCCGTTTTGTCGGTGTCGATTTAGCTTACATAACGCTAGCAGAGGATCATAGAGCGAAATCGAACCTGAATCACATTTTCGACAGCTTTCTGATCACGTCAGTCCGGCGAACGGCACTGTGGCGGCAGGTATCTGTCAGGAATTGTTGCCAAATCAATGGCTTCAGTGCCATTTTCGGTCTCGCTCAGAGGTTTGGCCCCATCAGGCACCGGGCCGTCGCCGCAACGCCACACAAAAGACCCGTTCCGGGTTTCAAACGGGGTCAGGCTGAGGCGGTCCATCACGATCCGCTCCAGCGCCTCTCGGCCAAACACCAATACGATTCGTCCGCGCTCGACTTCGATGCTCGCGACTTCCTCGATCACGGTATCGGCGGGATTAGCGCTGAGGCCGGCGGCGACCCGGTCCACGGGCAGCATCCGGTCCTGCTGATAACGGTGTTCGATCTGGCGTTGCACCGGAGCGACGGCGCGCAATGCGTCTCCGACCTGGTCGCGGACCGAGTAGGTCTGATAGGCGTAAACGGTAATGGTCGCGAGCGCCAGCAGCACGAAAATCGCCAGCACCAGTTCTATCGCCGTAAATCCAGCCGAACCACGCCCCATGCACGCCTCCGAGCACCCTGCGGGGCCGCACACTATAACCCATTGGCTGCGCCCGGCTCCCTCTGCAAATGAAAAAGCCCCTCCCGCCGGGAGGGGCTTTTTCGTAGTCCTGGCCCTGGGCGACGAGGTTGCCCCCGGCCCGGGCCAGAGT
>PKUM01000009.1 GCA_002868855.1 Chromatiales bacterium | reverse complement strand
GCACCGGTTGCCTTGACCGGAACTTTCGCGGTTTCCACCGCCACGGTCGCTGCAGTTCCGACCACCGCGCCGACCACCATCGCGGTCGTGCAGCCCTGCGTCGCCAATGCGCAAAGTAGCAAAACCAGCTTCCTGTACATTCGGCTCTCCGAGGCGCTTGCGAACGCCAGTATACGATATGGCGTAGCGCGCGGCGGCCGGGTTGCCGCGGGTTTCGCAATGGACCGCAGCGCATCAATCGACAGCGGCGTCAGATCGGCGGAGTCCCCGGCCCGGTCGCGCACCCTTGTTCAATGACCGGCAGAACTGCTACGGCTGGCGCTGCGGAGACGGCATGGTCAACGTAAAGGGCCACTCCGATTCAGCTATTGTGGGCGCGCGTTGCCGCGAGTTGTTCGCGTAGCTGGCTAAGCAGCGACTCACGGTCGAGCCCTCCTTTCTCGATTAGTCCGACCACGCCGCCATTGAGACGGCGGCGATCCTCCTTGTCGAGTTCCTTAGCGGTAACAACCACGATCGGGACGGCCTGCGAGGGCCCCAGTTTGTGCATTTCCATTACGAACTCGAAGCCGTCCATTACCGGCATCATCAGGTCAAGCAATATCAGCGATGGTGCGTCGTCGTTCAGCCTGTCGAGCGCAATCTGACCGTTCTCTGCCTCGCTGACCTCCCAGCCGGCCTGCTCCAGCGCGCGCCGCAGCAATTCGCGATTCTCCGCTTTGTCATCGACGACCAGCGCGCGGCGTTCGCCGTCTTCTGATGCATGGCGCTCCAGTAGGTGCACCAGGCGGCTGCGTTCGACCGGCTTGGTCAGGAATTCCGTGGCGCCCAGTGCATAGCCGAGTTCGCGGTCATCGGTCATCGTCACCATGACAACCGGGATGTGCCGGGTTTCCGGATCGGCTTTCAGCTGCCGCAGTACTTCCCAGCCGTCTTTCCCCGGCATCAAAACGTCAAGAGTGATGGCCGCGGGCTGAATCGATCGCGCCATCGCGAGTGCTTCGTCGCCGTCGGTGGCGGTAACCACGCTCATGCCTGCCTCGTGGAGCGTTCTGCCGAGCAAATCGAGCGCAATCGGATCGTCGTCAACCACCAGCACGACCTGTTCGTCGCCTGGTTCCGGAGTCACAACCTGCTGTGCGCTTTCCTCTTCCCGGGATTCGTCCGCGACTTCGGCTACAGCGCGCGGCAACCGGATCGTGAACGTGGAGCCTTTCCCGACGGTGCTTTCGACTAAGATATCGCCGCCCATCATCTGGCAAAAACGCCGGCTGATCGGAAGCCCCAGCCCTGTGCCGCCATAGTCGCGTGTCGTTGATTCGTCGGCCTGGGAAAATTCGTTGAAAACGTGATCTATCTTGTCCGGTGGAATTCCAATGCCGGAGTCGGATACCGCCATTAGTATCCAATCCGCGCCGTCGGCTGTTTCGGCGGACACCACCATGCCGACCTCGCCCTGCTCGGTAAACTTGGCGGCATTGCTGAGAAGGTTCAGTAGCGCCTGGCGGACCTTGGTGACATCAGCGCGCATTTCGCCGATGGCAGCGTCTACCTGCACAGATAGAGTATTGCCGTTCTTTTTAACCAGGGCATCGATGGTAGCCACCACGCCATCTACCATCTGCGCTACATCGAAGTCCTCGAGGAAGATGTCCATTTTCCCGGCCTCGACCTTGGCGAGATCGAGCACGTCGTTGATCAATGAAAGCAGGTGGGTGCCGGCGCCATGAATTTTCTTAAGGTCTTCGGCCGCTTCGTCAAAACCCTGGTCCTCCGCATCCTCAATAAGCATCTCGCTGTAGCCGATGATCGCGTTCATCGGCGTACGCAGTTCGTGGCTCATGTTTGCAAGAAACCCGCTCTTGGCCTTGTTGGCCGACTCCGCGGCCTCCATCGCCTGCTTCAATTCTTCGGTTCGCTGGGCCACCGTCGCCTCCAGCTCGGCGCTGTGGCGCTCGAGCTCGCGATTCTTTCGCTGAATTTCCGCCATCAGTTCATCGCGGGACAGACTCCGGATCCGGCTGCTTTGTTCGGCCACGAATTCATCGCTCGGGACGAAGCCGCGGTCGGGCAGATGCTTGAGCGCTCTGAACCGGTTGATGCCCTGCTGCGAGCCGCGCCGGCGCAGGCAATCAAAGAAGCCCGTCAGCGCCATTAACTCGGGAACCTCGCCGCGGCATAGCAGGTCCAGCGCCAGTTGCGGCGGTGCGAGGTCCATTCCCAGCGCCACTGCAATAGCCGGTTCGTCGTCGCAGCGACGCATTATCCGGGCGGCCTGGGATACGGCGGTGGCCAGGCGCGTCGTCTCGACGGCGTCAAAGCCAAGCGCAGTCGCAAGACTGCGAATTTTTGCACGTGCGTCGTGCACCGATGACTGGTGCCTGAGGCTGATTGTGCCGAGCTCGATCATGCGTGGTAGCGCACTGCAATGCAGGCCGCATCGTCGTGGCTCTTACCGAAACGCTGCACGATGTTTTTTGCGACCTCGCTCGGCGGATGACGCAATACACCGGGATAGTCCTGCGCGGTGAAGCGGTCACTTACGCCATCGGTGTAGAGAACCAACATATCCCCGTGCGCCAGTTGCAGCGTCTGCGGGTGCGGCGTGCGCATATTGTGGCCAAGCACACCATCATGTGAGACAAGCCGGGTCTCTGTTTCTCCGAACCGGCGCATGACGGTGTTACCGATGCCGGCATAATCTACCCGGCCGGATTCGGCATCGATGGAGCAAAGGCCCACGGCAGCCCCGCGTGTGCCTCTGAGGTGTTGATGGAGCCGGGTCATCACGCCATGCACATCAGCCGAGCCATAGCGTCCAAGGTACGCTTCGATGATGTGGGTCAGTTCGTGCGCCTCGGGTCCGTGTCCAAGTACATCGACGATTGCCACGAACAGTCCCTGCTCCAGGTCCCTCGAGACCACGGCATCGCCACTCACGTACTCGCCGCTGCACGGCCGGACGAGGCTCGCGTGTTCCAGACCTGTGGCCAGGTTCATATCCATTTTCGTGCCGTTACCCGGGTGCCCGCGCCGGGTGCGGATTCGAGTCGGAAATCGTCCATCATGCGCCTGACGCCAGGCAGGCCCATTCCGAGCGTCCCGCTGGTACTGAAATGATCGGACATTGCGGCCTCGCAGTCGGCGATGCCGGGACCCTGATCCGCCACCTCGATCTCGATGCCGCGGCGGCCGGGTTCCTTGAGCTGGCGCATCCTGATTTCGCCGCTGCCTGCATACTTGAGGATGTTGCGTACCAGTTCGGATACCGCGGTGGCGATAATGCGGCTGGGAGTATCGTCGAAGCCGGCATTTCGCGAATACAGGGTCGACTCAAGCACAGCATTTCTTGCATCCGTTTC
>PKUM01000250.1 GCA_002868855.1 Chromatiales bacterium | reverse complement strand
CGAGGTAACTGGCTGCCGCGACAAGGTCGGCGACGTTACTCGAAAAATTCGTGTCCGCGAATTCGCCCTCGCTCTGACCGAGTCCCGTGAAATCGAATCGTAGTACGGCAATTCCGGCGTCGTTAAGCGACTTTGCAATATTGGTGACAGCCTTGAGGTTCTTCGAGCAGGTAAAGCAATGCGCGAACAATGCATAAGCCCGGGCCGGCGCGTCCGGCAGGTCGAGTATGGCAGCCAGCTGGTGACCATCGGATGACGGGAAAGAGAGGTTTTTGCGAGCCATGGGGCACTGTCTCCGGAGCGTGCGGTTCAAGCGTGACCCGGACTAACCGGATCTAGGCATAAGTGTGTCGACAATGATTGTCACGCGGGGTTTCGCGAAGCTGCATTTTTTACCGTGACAAATCAGACGCGGCGACCGTAACCGAAACGGTCGGCGCAATGATCCGGTGGCGACGCAACCAGGCGATTTTGTTGCCGACGGCAGAATGGCCGTTGCAGCGCCACCTGACCGCGACGGCCGCCGACACTAAATGTCTATCCGAGCTTGATCCTGACCTTGCCGGATTTGACGCTGACCGGATAGGTCTTCAGTGCCTTCTCGCCACGCACAGCGTTGAGCAGCTGAATGCCCGGCGGGAAATTGGCCCAGTCAATGACCTCGCCCGTGCGGATATCGAAGCGCGCCCGATGCAAGGGACACTGGACTTTGCAGCCGTCGACGATTTTGCCGCGCCCGAGCGGCGCGAACGTGTGGGTGCAGCTTGCCTGCGTGGCAAAGAACCCGTCCTCGAGGTGATAAAGCAGAATCTTCTCGCCCTCGACTTTGAACACCTTCATCTTGCCAACGTCAAGCTCGTCTTCCCGACATACTTCGTGAAAAGCCATTGAGTCTCTCCCTGCAGATAAAATGGGGGCTCGCCCGCTTGTCCTTGCCGACGGTACTGCCGGCGCAAACTTCAGAGCGCTGCGTCATCGATCGAACCGCCCCCTCCGGTTCGCCATTGTACGCGGCCGCGGGCGAGGTCACACGGCGGATTTGGCCGTCGCACAAGCGACGAGGTCGCGATCGTGCGCGATTGCGCTAGACTGCGCGCAGGGCGATCGGCAACAGTCTTTTGCCTGCAGAGTGGTCCAACGACAACAAGGGGACGGAACGTGAGCAAGTTTATCGAGACTGCCGGCAATTCGGCAGCGATTCTGGGTCTTTTGCTCTGCCTGGCGGCGATGGTTGTGCGCGCCACGGGTAGCTACTACATGGGCGGCTATGCCGCAATGACGGTTTTCAATGTGGGTGTCGGCCTGATGGTCGCCGCCTGTCTCGCGAAGTTACATATTTTGCAGGGCCGGTAGGCCCGACTTATCGGGCGTTGACTGCAAGAGCGGACCGGATCCGGGCTGCGAATTTGTAAAGATTGGCAAAGACGGCGCGTGCCGGCAGCGTTTCTTCGGTATCGTGAGCGCGTTTTCACCGATTAGTGCCAGGGAGTTTGTCATGAGAGTGAAATTGCGACGAAGTGTGGTCGCGACGCTGCTTGCCGGTGCCATGATTTTTGCCGGTGCCGCGCAGGCCAGTCATCACGCCGGCAAAATGGGCCATGGCTCCGCAGCCGATCGTGCCGCCCGTCAAACCGAGCATATGACCCAGGCGCTCGGATTGTCGGAAGAGCAGGCGCGTCAGGTCGGCGAAATCAACGAGAAATATGCGACCGAGGCACAGGCGTCGTTGGAAAATGCGGCAAGTCGCGATGAAAGGTACGGTCTTATGCGCGAAGTCATGGGCAAGCGTGACGAAGAACTGCGCCAGGTGCTGACTGATGAGCAATACGAATCGCTGAAAAACATGCGTGAATCGATGCGCAAGGCGCGCAAACCGCGCGGCGGTCAGGACGAGTTGCGCAAGGATTGAGTGCGCGGGCGCGACGGCGGGCGGGTCCTGTTGCCTGAGTCTTCGCTGCCGGAGCAGCTCTGGAGCGAGTAACCGGGTCTTTTCCGGTAAGGCTAGAGCTGCTCGTTTTTTAGCCTGATCCATGTGGATCGGGCGCGGCCATGGACTTTGCCGTCGGCACCGAACACGGCGGTGCCGGAATGGTACTTGCGTCCGTCCTCGTCAATTTTCCAGCCGATAACGACGCACCGGTCTCCGACCCGGATCCCCGGATCTACCTCGGCGCTCATACGGCCCAGCAAGCAGGCCGGGTTATCCGGAAAACCGAGGGCGAAATAACCCGGGCAATCGAGCGCCGCCCACAAAAATTCGGACCTGATCGAGCCATCGTCACCGGCCAGCGACGAGTCCGGAATCCACGCTGCCGCCACGATGGAGGAGTTCTCCGCCGCACCCGCGAAAATCCGCAACCCATCCCCAGGGGTGCGATCCGGGCCGCAAACGAAACAACGCCTGAAGACATGGTCATCGAATGCGCGGTAGTTGTTTGCGGCGACTTCGGCCGCGCCAAAATCAGGCGCGGCGGGCACAGGCAGATCCAGGTTTGTCGCCTGCGCTTCGGCAATCAGGCGATCGCCATCGAGCAGTTGCCAGTGCGCGTCGGGCGTTTTGGCGAACGTCAGCGGTTTGCCGAGCGGCGGCGGACGACGCAGCGTGATCTCGGCCGCGCCGGGAATTCGGCTGGCCAGCGTACCGCACACATAGCCGCCGTTAGCCGAGTCGTGCGGGCCGCAGAATCGTGGGTCGATAACGAGGGTATCGGTCATTCGGGCTGGTCCCTAATGTCTGGCGGCTTCTTCATTACCGCGGGTCGGGCCGATATGACGGGTGCTGTGGACGCGAGGACCGTGTGGCCTCAATGAACAACGAAACTCAGCGTACCGAGACCGAGGGCCGCGGCGCAACAAGTACCGAGAATCGCGGTGCGGGCATGTGACGAGCGTAATACGTGTGGCAGTCGTTGCCAAAGATCGTCGAGGTCATCCAGGACCTGTATCAGAATTTCCATATGGCCTCTGTCGCAGGGTGAACTGAGCCCCCTCCAGCCCGAGGGGATGCGCAAGTTACCATCGTCACGATCCGCCAGGTCTATGATTTGACATAACTTCAGTGCCGGTTCTTGCTCACCGGGAAAGCACCGGTGTGGATTTTGGTTTTCCTCCTCTTTGCGAGGCTTCGCCGGGTGGGCGGATGGCTGCTATCTTGGTTACGTCTGCCCGATCAACTGCAGTTGATTTTTCGGAGGAGTCAGTCAATGTACGTTTATCGCCCGAAATTGTTGTTAAAGGTCTTTTTCGTGCTCGGACTATTCGCGCTGGCGAGTCAGCCGGCGGTCGCCAGTCCGTCCAACAAATGGCGTATCGAGGTCAGCGAGGGCGCCAATTCGCACGGCGAACTGATTTTCTATCTCTCCCCCGAGAGCGGAGATCCAAT
>PKUM01000088.1 GCA_002868855.1 Chromatiales bacterium | reverse complement strand
ATCTCCGGAATATTGCGCAGCTATCGTTGCGCTCGCCCTGCCTGGCGCGGTGCTGCCGAAACAAAATGCGACAACCATGACAAGAGCCGCGATCATCCATTGCTGCGCAAAATACCGCTGCAACAATAAATCGGGACCACGCGAAAGTAACTGCAACGGGAACTGCACCTGCAACGGCTCACGCAGGAAAAACACGATTCCAAAAACGATGACCGACAGTGCGATTGCCTCCAGAATCTTTCGGATTTTTACGGAAAAGTCTGCCATCGTTCGCCGTCCCACTCCTGGCATCGGCACGACCGCAGGTACTGATGTCGTCGCCGGTGCGAAAATTCAATGTGGGAGAAATTCTGGGCGAAGCGGGTATCAGGACGATTTCGCTTTACGCAGGGAATGTTTCAGAAACGTAACCCGGCTCGCGGGTTTGCAGCGGGTTCTTTGTTACGTCCGGCGAGCGCCGCGAGCGGTGCTGCCCACAGCGAGAGGTGCAAATCAGGAATTGGTGCCGGCAGAGGGATTCGAACCCCCGACCCCATCATTACGAATGATGTGCTCTACCAACTGAGCTATGCCGGCGACGCGCAAGGGTGGCGCAGTATATCGGGAGAACCGTGGTCCGACAATGGCGTGCAAGACCCTGCGTCAGGGGCGGTTACGGATGCGGATGATCACCTCGACACCGTCCTCGACCGTACCGTCGGGCAGTCGCGGCATTGCGCTTATTTCTACCGCACCGGGCTCGATATCATAAAGCCGGCCGCTGTCGGAGTTATAAAAATGGTGGTGCGGCCGGGTCGTGGAATCATAAATCATGCGGGTCGGGTCAACGTTGATCTCGCGCACGAGTCCGCGCTCGACGAAAAGCTTCAGCGTATTGTAAACGGTCGCCTTGGAAACCCGCGCCTGCTCCCGATTCACTTCGGCAAGGATCTCATCGGCTGACAGATGCTGCGGCTGGCGCAACACGACTTTGCCGACTTCAAGACGCTGCTCTGTCGGCGTTACGCCCCGCGACTCCAGCAACCTGACCAGATCTTCCTGTCTCAAGGCATAGTCCCCGTCGTAAATTAAATTCGGCCATTATACGTTGCCCCCACTATGCAGCCAATCGCTGCAGCAACGCCGCGGGTTACGTTTCCGCGCGCAGACCAGAAACTGACCGGAGCGGACAGATTTACGCATGGCCTCCGCCAACTATCGTCTTCTAGTCTCGGCGGTATGCATAGCTTCGACTCGCACCATCGCTCCCCCGACGGCATGAGCCTGCTGGAACTACTGGTGGCTATTTCAATCGCCGCGATCGTCACCACCACCGCCGTGCCCTTTTTCGGCAACCTGCTGGCTGATCAGCACCGCACCAGCATCCTCAACGGCCTCGTTCACGCTGTTCACCTCGCCCGCTCCGAGTCCGCCAAGCGCGGTCGCGATGCCGTCATCTGCGCGTCGGCGAATGGCCGCTCCTGCAGCGGTGACGGCAACGGCTGGAGGCAGGGATGGATCATCTTCGTCAACAGCGACCGCGACCGTCCGCCCAGGGTCGATCCCGGCGAAGCCGTGCTGTTGCATAACACCGGCACCGGTGCCGCAACGCTGGCGGGCAACCGCAGCGCATTCGTCTTCCGGCCGTTCGGCAAGCGCGCCACCAACGGCACCCTGGTCTACTGCGATCGCCGTCGCGAAGCGGCCGCACGCGCACTTGTCATAAGCTATACCGGACGCCCCAGGGTGGCCGCCGAGGGACCGGCCGGCCGCGATCTCGACTGTCCCGTGCCACCGCAATGACCGTTTGTCGGCAAATCCGGACCGCTCGTCCGAAACCCTTTGGGACCGCACGCCGTGGCTCGCTAAAGTGGCGCCATGGACAAACTTCATCAATCCGGTATTACGCTGCTCGAGTTGCTGGTCGCCATATTCATCGCCGGCATCGTCCTGGGGTTAGGGATACCCAGCATGGTCGAGTTTCAGCGCAACGCGCGCATTACCACGGTCGCAAACGACATGATCGCGGCAATATCCGTAGCGCGGGCCGAAGCGGTCAAACGCCGCGCCCCGGTCACCCTTTGCCCTACCGACGACCCGGCAGCCGCGGCGCCGGCCTGCGTCGTCGGCGCCAATGCGGGCTGGATCGTGTTTGCGGACGATAACGACGGCAATGGCGACGGCCTGCCGGACGGCAACGGCACGATCGATGCCGGCGAGGACATCATCCGGGTTCAGCCGTTCCCGAATGGGGTCAACGTGTTCGCCGATGGTAACTACATCTCTATCGCCGCCACCGGGTTTACCCGCGACATCCCCGGGCTCGGAGCCGGACTGAACAACTTTCTTTTTTGCGATGTGCGTGGCAACCGTGATCTCGGTGGCGGGAATTCGGCGGCACGCACGATCACGGTCGCGCCGACCGGACGACCGCAGGTTTATCGCGATGTGGCGCGGGTGGCGGCAACCCTCGGTGGATGTCCCTAGCGCCGGCGCCGGGCCCGACAAGATCTGAGAGGCATAGCAATGCAACTGTCACACCACAGGAAAGGACAACGCGGATTCTCGCTGATCGAAGTTCTGGTGGCGCTGGTCGTGCTTTCAATCGGCATGCTGGGAATCGCCGCGCTGTACGTCGACAGCCTGCGCTCGGGCCGTACCGCGATCCACCGCACCCAGGCCGTGATCCTCGTTTCTGACATGGCCGAGCGCATCCGCGCCAACCCGGACGCCGGAGCCGCTTACGCCGGCGCGGCGGCAGACAATAACTGTGCCGATGACGTCGGGCTATCGAACGACTGCACCGCGGCCGAAATGGCTGCCGACGATCTGCAGATCTGGCAGCAATCGATTGCCGGGCTGCTGCCGAACGGCGTGTCGCAAATCCAGTTCGTCCCGGCCGTCGGCGGACTGCCTGCTACCTACACCATCTCCGTCACCTGGAACGAGGTCGGCCAGGCCGCCCCGGTGTCCTACGTCCTAACGGTGCAAATATGATTTTCCCCAGCCGCACAACTCCGGTCGCAATGGGCCACCGCGTACGCGGTGTGACACTGGTCGAACTGATGGTCGCACTGCTGATCGGTGCAATTCTGCTGGGTGGCGCGATTACGGTATACGTCAACAGCCGCAATGCTTATCAGACCAACGAGATATTGGCGCGTATCCAGGAAAACGCGCGGTTCGCTCTTGATATCGTCGAGCCCGATATCCGCCAGGCCGGCTACTGGGGACTCAACAACGGCATGATCACGGTCGACGGCGCAGCCAGCCAGGCCGAACCGCTGGCGCTCGGCGTCGCCGGCGACTGCAGTATCAATTTCTCGATCGATCTGAACCAGCCAATACAGGGCAACAACAATGCCTTTCCATGGGCAGGTTGTGCCGCGTTTGGTGCCGGCGTCCAGGCCAATTCCGACGTCCTCGTTGTCCGT
>PKUM01000146.1 GCA_002868855.1 Chromatiales bacterium | reverse complement strand
TCAGGTCGGCATAGATCTGCGCGACTTCCTTGGCCGCCTGCTTCAGCCGCTGGATGTCGGAGATCTGGCTGCCGAGATGGAAATGAAGCAGCACGAACTCGTGGCCGCCACCGATCGCCTCGAGACGCCCGACGAGTTCGATCAGTTCGGGCAACGAGATGCCGAACTTCGATCTGTAACCGCCCGAATCCGCCCACCTGCCGGCGCCGGCGGTTCGCAACCGGATCCGGACACCGAACCGTGTCGTCGCGCCGGCTTCCTCGGCGAGCCCGGTCAGTTGCTCGAATTCGGCGTATTTCTCCATCACCGGAATCACGTTCTTCCCAAGCCGCTGCGCGGACAGGATCAGCGCGAGCATGCTCGGGTCCTTGACGCCGTTGCAGATCAGCAAGGTCTCGTCGGATCCGAGATGCGGCAGCGTCGCCACCAGCTCCGCCTTCGAGCCGCACTCTAGCCCGAGCCCGTAGGGTTTGCCCGCGTCCAGCACCTCCTCCACGACTTCGTGCAGCTGGTTCACCTTTATCGGATACACCGCGCGGTACTCGTTCCCGTAGCCGGAATCGGCGATCGCATCGGCAAACGACTGGCACAGCCGGCGCACCCTCGCACGAAGCACTTCCTGAAAACGCAGCAGCAACGGAAAGCCCACGTTGCGCCGGCGGGCCTCTGCGACCACGTCCATCACGTCGATGCTTAGCGCTTCGTCCTCGAACGGCCTGACCGCGACGTGCCCTTTGTCGTTGACGACGAAAAACCCGTCGCTCCAGACATTGATCCGGTAGAGCTCTGCCGCATCCGCGACCGTCCAGGCGTCCGCGCGGTCGGCGTCGTTACGAATGTCGGCGCCCGCCACACTGGCCGATGATTTCGTCGCTGTCATGTGTTGGTCACCCTCTTCGCCTCGCCGAAACCGTCAGCGTTCTACTGATCGAGCACACAGGCAAAAATCAATGGCGCGACGATGGTCGCGTCGGACTCGATGATGTACTTCGGCGTGTCCGCCGACAACTTGCCCCAGGTGATTTTCTCGTTCGGTACCGCGCCCGAATACGAGCCGTAGCTCGTCGTCGAGTCGCTGATCTGGCAGAAGTAGCCCCAGCGCGGCGTGTCCGCTTTCTGCAGATCCTGCTGCAGCATCGGCACCACGCAAATCGGAAAATCGCCGGCGATGCCACCGCCGATCTGGAAAAACCCAACCGACGCGTCGGCCGAGATCCGCTCGTACCAGTCGGCGAGCATGATCATGTACTCGATGCCGCTGCGGACCGTGTGAACATTGCCGATCTCACCGGTAATACAATGCGATGCATAGATATTTCCGAGCGTCGAATCCTCCCAGCCCGGCACGATGATCGGCAGGTCGCGCTCGCAGGCTGCGAGCAACCAGCTGTCTTGCGGATCGATCTGATAGTGTTCCTTCAGCTTTCCCGCGCGCAGGATCTGATACAGGAACTCGTGCGGGAAGTAACTCTCGCCCTTGGCGTCGGCGTCCAGCCAGGCGTCGAGCACCACGTGCTCGATACGCCGGATCGCTTCCTCTTCGGGGATACAGGTGTCTGTGACCCGGTTCAGGTGACGGCTCAGCAACTGCTCCTCGTCGTCGGCCGTCAGCTCCCGGTAGTGCGGTACCCGGACGTAATGCTCGTGCGCGACGAGATTGAACACATCCTCCTCGAGGTTGGCACCGGTGCAGCAGATCGCATGTACCTTGTTCATGCGGATCATCTGCGCCAGCGACAGACCCAGTTCAGCGGTGCTCATCGCCCCTGCCAGCGTCATGAACATGACCCCGCCCTGGTCAAGATGGCGACGGTAACCATCCGCCGCATCGATCAGTGCGGCGGCGTTGAAGTGCCGGTAATGATGGTGAACGAAATCTCTGACGGTCGTCATCCTGGAGCCTCTTTCCTGAAGGTGGAGCCCTGAAACCGGCGATGCCGGCGCTGTCGGCGATCACGCGGACCTTGCGGTAGAACGCCCATTACACCATGGGCACCTGTTGCGTAAGACAATGAAACGTGCCGAGACCGAGAACCAGATCCGTGCAGTCAATTGCGACAACATCCCGTCCCGGAAAACAGCGGGCAAGCGCCGCCCGGTTCGGCTCGTCGGCGGCATCGTCGAAAGCCGGCATCAATACGGTCCTGTTACCGATATAGAAATTCGCATAACTCGCGGGCAGACGGTCGCCGGCAAACTCGACCGGCCGGGGCATCTGTAACTCGATCACTTCGAGCGGACGACCATCCTCGAGGCGGACCTGCTCGAGCCGCTCGCGGTTCTCCGCGAGAAGGTCGTGATTCTCGTCCGTGCGGTCACGCTCGATCATCGTGACGACCTTGGCCTCGCCGACGAACCGCGTCAGGTCGTCGATATGACCGTCGGTGTCGTCGCCGACGATGCCGTCGCCCAACCAGATGATCTGACGCACACCCAGCATGCGCCTGAGTCGATCCTCTATGTCCGCTCGCGTCATCGACGGGTTCCGGTTCGGATGCAGCAGGCATTGTTCGGTCGTCAACAGTGCGCCGGCGCCGTTGACCTCGATCGACCCGCCCTCCAGCACCATGCCGCCGGGACAGCGACGCACACCGAGCGCTTCCGCCATCCGGCGTGGGACCGCATTGTCGAGATCGAACGGCGGATACTTGCCGCCCCAGGAATTGAACTCGAAATCCAGCGCCAGCAGCGTCTTCCCGGTCCGGTCGTCGCGGACGACGAAGATGGCGCCATGATCGCGGCACCAGGCATCGTTGGTGGGGAAACGGTGGAAACGCACGTTATCCGTGTCTACCCGCCCATGGAGCAATCCCTGCACATGCCTCTCATGACGTTCGTCCAGAACATTGATACGCACGAGCTCGGTCGCGGACAACGCCGCGACGAATTCCACCATGACCGGCTCGACCGGCTCGAACTTGCCCGGCCAGCTCTCTCGGTTGTGCGGCCACGATATCCAGGTCGCCTGGTGCGGCGACCATTCCGCTGGCATCGCGTAGCCGGCCTTCGCCGGCGCGCCGCAGATGTCATCGGGTCCATCAAGGTCGGTCATCTGAACTGCCCTGCATTCGGGAGAGTCGCGAAACTGCCGAGATTACCAGCAAAGAATGACAAAAACGCGGCCGGGATCAATCGCCAGCCGCGTCGCAACCGTGACCGATTTCGACAGAGCGTTGCAGGCCGCGCTGGAGCGCAAGGGCCCCACGCTGATCGAGGCGGTCGTGCCGTCGTTCAAGCCGGGTTGAGGGCGCCGCCGCCCGCGACCGGGCGCGTCCCGCTGCGCTTTCACCGACGGACTCGGCGAAATCTCCGGTTTCCTGCTGCAGGGCGAAAAACTGATGATCGTCGGCGGCGGCGACATCGACCTCAACACCGAACAACTCAACATCGAGTTCAATACGGAACCGCGCAAGGGTGTGGGCGTCAGCGCC
>PKUM01000248.1 GCA_002868855.1 Chromatiales bacterium | reverse complement strand
CCTACCAGGACGGACGCGAACTCGGTCTGCGCGAGTACTGCCGGCCGGAAAACGGCTTTCGCGTCGGCTCCAGCGGCGCCGCACTGCCAACGGTATGTGGCGGTGAGCAATCCGCGGACTTCGCTGACGCATATCGCGAAGGCCGCGAGCTCCATGTGCTGCAGTCGAAGGTACGCGGAGCCGACAGCCAGATTCGGGCGCGCAAGGCCGAGCTCGAAGACATCGCTGACGACCTCGCCTCACGCGAAGCATTGTTGATCGCCGAAGGGACGACCGGTGAGCAACGCAGCGAGGCGCTGGCCGAGACCAAACGCCTGCATCAGCGCCAGGGAGAACTGGAAGCGGAAATCCTGCAGCTGGAACGCGACAAGGTGCTGCACCAGCAGGCGCTCAATGAATACCAGTCGCGCCTGACCTATCGCCTGTGAAGCAGCCGACGCGGCAGCCACAACTTTAAACATAATCTGAAAAGTCGCGCATTCTGCCGCGATAGTGACCGCGTTCGAAGCGCGGTTAATGCCTTGGTCACGCCGATCCGGTACAGCGATAATCCCCTGAAAAGATAAACAATCGGCGCCTTTTCCCCGACGCCTCGCTGAGTGCGCAACACGTTCGGCTCTGTCGCCGTTTTACGACAGGTTGAAAGCCCGCTCCGGGAGGCCGACTCTCTTAGTACGACCAATAATTACAGAGCTCCGCGATAAGGGGCCGCAGGAGGCTACGGACCATGACCCGTTCGAAACACAGAAACCCATATTGTGCGGCGACGATACTCGCCGGTTTGTTGATGCTGCTTGCCGGATGCGGTGGCGGTGGCGGAGGGTCTGCCTCCAGTAATGATTCTTCGGCCCCGCCGGTGAGCGGCCAGCCCTCCGGCAAAACGGGCACGGTGGGTCTGGTCATCACCGATGGCATCGAGCAGGACTACGACAAAATTCTCCTCAACATCACCCGCGTTGACCTGCTCGGCGCCGGACCGGCCGAGACGATATTTCGCGGCAACAAAACTTTCGACCTGAAACGCCTCGAGGGTAACGGCGAGTTGTTTGCGCTGTCCGACAATATCGCTGCCGGGATCTATTCGAAGCTCCGAATCTACCTCGACGACATCTCCCTGATTCCCAAGGGCGGGTCGATGGCCGACGCCAAACACGCGGAATTGCCGCGCAATGGCAATTTCGATCTGAATCCGGGTGAAAGTTTCGCGGTGGTACCGGGGGGCAGCCTGCTGATCCAGCTCGATTTCCATGCGGGCAAGTCGTTCAAGCTCCATGAAACGGGTAATGGCCGAATAAAATTCCGTCCCGTCGTTTTCGTCAGCATCATGAGTGGCGAGGGCTACGAACGCCTGTCCCGGGTGTATGGACAAATCGGTCGGGTGGACGGTGACGATCAGCGGTTCCAGCTGTGCCAGAAAGAGCTGTTGTCGGATGACGACGATGACAACGACTTCGACGACGAGCATTGCCTGACTGTCTACACCGACCGCGACACCGGCATCTTCGATGATCAGGGCGAACCCACCGACTTTAGCGCGATTCGAAGTGGCGACTTCGCTACTGTTGCCGGCATGTTCCGCGGCGACAAAGACCGCCGCAGCATTCTGGCGCGCAAGGGCGACGACGACGATGATGACGATGACGACGAAGACGGTGACGCTGACGACAGCGACTCACGCAACGGCGACGATGACGATGACGACGACTTCGAACGCAACCATTTCGCACTGGATGCGGCCGTCGTTGAACTCGGCGTGCGCGGCACGTTTGAATCACTGAAGGGCCGTATCGACGAAGATTTCGCGGCGGCGACCAGCGAGTTCGGCCTCGAGATTCTGCCGGGCCAGGGATATGTGGACGGCTCCACTGTTACCGGACTGCTTCAGCCCGGGGCGCGGATTTTCTCCAAGAGCGGCGAACCGCTGGATGAGTCGTACCTGGTCACCGACATGATCGGTTATTTTGACGGTGTATTCGAACTCGGTGCCGTGAATCGATACAAGACCGCGCTGATAGTCCTCGATATTGCACCGGAAGGCGAAGACATCCTGCGCGGAGAGATACTCGACGTCAGGCGTTCCGGCTTCACGATGTCTACCGACGACGGAGATCGGTGTGTCGACGTGGGGGACTCCACCGATATATTCCTGATCACCGCCGAGGGCGATCTGCTGCGCAGCGATCGCGGCACCCTGGACGAACTGGAGCCGGGACAACGTGTTGACGTGTTTGGCGAGGAGGACTCTGACGGCTGCTTCGACGCCGAGACGGTAATCGTTGACCAAACCTCTGAAGACGGAGCGGGCAATCGCGCGCCGCGCGCCGATGCCGGAGACGATCAACGCGTCGATGCCGGGGCGAACGTCATGCTCGATGGAAGTGGCAGCAGCGATCCGGACGGCGACCCACTCAGTTTCAGCTGGACGCTGGCAGTGCCGGAAGGCAGCAGCGCCGAACTCGCCGGTTCCGATACCGAGATGCCGAGTTTCATCACCGATGCTGTCGGCAATTACCTTGCCGAACTGACGGTCAACGACGGCGAATTCACTGCGACGGACAGCGTAATCGTCGCCGCCGTGGACCCGAATGCCAACGCCAAGCCCGTCGCGGTAGCCGAGGCCGTGCCTTTGGAAGCCGCGGTCGGCGACAAAGTGACGCTCGATGGCAGCGCCAGCTTCGATCCCGAAGGCATGGCACTGACCTACGGCTGGGAACTGAAAGCCCCGCCAGGGTCGGCGGCAACCATCGCGAACCCGGCTGCCGAACTCACGAGTTTCCAGCCGGACATTGCAGGTGAGTACAGCGCGACGCTCATCGTCAACGACGGCGAACTCGATAGCGAGCCCGCCGTGGTCAACGTCACGGCCCTGGATGCGGTCATCATCGACGGCGCCGCACTGTACCGAGAAAGCTGCCAGGGCTGTCACGGCGCGATCGACTCGATCCGCCAGATGCCGGTCGACAAACGCAATGTTCCCGACATCCGCGCCGCGATTACCGGGAACAAGGGCGGAATGGACACCCCGTCGCTGAACGCCCTCAGCGATGAAGAGTTGCAGGCCATCGTCGATGCGATGGCGGCAGCAAATCCTTAGATCCTAAGGATTACCCGCGCGTAACCCTTGGCCGGGCCTCACAGCCCGGCCTTTTTTTTTGCGCCCGCCGCCGCTTTCGGTTCCGGCAATAAGTTTTGGCCTCCAAATCGGCGGTGCGTTACCATGCTTCGACCCGCTCGCCGGTTCTTTCCGCACTGGATTGAGATATCGGGGCGCGGTTTGTCCGCGAAAAATCGATCGCCCCGGGCGAAAATAAATGCGCTATCAAAAAAGCCAAGGCCGCAAATCATTGACCCCCGCGCCGTCATCATCGGGCCTTCGCCGCAATACCGGATGGCATTTCCGTCCCTGCCTGATGCGGTAGCTGGCGAGGTTCATCATG
>PKUM01000074.1 GCA_002868855.1 Chromatiales bacterium | reverse complement strand
CAGTCGATTGTGATTGGCTTTCATTCGCGCCATCCTCGTCAAGAGTCTGGCTAATCCTTAGCGCCAGCTCTTCATTGCGATAGGGTTTTGCGATGAGTGCCGAACCGGATATCCGGTCGATCCGTTTCAGCACTTTTCCGTCCGCAAATCCAGAGGTAAACAAAATCTTCATGCCGGGCCGGACCTCCCGGGTTCGCTCCGCCAGCGCCGGGCCGTCCAGTTCCCCGGGCATCATGACGTCGGTCAGCAGAAGATCGATCGGCTCGTCGCTGGCAACGATTGCGAGGGCCGCGGCACCATCCGCCGCGGCCAGGGTGCGATAGCCGAGTTCGTCCATCAGGGCGAGTACCGTCTCGCGCACGTCGTCTTCGTCGTCCACAACCAGAACGGTTTCGTCACCGCCTGGCATGAAACGATGCATGGCGGTCTCTTCACGCGGTTCCACGCTTTCTTCCGCGGCGCGTGGCAAGTAAAGACGGATATCGGTGCCCCGGCCGACCTTGCTGTCAATCGCGACAAAGCCACCCGACTGCTCGACAAATCCGTAAACCATGGACAGGCCGAGACCGCTGCCCTTGCCGACTTCCTTCGTTGTAAAGAACGGCTGGAACACCCGGTCGAGATATTCCTCCGGTATCCCGCTGCCGTTGTCGGCGACCGACACCACCACATAATCGCCCGCCACGGCGCTGAAACGCGATGCGAATTCGGCATCGACTTTCTCGTTGCAGGTGGAAATTGCAAGTTCGCCGCATCCCTCCATCGCATCGCGTGCATTGATCGCCAGGTTCACCATGGCGTTTTCCAGTTGACCGGGGTCGATCAGCGTCGGCCATAACTTGCCGGAGAAGCTGGTAGCAACATCGACGTTCTCACCGAGCGAGCGGCGCACCAGCTCGTCGAGCCCGGCGATCAGACCGTTCAAATCGACGACCTTCGGCTCCAGGCGCTGATGGCGGGAAAATGCCAGCAGCCGTTGCGTCAGATCCGCGCCACGCATCGCGGCGCGAGTGGCAGTACGCACTTTGCGATGCAGTTTGGGATCGTCCCGCAGTGGCCGTTCGAGCAACTGCAGGTTGCCCATGATGACGCCAAGCAGGTTATTGAAATCGTGGGCGACGCCCCCGGTAAGCTGGCCCATGGCTTCCATCTTCTGCGCCTGCACCAGTTTTTCTTCGAGCGCGTCATGCTCCGTAACGTCCTGGGTCACGGAAAAGAACCCTTTGACGTCGCCATTTCTGGAAACATGCGGCAGGTAGTGAATCTCGAGTTTTCGCGACTCTCCGTCGCGTTCGGTGTCGACCTTGAAACTGACATTCTCACCGAACAGGACTTCTTTTATTCTCGGACGCACCTCACGATAGGCTTCCGCGCTGACGATGTCGCTGATGCTGGCGCCAACAAGCTCCGAGCGCCGCTTATCGAACCATTGCTCGTAAGCGTGATTGAGATAGCCGATCGTTTCGTCGGCATTGGCATAGGCGATTCGAATCGGAATCGTATCGAGAATCAGCTCGTAGAATTCGCGGCTGTCGCGCAATGCGCGCTCAGACTTCTTGCGCTCGGTAATGTCCTGATAGATTCCGGACAGCCGATACCGGTCGCCGTCGCGTTCGTAGGCCTTGCCCCGGACCCGTACCCAGACCCTGCGTTCCTCGCCGGTCTCGAGCTCGACTTCCAGATCGAATTCCCGCCCCTCGCTCAAGCCGCGCTCGATGGCGGTCTGCAGGGCCTCGCGATAACCCTTGCGACAATGTTCGACCGCCTGTTGCACCGATACCCGTGTACCCGGTGACAGGTCGTGAATGCGGTAGGTTTCAGTGGTCCAGTGCAATTTCCCCGATGAAGGATCGAGCTCCCAACCGCCGACCTGGGCGATGCGCTGCGTCTCCTTGATCAGGCGCGTTAGCCGCAACCGGTGGCTGATGTCGCTGAATGTCACCACGGTCCCCAGCAACCGTCCTTCCTGTATCACCGGCGTACAGGTGTATTCGACCGGAATCGAGCGCCCGTCGCGGCACACGAAGCGCTGGTCGTCACCCGCGGCCGGCTCGCCATTGCGTATCGCGCCAAGCAACTTTTTGCCCGCGCCGCCGCCATCCGGACCATCGTCATCCTGATCCAGAAGTGCGCGAAAATAGGTATTGGAAAAATCGCCAGTCTCGTAACCGAGCAGTCGGGTGGCGGCGGGGTTTGCGAACATTACCTGGCCGGTCGTATCGAGTTCGACAATGCCTTCCCCGGCGGTATCGAGAATGCCGCGGTTGCGCTTGTTGGCGCGTTCCAGCGCCTGGATCATGTTGCTCTGATCAAACCGCCGCAGCGCTCCCATCAGGCCCACGACCGCCACCGCGAACAAGGCAGCAACCAGCAGGCGGCCAAACAGTAGCGGCAGCGCCGATGCTTCGGCCGCGACATCGGCGCCGAAAACGACGCGCCAGTCGAACCCGGCAAACCCGGTAACCAGGCTCAGTAGCCCGCAACTCACCGCGGCGAGTATTACATAATGCAGCCCGCCGACATCGCGCAGCCAGCGCAATTTTTTTGCCGCGGCAACCGCGAACGCAAGCGTGCAAAGCAGCAGCCCGGGAACCAGCAATCCCAGCCATGCAAGCTGCGAGAAGCTGGCGAACGAAAACCCCGAGACACCGATAAATACAATGGCGGTAAGGCCAACAAACACCTGCAGGCCAGGTCCGAGAGGATGCCCAAAACTCGACGGCGAGCGAGACTCGTCAATGGCGGCCAGGGCGAGTCGGCGTGAATATTCGATCAGCAGCACTCCCGACCCGGCTATAACCGCAATTCGTGTAAACGCCACCGGAGCGAAATCGCCGCGTACGAGCGTCCAGGTAAAAAGCCACTCACCGAAGCCGTGCGATAGCGCAAACGCGGCGAGCAGCCATACCGGCATCTGCAGGCTGCGTCCGACCGCGCGCTGACCCGCCAGCGCTGCCCCCATAAATACGAAGACGAGGCCGTAGGCGAAGGACAATAACTCCAGGTTATCCTTTACAAGTTGTGTCAAAAACTCCACGCACTGTCCTCTGCGACGGAAAACGGGCGCACCGTATTACGCATGGCGCTCCCGGGCACCGAGTCGGAACCAGATTAAGTCAAGGTCGGCAACGGTTATGTGCCGCATTTCTCAATCGCGGCAATTGCCGGGGGGCCGCGACCGGCGTGGCGGCATACCGAACAAGCCGCAATTCAGCTACAGTCCGTCGCGAAAAAGATCATTTAGTTCGGAGCGCCAGGACGGCGCGGGAAGATTCGTCAGCGATCCGGGTGCAGCAGAAGGGAGCCCGTATCACGGCTGGCCGGAGCGGCCGGGTTAGCTAACAGCCGCTAATGTCCACGGCCACTTCGGGGGTATCGCCTGCTGCCGTCGATCCGGTGTAGACCACCGAACAATTGTCCGGCGCGGGAGCGCCGATTTTGCGAAACCGGCCCGCACCGTCATAGTCGAACCCCGGGTGATCGTGCATCGCCTTCGCTATGTCGTCAGTCAGCGGATACCCATGTTCGATCGTCACGACATTGCCTTCCATCGGCACCGTGGCAGGCCCGCCATGCGCCAGCCACAGACCATGAGCCAGTGCAGCAGAACTGCGTACGCTCTGACCCAGAGATTCAACCATCGCCGTACGCGCGGTGAGTTCGAGCGAGACAAATTTCGGGACGGCAAAAGCAGCAAGCATTCCCAGCAGAGTGATGAGCACAACCAGTTCGATCAGCGTAAAACCGATCCCGCGGCGTGAGGCGTGCATCCCGGGTCTCCCTGAATCTAGTTCGAATTCGTCAAACACAATTTGTCGTCTGCTTCGCTGATGTTGTTTTGGACACTGCCGAGACAGTACGTCGTATTGTCGGACTGACATAACATCCGGTTCCATGATCACTGTCACAAAACCATGGATCCGGCCCGGCCACAGTGGCGTCCGCTGCGCGCTGAAAAATGCGACGGGCAGGCGGCCTGGGCCGGCGTCGTATAACCACTCTTTAGGTTTTAGGGAGCGCACGGAATCGGGATTCGGAACGCGGTGTCAGTCTAGCAACTTCCCGGCGTTTGTCAGACTTCTCGCGGACTCGATCTGAAAGTCCCGGGCCAACAGCTCAATTCTCGCCGGACTCGACTCCCGACTTAGCCTCGAGTTCCTCGATACGCTGCTGCAAACGACGCTGGATCTCATCGCCTCGCTGACTCGCAAATCCGCGCATCGTCTGCCGGGCAGCCTCGAGCGAAGGACCGAGAGTGCGCTGGATCGCCTCCACCGTACTGATTCCGCCCTCGGCAGCGCCGACATCCTCGATGACCAGCGCGGGTACCGACAGCCGTAATTCGCCGGCCAGCTGCGACTGCCCGATCACCGATGCGTTGACCAGCTCGAATCTGCGGATGATGACCGAGCGCAGTTTGTCCGTGTCGATACCTTCGACCTCCCCGGCATCCTCGATCACCGCCGAGCTGAGGCTTTCCAGCAGTACCTGCAGGTTGGTGCGCGGCTGCCCGGCAATTTCGAATCTGATCTGCGCGTCAGCGATGCGGAAACTCTCTATCACCATGACGTCGTCGAAATAGGAAATCTCCTCGACGTCGACTTCGATCAGGGGAGCATCGACCGCGTTCTCGCGGAAATAACCCGGAGGATTGGCAATTCTCAGATTCGTCAGGTGGCCCTCGCCACCCCAAGGCGAGATTTCAACGTCCTCAAGCGACCATGCGGTGCGCGTGACTACCGGTCCGAGAATCACCAGGCCGTTGCGAATGACCCGCCCCAGGTTGCTGGACAACAAAAACAGCGCTACCAGCAGAAAAATCGCGCTGCTGAAACTGATAGCAATCAGGACCTTTAATCGGGTGAACATTGAGTGGACGCTCTCGCTCGAATTGAATTGACTGTGATGCAGCGGCGCTCGTGACCAGAAAGCGCCCGGTAAGGACACATTATAGTTTCGGTCTTACATTAAAAAGCCACTGCCCGATCAGCGTATCGAGGCGGCTATTGTCTCATAAGCCTTGCGTACAACCTCGGGCCCGTATTTGCGCTCGAGCCGGCGCACCTCGAAATGGCCACGCGCCATATCCTGAAAGTGCTGGATAAACACCGCGTTGAGCGCCGCACCGCCGAGAGCCCCGACCAGCGGCACAAACTGCAGTGCCACTTTGTCCGTAACCACAACGCCGAAACGCGCGGCAACGGCACGCACCAGACCGAGCATCGCCGATGCCGACTGCCGGGTGACCGCGGTCACCTCGAGCGCAAGAGCAACACGCATACCGTAATAGCCGCTCTCAGCGGCATCGTCGGTGCTGCCGGGCCCACCCAGGGCAAACACCTCGACACACGCAAGCCGGGTCTCAGCGCTGTCCGGATCCTCGCCGAACTGCATGGCAATATCGGCAATCGAGCGCATCATTACGCCGGTCGTCACCGGCAGTTCCACGACAACGCCGGGAAGCCCGAACAGCCCGCCAACCGCACCGGTCCCTATCGCAACAGCCTTGTGCAAGCGGTCGCTGGTCCCGGTTGGCGTTCCAAGCGGCGCGCTGGAAAGAGCCAGCCGCATAACCTTCTCGATACTGCTGCGTGCTGCGGTCTGGATACTTTCCGCCAGCGAATCCGGCAATTTTTCCATGGCCCGGTCGAGCGGCGTTCCAACCAGCGCGGTCAACCGGGCGGCAAGCCCGGGATGCTCGAGTTTTTCGCAGGCCGCGCGCAGCCGCTGCACATCTGCCGGGAGCAGCTCTGTCAGTGCCTGCGGCGGTTTATCCCGAGAACTCATCGAAACCGTCCGTCGTGTCACATTGGCCGGATCATCGTACGCCAGGCAGCCGAGGCGTGAACGACCGCAACTCGACTTCGCCGCGAGCGACGCTCAACGCACAGGACTCCGGTACTTCGATCCAGGCATCGGATACGTCGTTGAGCGGCTCGGAAACTACCGCCCGTGCGTCGCTCGGAATATTGGCAAGACGGGGACTGGAAGGATACAGCTCACGCAGCGCATCGATTTTTTGGTTGTAGAAAAGCGTTCGCGAGCAGCCTTCCGACGAGTACCGGACCGCCAGCAGTCGCTCGCCGTCTGCAAGACCGAGACTCATCTGCAGAGGATGCTCGATCCCGGCCTCGCGACCGATCCGTTCGACTACCGCGGCCATCTCCTCCAGCGCCCTGAACGGATCCTCCTCGAGCCCGTAAGACAGCGCAAGAAAAAACATCAATTCGGAATCCGTGCTCCCGCCTATCAGCGGAAAGAGCTCCGGATTGATCGCTAGCACCAACTCACGCTTTATACGCCGGAACCCGGTGATCTCGCCGTTATGCACGAACAGCCACTTGCCGTGGCGGAACGGATGACAATTGGTACGCTGGACCGGTGTGCCGGTTGAGCGCCGCACGTGGGCCAGGAAAAGCCCTGATTCGACCTGCGCCGCGAGATCCCGGAGATTCTCGTCATTCCAGGCCGGCTGGATCGCCCGGTACAGGCCGGCCCGGCCATACCAGCCGACACCGAAACCGTCCCCATTCGTGGGCTCTACGGAGCGGCGGGCGGACAAGCTCTGATCGATGAGTGAGATTTCCGTCTCGAGCAGAACCTCCGCGAGCGCAATGCTCGCCCCAGAGTAAGCCATCCAGCGGCACATATCTTTCTCCGTATAGTCGTGCCCGGGCGGCGGCGCAAAATTCGCGCCGACAGGTACTATCGTGCGGCAATCCGGTCCGCTCAGTCCGTCGAACTCGTATCGTCGCCCGGTTGCAACGGTTTCTCCACGCCGATCCCCAGTACATTTCGCAGCACCGACCAGCGTGGTTCCACGCTACTATCGTCTTTACCAAGTATCCAGTGCTCGTAAAACTGCTTCAGGACACCGTTTTTTTGCTTCAGATCGAACCAGGTGTTGAGGAAGCTCAGTAATTCCGGCTGCCCTTCCGGCAGCGCGAAGCCGACGGGCGCTTTATAGGACAGGCCGCGCGGCACAATCACCGAGTAGCGTGGATAAATCAGCGTCCACGCAGCCCCGGTCTCGGCTGAATAAACCAGCGCATCGACATCTTCGAGTTCACCGCGCAGGAACTCGCGTGGCGATTCGACCTCCGTAACGGCGGCATTGGGAAGAAGCCCGCGCACCGCGTCCTCGTAATAGTCCGATTTCATCATCGCGACGCTAAGTTCCGAGCGTCCCGCGACCGAACTGAGATTGGCAAAACTGTCACGATCGTGGTCGCGCACGATCAACGCAAGGGTCTGATCAAGGTAGGAGTTGGTGAACGCGAAAACCGACGCCCGGGCAGGCGTCACCGCAATGCCACCCACCAGCAGGTCGATACTGCCGTCCTCGAGCGCGGCCTCGGCATCGGCCAGATCGAGTCTCACGACTTCCAGCGTGACGCGCAGGTCGCGAGCCAGGTCATTGATGATGTCCATATCCAGCCCGACCACCTCGGCCGCGCTGTTGCGAAACGCGAACGGCAGGCGATCCGGAGGATAGCCGACTCGCAACGTGCCTCGTTCGCGCACTACATCCAGGCGCGGTCGATCGCCCTGAGGAGGCGGCAACGGCACAAGCGTATCAACCTGGACGGTATCCACCGGACTGCCGGCAAGGCTCATCGCGACGAACGACTTGTCTCCGGTGTATTCATAGGGGATCGTCCGGGTCAAACCGAAACCCAGAATCAACATCGCGATCCCGGCAATCGCCACCCCCACGGCACCTACTTCGAACAGGCGGCGCCAGCTCATCCGATTCATCATCGCGCAGGCGCCAAGCAGACAGATCACGACCCCGTGCATGGCCGCAAGCGCTGTGGCAAAACGCGCCGTCACCACGCTGCCAAGCAGATACAGCTGGAACAGATCGGTCGGCAGGCGGAAAAAATCCAGCATGAAAGGCAGGGCGACCGCCATCGTGCCAAAAGCCGACAGTGCGCCGATGACCGTGTATCCCGGATACTGCGACGGGCTCAACGGCGACCCAATAAACCACGCCGCGAAAAGGATGAAGGCGAGGCCGAGCAACGTTCCGGCGCTGGGGAAACTGTAGGCAGTCGGCACAAGGACATCGACCGTGGAATCGGCCTTCTCATCCATCAATTCGCGCTCGGTAAGCAACTCCTTGCAGCGTTCCGCGATCATCGGCAAAACAACCAGCACGGTTCCGGTGGCGAAAGCAGTGACCATGGCAACCCGGGCTTCACGCAATACGTCGCGGTAACTCAGCGGCGTTGCCCAGGCCACCAACATCGGCAGCGTCACCATCGCGAGCACCAGCCAGGCACCCAGATAAGCCCACAAATAGACCTGCAACCGCCCGAGTTCCTCGAGTCTGAGCGTGCCCGCCGCAGCGGCCGAGATGGCAAAAATTCCGAGCGGCGCCACTTTCGCCACGAAGGACGCGATTCGCATCAACGCCTCGCTCAGGTTATGGAGACCGCGCAGCAGGCCGTCCTTGTCCGGCACGGCGATCAGTGCCAGCCCGAGGCAAATACTGAAGAGCACCACCGCCGGCACAATCGTATTCGACAGGGAGAAAAAGGGATTCGCGGGTATGTACAACGTCAGCGGATCGAATGGCGCACCCTCGTCGACCAGGCTGGCGCTGAAGAATGCCGATGCGGTCCAGTCCGGGTAGGCAAACGGCATCGTCAGTACGGTCATCAGCGTGATCAGCCACAGGAACAGGATCAGACTTCCACCGAGCGCCCCGATGTGCTTCGCCATCTTCGCGTCGAGCCGCCCGAGACCGCTGATCAACGACACCAGGATGTATGGCAGAACCGTCATCTGCAGCAGCCGGATATACGCGTTACCGACAATTTCGAGGGCGCCGGCCGGTTCGCCGGCGAAGACCCCTAACAGGATGCCCAGCACGAGGCCGGCCACTACTTTCGAGAACGGGCTCAGGTTGCTGAAAAACTTCACGGGGAGGAAAATCTCTCGTCGCCATGGTTGAAGCGGGCACCTGGCATGGGATTTCGCTCAGATCTCGCCGCCACGCGGATACATCGGACGCAAATCGATTACCGGTCAGGCCGTAAACGTCAGCTTAGTCAAACGACGCCGACAAAACCACCGCACAGGCAACCGCGAGTTGCGGCGTTCCGGCCCGGCCGGGTCGGCAGCTTTCGCCAAAACCGGCCGTACGGGCCACCGCGACCACTGCGCTGGACTCGTCAAACTCCGCCCTCGCGGCGTAACATACGCGTTTTGGGCAAGCGTCCGCTCAGGCCATGGCGCCGTGCCGGACCAGACGGAAAGCGATATGAGATATCTCGACCGGGACAAGCTGAACAGCATCGACGCAGGGATTTTCCAGACCCAGGAACCGTTCCCGTTCACCAACCCGCAGGGCTGCCTGACGGACGAGGCCTTTGCGACACTTGCGGCGACCCTGCCCGACGTGTCGCAGTTCCAGCCTTTCTTCGGCAAGCAACGCAAGCACGGCCAGGCCAGTCATGACCGGTATGTACTCGAATATGTCGACGGACTGGATCTGCCTGCACCCTGGCAGGAGTTCGTGAACGAACTGAAAAGCGACATCTACCGCGATTTTATCCGGCGCCTGCTCGGACGCGGTAATTTCCGCTTTCGCTTCCACTGGCACTACACCCCGGACGGCTGCGTCGTGTCGCCGCACTGCGACTCCAGCGGCAAGATCGGCTCACAGATCTTCTACATGAATACACATGAGGACTGGGATCCGGCGTGGGGCGGCGAAACGGTGATTCTCGACGACCATGGCCGGTTCGAAGCCGAGTCAAACCCCGACTTCGAGGATTTCGACACCGCGGTGCCGGCCGAGACAATGGATAACCGCAGCCTGATATTCGGCCGCAAGAACAACTCCTGGCACGGCGTGCGTCCAATCACGTGCCCCGCGGACAAGCTCCGCAAGGTCTTCATCGTGGTGTTCGAGGATGTCAATCCGCGAAAAATGCTGTGGAAACGTGCCCGCCGGCTGCTTCGTGGAAAGCCGATGATCACCGAAAAAGAGCGGGCGATGTATTGAGTACCTGGGCTGAGACGGCATGTCTGGAAACAGCATCATTGCCAGGACGCTTTTCGCACATCGGGAGCGCCGGGTCAGGGTGGCGCTCTGCGGCGGGTAAGGAAAACTGCCGCTGATGCCTTCTGGCAGCAATACCGGAGACGGCTTCGAGTCCGGGCAAAACCCGGTGCCGTTCAGCAAGAGCCTGAGCGGCCGGATCCTGCTCCTTGCCGGCCTTCCCGCGCTTGTTATCCTGCTGGTGCTGATGTCGTTCATTGCCACTACGACGGCGCGGCAACAGCGCGGCGCGCTTGAGGCCTCATTGCAACAACTGTCACAGGAAGTGGCTGGAGAAATAGAGCGCGGCAACACGCGCGCGACGCTGGCGGTGCGCATCATGGCGTTCGCCCAGCAAAGCGGGATGTTCGGGAAGCGCGCCGACTCGACCGCCCACGCGCGCGAGGTGCTTGCAGCATTTCCGGAGTTCACCGGCGCCTATTTCGGTTACGAACCCAACGCCGATACCGACGATGGCGAATTTCGCGACAGCGCCGAGGGGCTTGCGATTGCGTCTGCGCTCGACTCTGACGGGCGCTTTCTTCCGTATTGGTATCGCTCGCAGCAGGACGGCGCCATCGAGCTCGAACCGCTGGTCGACATGGAGTCGAGTCTCTACTACCAGGGCGTGAAAGACCTGTTTCTCGAGTCCGGCGTGGCTCAGCACCTGGTAACCGAACCCTACGAATACGAAGGCAAGATGATTGTCGAACAAGTCTTCCCTATCGTCATCGACAACCGTTTCGCAGGCATCGCCGGTGTAGATCGGGCGCTCGACGACATCGAAACCCTGCTGCAGGAGATCCGCGACCGAGAGAATGTCGATATCCTGCTGATCAGCCGCAGCGGCCGGTTTATCGCGGCAACTGCCGGTATGGGTCTGAACCTGAGAACCTACCCGGTCGAAGAGACGCCGTACTCCGAGCTGCTGGGCCGCCTGCACCAGTCGGAGGATCGCTCGATCCTGCGACTGAGCACGGATCCGACCGACGGCGAGAATTACTATTTCGCCTCGGCGCCGGTTAGCACAGGCAACTGGACGGTCGTAATCAGGCAGGCCGAATCGTACCTGCTGACATCGATCAGGCATGCACTGCTGCCGTTGATAGCGAGCGCGCTTTTTGCGCTGTCCGCAATCATCCTTATCGCCGCGGCAATCACCGGCCGCACTGCGCGGCGCATACGCGAGACCGTTCATGCCGCCGACCTGATAGCGACCGGCCAGTCCGCTTCGGGAGTCCAGCTGGAGGAACAAGGCGACGATGAAGTCAGCCGGCTGAATCACAGTATCAACCGTGTGCTGCAGAGCTATCGGGAAATGAGCAGGGTCTGCGGCGCGATTGCCGAGGGCGACTATTCGCAACGTGTCAGGCTGCGCTCGGCAGCCGACACCCTCGCCCTCGCGATAAACGAAATGGCCGACAAGCGCTCGGAAGCGGAGTGCGCGCTGCGCCAGTCCGAGCATCGCAGCCGCCTGCTGCTCGAATCGACGACCGAGGGCATCTTCGGCGTGGACGAAAACGGCATCATTCAGTTCGTCAACGAATCGGCCGCCGCCATGCTGGGATATTCACGGCAAGAACTGCTGGGCGAGGGCGCTCACGAACTGATCCATTTTGCTTACACAGATGGCAAGCCGTACCCGATCGAAAACTGCCCAATGCGCCATGCGTTCACCGACGGCCGCACCAGCCGGGTTCAGGACGAAGTGCTGTGGCGCAAGGACGGCAGCAACTTCGAGGTCGAATACTCGAGTGTTCCGATTCGCGATGACGAAGGCATCGTCGGTGCAGTCGTGGTTTTCCGCGACATTACCGAGCAGGCGGCACTGGGCCGCAACCTGATGGCAATGCTCGACAATGCGGTGGACTTCATCTACGTCAAGGACTGCGAGCACCGGTTCACGGCCGCCAGCCAGACCGTCGCAGAGTTGTCCGGGCTGGAATCCTGGCGCGATCTGATTGGCAAGACTTCCGCCGACATCGTCGGCGAGGAATATGTCAATTCGTACGAGGAAAACGAAGACAAGGTCATGAAGGAAGGCGAGATCGTATCGGGACTGGTCGAGCCATACGAGACGGCGGACGGCGAACAACGCTACGTGCGCTCGAACAAGGCGCCGCTGCGCGATCGCAACGGTCGCATCGTCGGGATGATAGGCATCAGTACCGATATCACCGAAATGAAACGCCTCACCGACGAACTCGAGTCGGCTCGCGACCAGGCCGAATGCGCCAACCGTTCGAAGAGCGCGTTCCTCGCGAACATGAGCCATGAGCTTCGCACGCCGATGAATGCAATCATCGGCTACAGCGAAATGCTGGTGGAGGAGATGGAAGAAGAGGGCGTCACGGAATACACCGACGATCTGAAGAAAATTAACGGTGCCGGCAAACATCTTCTCTCTCTTATCAACGACATCCTCGATCTGTCGAAGATAGAAGCCGGGCGCATGGACCTGTACCTCGAGCGCTTCGATCTGAAGGACATGCTGGTCGAGTCGGCGCAAACTGTCGAACCGCTGATGGGCAAAAACAACATTCGCTTCCAGACCGATTTCGACGGCGACCTCGGTAACGTTCGCTTGGATCTTACGAAACTGCGCCAGGCCCTGTTCAACCTGCTGTCCAATGCCGCAAAATTTACCCGCGAGGGTGAGGTCACGTTTTCCGCCGCGCGGTTTGCCCGCGCCGACAATGACTGGATTCGATTGGCGGTGACCGATACCGGGATCGGGATCGCAGCGGACAAGATCGAGCACCTGTTCGAGGAGTTCATTCAGGCAGATCTTTCGACCACCCGCGAGTACGGCGGCACCGGGCTGGGCCTGTCGATAAGCCGCCGCTTCTGCCGCATGATGGGGGGCGACATTGCGGTGACCAGCGAGCCCGGCAAGGGATCGGTTTTCACGATCGAATTGCCGGCACAGGTCAACCCGCTGGAAGCGGCGCAAGCGGCCGCGGAAGCGCCCGTCCGGGCGATCGAGGAGCCCGCACCAGCACAACCCGAATGCCAGGCCGGCGATGCCCCGCTCGTGCTGGTCATCGACGATGACCCCGACGCCCGCTCCCTGATGACCAAGACGCTGGAGCGCGAGGGCTACCGGGTCGCGACGGCAGTGGACGGAGAGGACGGACTGCGCCGCGCCGCCGAACTTTCACCGGCGATCATCACGCTCGATGTGATGATGCCGCACATGGACGGCTGGTCGGTATTGCGGCAACTGAAGGCCGACAGCCGGTTACGTCACATCCCGGTCGTGATGGTAACCATCGTCACCGACAAGGGCATGGGCTATACGCTGGGCGCGGACGACTATCTGACCAAACCGGTCGATCGCGAAATGCTGGTACACGTGCTGCGCCGGTTTGTCCCCGAAGGCGCAGGAAAGATACTGATCGTCGAGGACGACCCCGATACCCGGGTAGTATTGCGACGGACCCTTGAACGCGAGGGTTTTGCGGTCGTCGAAGCGGGCGACGGCAGGGAAGGCCTGCAGGCCGTAAGAGAGTCCAGCCCGAACCTCGTGCTGCTCGACCTGATGATGCCGGTAATGGACGGCTTCGAGTTCCTCACGACGCTGCGCCGTGACCGCAGCGAACGGGCGCTGCCTGTGATTGTGCTGACCGCCAAAGAGCTGTCCGCGGCCGAACGCGACATCCTGAATGGCAAGGTCAAACAGGTGCTGCAGAAGTCTGCCGATGACCCCGAAAGGGTGCTGGGCGAAATCCGCAAGGCGCTAAACCCGGCGTAGAACCGGCGCCCGGCGTTACCGGTCATGCCGCAGTAGGATTGTATTCATCGCCGCGCAAGCGGGCGCGTACGAACTTCATCAGCGCGGCAGCCTCACGCCCCTTTTGCCACCCCCTCGCGGGGTCCGAACGCTTTGCCGACCCTCGCGGCAAAGCTCAAGCGCCGATCGACGACCTCCCCACGCGTTTCCCGGCTCTCGGCGGCGAGACAGGCTCGGCTTCACGTCGGCGTCGAAGATCGGATTTCAGAATTCTCCTTGACAGCTCTCATATTTGTGCTTAATGTGCACATATATGAGATTTCATCGGAGTTAGTTCGCGCAATATGACCACGAATCCACGTCATGCCTGGAACCAGGCCTGCCGGCGCCTGATGCAGCCCATCGCGCGCATGTTGTTGCGTGGTGGCATCACCTGGAAGGAATTCTCTGAACTTGCCAAACAGAGTTTCGTCGAGGTTGCAGGAAACGATTACGGCCTTGCCGGACGGCAGACCAACGCGTCACGCGTGGCACTGATGACAGGGCTCAGCCGCCGTGAAGTCAAGCGCGTCAGGGACCTGCTGGAAGCGGAGGAACCGGAGATGGCGCCACAGAAAAGCAAGATCGCCCGCATTCTGTCGGGATGGCACCAGGACCCTGATTTTGTCGGGCCCGACGGAAGTCCGAAGGTGCTGGCCGCGGATGGCGCCGGAGCGACCTTCGCCGCGCTGCTCGACCGCTATGCGGGCGACCTGCCCGCAGTGGCAATCACGAAAGAGTTGTTGCGACTGGAGTTGATCGAGCATGCAGGCAAAAACGGATTTCGCGTCCTGCAGCGCAGCTACACCGGTAACGCGGCGGATCCGGACATTCTCCGTCAGATGTCCACGGCGCTGCACGATCACGGTCAAACACTGGCGTGGAACATCGACGCGGAGCGGCGCGGACCCACACGATACGAACGCATGGCGTTCAACGGGAACATGTCCCGTCGCGCCATGGCCAACTTTGAGAGATTGATCGAGGAACGAGGACAGGCATTCCTGGAAGATATCGATGCCTGGTTGTCGGAGCACGAGTCAGAGGAGACGCCCGCCGAGCGCGAAAGACCGATAAAACTCGGAGTCGGCGTCTATCTGGTAATGGACGAGGAAAACTGAGGAACCAGCTAATGAAACGACAGCAGCGACAGGCGTTAGCCACACTATTTGCGACGGCGATCACCGTCACGGGATGCGGCGGCGGTGGCGGCGGTGGCAGCGACCCCGCAGTCGTTCCCCCGCCCGAACCACCGCCGATCGGCGGTATCGAAGGCACCGGGCTGGCGGTCGGCGTGATTTCCGGCTTCGGTTCGGTCATCGTCAACGGCGTTCGCTATGAAACCAGCGATGCGACGATTACCGTTGACGACAACCCCGGCAGCGAGAGCGATCTCGCAGTGGGTCAGGTCATTGTCCTAAAGGGCAGCATCGACGATAGCGGCACGACGGGCACCGCCGACACGATCGACTTCGACGCTGAGGTCGAGGGCCCGATTGCGAGTATTGCAGCGGACGGAACGAGCTTTGTCGTCCTTGGCCAGAGCGTGCTCACGGACGCGGATACGGTTTACGAAGACAGCCTCGTCCTTCCGCTGCAGGTCGGTGACGAGATCGAAATCAGCGGATTCCGGCTGGCCGACGGCACGATACTGGCAACTCGCGTGGAGCTACAGAGCCAGGGGAGCGAACTCGAGGTCAAGGGCAACGTCGCCAACCTGAATGCAGCCGGTTTGACCTTCGAGGTCGGCACCCTGACCGTCGATTACAGCGCTGCCACACTCGAAGACTTTCCAGGCGGCGACATCGGCGAGGGCGATTGGGTCGAGGTCCACGGCACCGGCTTCAACGCGCAGAATCAGCTCGAAGCGACGCGCATCGAGTTCGAGGACAACAGCATCGACGGCGACGACGGCGATCACGTCGAGATCGAAGGGTTAATCACGCGCTTCGCAAGTACCACCGACTTCGATGTCAGCGGCCAGGCCGTAGTGACGACCGCGGGCACCGAGTTCGAAGGCGGTGCTGCCGGCGATCTCGGTATCGACGTGAAAGTCGAGGTCGAGGGTGAGTTCAACGCGGCCGGCACGATTGTCGCCGACAAGGTCGAGATCAAGAAGGCAAGCAGTGTAAGGATCGAGGCGACGGTCGACGTCGTCGATACCATGGCCGGCACGGTCACGGTATTCGGTGACCTGTTGATCAAAACCGGTCCGGGCACGCAGTTCGAGGACAGCAGCGATCTTGATCTGGCCCGTTTCTCGGTCTCCGACATCAACGTCGGTGATTTTCTGGAGATTCGTGGCGTTGAAGACCCGGCCAACAGCGTCGAGGTGCTGGCGAACCGGATAGAGCGCGACGACCCTGATCCGGATAGCGGAATGCGCGGAATCGTTACCAGCGTCAATCGCCCGGTCATCGTGGTCCTTGGTGTCGAAATCGACACGAACGGCGCACAGTTTCGTGACGAAAACGATCAGGTCCTGACCGCCGACCAGTTCTTCGATCGACTGAACGCCGGCGATACCATCCAGGCCGACGGCACGTGGAACGGAACAAGTCTGGTCGCTGACGAGGTCGAGTTCGAATCCGATGACTGATGTGCCGACGGACAAAGGCAATCCTGTCCAAAGCCCCCTGACGGGGGCTTTTTTTCAAGCGGGGCTTGCCTGCACTCCGATGAATTTGCGCTGGCTGGCGCTCGGCAATTCAATGTCGCCGGTGATCAGCCCACAATCGAAGCCTTACCTGCATTCGCCCGCTCCGGCTGCCGGGTTCGTTCCGGGCGCTGCCGCGGCTCAAGCACGAAATGATCGCGATCGACGTTCCGGGTCCGCCACCAGTAAGACACTGTCGAGCCACCCCAGTTGTTGACGATCTTGCCGCCCGAGATGTACCAGCTGTGGTCCAGCTTGGCCCAAACCGCGGAAGCGAGCTTCTTCTGCAAACGGCGATTGAATTCCTCGCATGCCGCCGCCGTGACTTCGATGCTTCGCGAATTTGTCCTGGCCACCAGTTCGATGCTGGCGAGGATGTAACGAATCTGGCACTCAAACATAAAAATTATCGAGTTGTGACCGAGATTGCTGCCCGGGCCGTACATCGTAAAGAAATTCGGAAAGCCGGGGACGACGGTCCCGAGATAGGCCTCCGAACCGTTCCGTTGCCACTGCTCTTCAAGGCTCACGCCGCGACGGCCGACGATGTGCATTGGCGCCAGGAACTCGGTGCTGCGGAAACCGGTACCGTAGACTATCAGGTCGGCCTGGATTTCGTTGCCTTCACGAGTGACGATGCCGCGCTCGCTGATCCGCTCGATCCCGGCATCGACAACGTGAACATTGTCGCGGTTCAGAGTCTTGTAATAGTTGTCGCTGACCAGCACCCGCTTGCCGCCGATCGGGTAGTCCGGAACCAGCTTCGCCCGCAGTGCCGGGTCGTCGACCTCGGCCAGCGCGCGCCGTGCCAGCCTGCGAATGTAGTGGGTAAATCCCGGCACGCCGCGGATGATCGGGTACATCAGCCCTTCGTAATAGGACCAGATTGCGGCGCGGTAGAGTTTCGCCAAAAGCCTCGAGCGTCCAAGGAGCCGTTTGGCACCCTCCGAGAATGGGCGGTTGCCGCGCGGAATGATCCAGTTGGCACTGCGCTGGAAAATATTGACCTCGGCAGCGGAGCGCGCCAGGTGCGGAATAAACTGGATCGCGCTGGCCGCGTTACCGATCACGGCAACTTTTTTGCCGGCATAGTCGAAGTCGTGGTCCCACGCCGCTGAATGGAATGCGCGACCGGCGAAGCCGTCGGCGCCCTCGATCTCGGGCACAAACGGACGATTGAGCTGGCCGGTTCCGGTAATGAGAAAATCCGCGTCGATCGTCTCACCGGCAGCCGTTTTCAGCGTCCACACCGCCGTACTCTCGTCATAACGTGCCGCGGCGATCGGGGTACCGAAGCGGATGTGCGAACGGACCTCATATTTGTCCGCGCAGTGGTTCATGTACGCGAGGATCTCGTCCCACGGCACCCAGTGCGCGCTCCAGTCGGTTTTCTGCTCGAACGAATAGCAATAATTGAACGCGCGCACGTCGCAACAAGCGCCCGGGTACGTGTTGTCGCGCCACGTTCCGCCGAGCGCGCCGGCCTTCTCGTAGATCGTGAAATCGTCATACCCGGCGAGTTTCAACCTGATCGCAAGACCGAGGCCACCGAAACCGGAACCGATAATCGCAATGCGTGGCTGCTGCCTGGTCTCTTGTGGAGCCTGTTCCATGGAGTGTCCTTCGATCCGCGGTTGTTATTCGCCAGCTTGTATTATTCGCGACCCTGGCAATAATCATCAGGTGAATCCGCGCCAAATCGGGGTGAATGTACGCCACCTGCCATGGTTCCCAACATCTATCCGCTGCAGTTCCACCGCTTCCTCGGCGCTCCGGCCGGCTTTCTCGATGGCACCGGGCTCGAACTGGCCGACCTCGAACGGCTGGGCGGTACCATCGAGTTTAGACAGTACTGCCGGATCCTGCTGAATGCGCGCCGCTGCAGCGGTGACGAGACAATTGCGCTGCGTCTGGGCGCGGCGCTGGGACCCTCGCTGACCCATGGCCCCCTGAGCGTCGCGGTGTTATCCAGCCCGACGCTGCGGCATGCGCTGCAGCTCGCGTATCGGTTCGGATTCCTGCGATTGCAGGCCTCGCACTACCGCTGGGTCGCGGAACCCGGCCAGGTCGGGGTCGCAATCACACTCGATCCGGCGGGCGAAGCACGAACAATGGTGCTGGAGTTTCTGCTGCTGTCCCTGGTCGGGGTCATGAACCGGGTCCAGTCGCGGGCCATCGAGGTCAGGGTCGAGGTCGATTATCCGCCACCGCCCTATTCGCCCGCCTATGCCGAGGCTTTTGGCAATGCCGAAGTCAGTTTTGGACATCGGCGTATTCGTCTGCTGGTGCCTGACAGCTCCGGTGAACTCGCCATCGGCGAATCCAACCCGGGCACATACGCGGCGGCTGTGGCGCAATGCGAGCGACTCCTGCGCGAGGCCCGCCGGCCCGGCAGCCTGACCACGCGGGTACGGCGTCTTCTGGCCGCCAACCCGGGCCGCCTGTGGACCGTCAACGATGTCGCGGCAAATCTGCACATGTCCACGCGTACCCTGCAACGCAAACTGAACGGAGAAGGCAGCAGCTACAAAAATCTGCTCGAAGACTGGCTCTTCGCCGAATCACGGAGACTGCTGGCGGAGCGACTGACGGTCGAAGCGGTTGCATCGATGCTGGGCTATGCGGACGTCGCAAATTTCCGCGCCGCGTTTCGCCGCTGGACCGGAAGGCCGCCCGCCGCCTGGCGCTCTGCGGTGTCTGGCAATCCCGGTACGCCGGATCGCGACACAGCCAAGCCCGCCGGGGCCTGAAGCGGCGGTTTGTTGCCCACCGGTCCGGCCTTGATGTGGGTGCAGCCCAGACCGGACCCCCTGACAGGCTCGAGCCGTTCTGCACTGGGCGGGTGGTCCCGGCCCGGATCCCAGTCACCGCTACCGCCGAGCCCATCGATGACAGTGCTGTCCCGAAAACCGGCACATGCGGCCCACACATTACCAACAGGCAGGGCCACGGCCATCGCTGGCGGCATCGGAAACTCACCCCGTTACATCGCCATCGCTGCGCCGCTCGTCGCGTTTTTCACCCCTGATGACGGTCAGTCCGGGCGCTTGGGGATTTCCAATCCTTGCGCTGTATCGCGCTTGACATAATGCACTGCGTGGCGACGTCCGATGCCCGCCGGCCGGGCCGCTCAGGGCCATTCCGGCCCGGAATTAAGTAAAAAAGAATGATCCTCGCGGGGCCGTAGTGAGACGTGGCTCACAACTACGTAATCTCTTGCGTTTAATAATGCCGCCTGGAGCGTCTCCGGGAACCTCGTTTCGACGATTCGGAGCACGAAACCCGGCACGAGGATCAGGATATCGAAAAACGATTGGCCAGGGACATAGCCCGGCGGGCGAGACCATTGCTCGCTTGTCTGCTGCTGGCCGGCTGCAGCGCAATACCCTATGAGCCGGCCGATCAACCGGTACCCGCCGAAGCGGAGCCGCCCGCCCCGGCCCGGGTCGAGCCACCGCCCGTAGCGCCGCCGCCACCGCCCGCCGCATCAACCGACGCCTCCCGATCCGAATCGGAACCGCCGTCTGTCGCCGTTCTGGTAAGCGACAGTATCCCGGCTTACAACGGTATCGCTGCCGCGCTGACCGAAGTTGGCGGTGAGCGCCGGATTGCCGTCTTCGACCTCGACGGCGACCCCGCGCAGGTTGGCGCGGTGATGGAGAAGGTCCGCGAGTCGGGAAGCGATCAACTGGTGGCGATCGGATTGCTTGCAGCACGCGCCGGACTTGAATACAGCGAGTCGCCAGTCGTGTTCTGCCAGGTTTTCAATCACCAGGACGACAATCTCCTCGCCTCCGGCTCGCGCGGCGTGGCCCTGGTGCCACCGTTTTCAATGCAACTGGAGGCATGGCAGGCACTGTCACCGCAGTTACGGCGTATCGGAGTGATCACCGGGCCCGGCCACGAGGAACTGATCAGGGAAGCCACCGCCGCGGCCCGCAGCGCCGGCATCGAACTGGTCAGCCGCGTCGTGAAATCAGACAAGGAAACGCTGTATGTCTTCAAACGCCTGGTTCCTGAAATCGAGGGCTTGTGGCTACTGCCGGACAACCGGATTCTTAGTCCTAACGTCCTCCGCGAGCTGATGCAGTACAGCCGCAAACACAACCAGCAAATCGTCGCTTTCAACCCCGCGCTGCTTGAATGGGGAGCGGTAATGAGCGTGACCGCCACGGACACCGACGTCGCGCGCCAGGTACTCGGCCTGATCGACGAGCCGGCGCCCCGCGGGGACGCCAAAACAGGCACGCTGACTCCGCTCACGGAGATGCATGTCGAAGTCAACGAGGCACTGGCCCGGCGCCTGGGACTCGATGTCCCCGGGCAAGCCGCGCAGCGCATCACGGCACGAGCGGACTAGACGCCGATGCATCCTCTTTTGCGCCGCAGTTTCGAAAAGTTGCTCGCGCACGGGTCGCGTCTGCGCGCCCGCGGCGCGCACCTGACACGCAACACCTTGTCCGCCCTAAGCGGTAGATTAACGTCACTCGCTGCGGCCGCGGCACGGTTGCGATCGGGCTTGCCACGATCGGGACGCGGTGCGGGACGGAGCCTCGTAACCGACATTTTGTTGTTGCAGCTGGCCTCGGCGCTGTTCGTCGCGGTGGCTGCCGTAGCGGTGGTTTGGTGGGCAACCAGCTGGGTCATCGACAACAACCTGAACAAGTGGGCCGGGCAGTGGATATCGGAGCTCGACGACCTCGGCATGCCGCTGTACGTCGACGGCGGCGAGGAACAATACCTGCGGATCGAAAACTACATCAGGAGTTTTCCCGAGATTTCCTTCGTCCGGTACTACTCGAAATCCGGTGACGTCGTATTCGAGGATGCGACGCAACACGCACGCGTGACCGTTCCGGTACTCGGGATCGCGGAACTGGAACAGCTCACCCTCCACGGCACCGACCAGCCGGCACAGCTCGACAACAGTCTGTCCGGCTCATCCGTGGTGCGCGCCAGCAAACCCATCTACACCGAATCGATGAGTTCGGCGGGTCTTCTCGATCTCGATCTTTCCGTCGCGAGCATGGTGCAATCCGAACTGGTCGGATTCGTCGAGCTCGGGCTCGATTTCGGCGGCTACCAGACCCACCTCGATCGCAGTGTCCTGACCGGCAGCCTTATCAGTATCGGGGTGCTTTTGTTCCTGGCAATGGTGGGATCGACAGTGTTCCGGCGTGCATTACGGCCACTGGCAAAACTGCAGGAGCCACTCGCCAAACTCGCTGGCGGCGATACCGACTTCCGGGTCCGCAGTTCCGGCCATCGCGAGATCGTCGCAATTGCCGATGCGCTGAATTCGACTGTGAGCGCCCTGCATGAGCGCGATCGCAGGCTGCACCGGCTCGCTAATCACGACTCCCTGACCGGTCT
>PKUM01000145.1 GCA_002868855.1 Chromatiales bacterium | reverse complement strand
CCGCGACCAGACGATCGCCGCCCGCGCCCAGTCAACCAGCGGCAACATACTCGCCGCGATCAGGATGGCCAGCAAAAACAGTGCAAATAGTCCGAGCTTCTTCAAGAGGCCGTGTCTCCCGGGTCAAGGTGTCCGTCGCGATCCTGCCATGCTGACCGATCATTGCGTTATGCCACAGGCGATCACCTGCTGCTGCATCGTATCAAGTAACGCCATCCCGCAGCGGAAAACCCTCAGTGCCTTAGTCGCCCCCCCAATTGTTTCGTCATGCGCGGCGTTCCGGTTTCCCCACGGCACAGAAAAAGCGCAGGAGTCGGCATCGTCTCGTCCGTGTTGCTGCTGTATAGTTATCTTGCCTGCCACTACAGGCGCGGTGAAAAACAACTGCCAGAGAGCTTGCATGCGGTCGCAAAGCACCCAGGTACTGTTGGTCGACAGCAATGCTGAAGACGAACAACTGATCAGAGAAGAGCTCGCGCTGGTGCGTGGCAGCTTCGACATCACTGTCACCACGACTCTCGAGGCCGCGCTCGAACGGGTCACCGAGGGCGGCATCGATGTCATCGTGCTGGATCTCGTTCTCCCGGACTGCCAGGGAATTACTTCGTTTCTGCGCCTGTATCCGCAAGCCGGCGACACTCCCATCATCGTACTGGTCGGACAGGCCGATGAGGATCTCGGCATTCATTCGATCGAGAAAGGGGCGGTTGACTACCTGATCAAGCAGCAGGTGGTGTGTACGCTGCTCGAGCGCGCGGTGCGCTATGCGACCGACAGGACCCATACTCTGAAGGCACTGCAGGCGTCCGAGGCGAAATTTCGCGAACTGTTCGAGAACGTCTCCACCGGCGTCTTTCAGAGCTCGCCTGACGGCCGGATCCTCTCTGCCAACCCGGCGATGGTGCGTCTGCTCGGCTACGAAAGCGAAGAGGATTTGTTCGGGCTCGATATCGCCAGCGACATCTTCATGTACAAGGAAGACCGCGACAATTGGCTGCGCGCGATCGACAAAGAAGGTGAAATCCGTAGCGCCGAGCTGATATTGCGGCGTGCCGACGGGCGCAAGATGGTGGCGATGGAAAACGCCCATGCAGTGCTCGACCAGACCGGCAAGGTGATGTACTACGAGGGCACGATCACCGATATTACCGAAGCATACGAACTATCCAAACAGCTCTCCTACGAGGCGAGCCACGATGCACTGACCGGGCTCATAAACCGGCGCGAATTCGAACTGCGGCTGGAACGCCTGTTGGATACCGCCCAATCCGACCGGCTGGAACATGCTGTCTGCTATCTCGATCTTGACCAGTTCAAGGTCATCAATGACAGCTGTGGTCATGTAGCCGGCGACGAGTTACTGCGGCAGCTTGGCAACTGCCTGCTGGAAAAAGTCCGCAAGGTTGACACCCTCGCCCGCCTCGGCGGCGACGAGTTCGGTGTATTGTTGCAGCACTGCTCGGTCGAGGACGCCACTGCGGTTGCGCGCGAGTTATTGCGCGCGGTTCAGGACTTCCAGTTCGTCTGGGCCAACAACACGTTCACCGTCGGCGCCAGCATCGGGTTGGTGCCGATCGACAACAACTTTCAACGCATCACCGATGTGCTGGGGGCAGCCGACGCGGCCTGTTATGCGGCCAAGGACCACGGTCGCAACCGGCTTCACATCTACCAGGAAGACGACGAGGAAGTCGCCCGCCGCCATGGTGAGAAGCAGTGGGTCGCCCGGGTTAAGCACGCGCTGACCGAGGACCGGTTCTTCCTCGACGTCCAACCCATTATTGGCGTGGCCCGCTCGGAACGGCCGCAACGTCTGTACGAAATCCTGGTCAGGATGCAGGACGAACAAGGAAATATAGTGCCGCCCGGGGCTTTCCTGCCCGCGGTCGAACGCTACAACCTGGCAACTCGTCTCGATCTCTGGGTCATCGGCAAGACCTTGGACTGGATGAGTGCAAATCCCGAGCAGATCGAGGATATCGCGCGATTTTTTATCAATTTATCGGCCGACACGCTCAGCGAAGTATCCAGCGCCGACGCAATTTGCAAACTATTGATGGCGCACGATCTTCCGGCTCACAAAATTTGTTTCGAGATAACCGAAGCGGCCGCGATCGCGAATCTTTCGCGCTCAAATCAATTGATCAAGAAATTGCGCAACCGCGGCTGCAAATTCTCACTGGACGACTTCGGCACCGGGCTTTCCTCGTTCGCCTACCTCAAGGCATTGCCGGTCGACTACTTGAAAATAGACGGCTTGTATGTCCGCGATATCGCCAACGATCCGATTGATTACGAAGTCGTTAGAGCAATTAACGACGTCGGCCACGTCATGGGCAAGGAAATCATCGCAGAGGCCGTCGAAAGCGACCAGGTGCTGGCGAAGCTCGAGGGCATTGGCGTCGACTATGCACAGGGTTTTGCACTCGGCCGGCCGCGAACGATAGACGACCTCGCGTCTGTGGAATTTCAGATTTTCGAGGGCGGCGCAGCCTGAGGTGTGGTTTTAGCTGCGCTCGAACAGATAGTGGGAGACGATCCACTCCCGTCCGCGGCGATGGCCCCAGACTTCGGCGCAGGACATGAAGAACACGCGCCAGTACACCAGCCATTTGAGGGCATTTTCGCTGCCATAGGTCTGGGCGAAAAGATCGAGAATCTCATCCCGCCAGACATCCATGTTACTGAGCCAGTCCTCCGCGGTGCGCTGATAGTGAGTGCCACCAACATTCCAGTGACCGACGACATGAAGGTCTTTCTGGAAATGCAGCAGTAAATCGTCGCTGGGCATGATGCCGCCGGTGAAAAAATACTTCGCCATCCAGTCGTTGTCGTCGCGCACTTCGAACGGGTACGCAAACCGCTTATGTGCAAATATGTGCACGAAGAGCTTGCCATCCGGCGCGAGCCAACCGGCGATATTCTCGAGCAGGCGCTCATAGTTACGCATGTGCTCGAACATTTCGACCGACACGACCCTGTCGAACGCGGCTGCATCCGGCATCCGCAGCTGTGCCACATCGGCGGTAATGACTTGCAGATTATCCAAACCGCGCCTGGCGGCTGTTGCGTCGATGTATTCTTTCTGGCTCGCCGAATTCGATACGCTCGTTATTCGCGACTGCGGAAAACGCTGCGCCATCCACAGCGAAAGCGAACCCCATCCGCAACCGAGTTCGAGCACCTGCTGACCGTCGCAAAGTTCGGCGCGTTCGGCGGTCAGTTCGAGCATTGCCTGCTCCGCCTCGGCCAGCGACGTGTCCGGCCGCGGGTAATAACAACACGAGTATTTGAGCTGCGGTCCGAGCACATGGCGATAGAATTCGGCCGGCACCTCGTAATGCTGTTCGTTGGCCGCGTCCTGGCGGATGGCAATCGGGCTGGCACGCAACTGCTCCAGCAAGCGCTGCATCCGCTCACGATGGACCGAGGGATCGTCGGCTTCCTCGCCCGCAAGACGCGCCCGCAAGAGTCGCCTGATTCCAAACCGTATCAGCCAATCCGGCAGACGGTCGCGTTCCAGGGCGGTCAGAAATGGCGCGATGGAAATTGCCGGGCCGGCGGTTGCCGAGTCGGCGGTCTGGGTGCTGACACTCATTGCGGATCGGTCCTGTTGTCGTAATGTCGGGGAGTGGTTCGCGCCAGTCGGGCCGTCGGATTCGTCGCGACTCGGGTTGCTCAGACCGGCTCCCACGGCCAGAACAACGGCAACGCGATCATGGTCAGCACGAAAACGATGAAGGTCAGCGGTATGCCGAGGCGCAGGTAATCGTTAAAGCGATAACCGCCCGGCCCCATGACCAGCAGGTTTGCCGGGTGCGAAATCGGGCTGGTAAAGCTCGCGGACGCAGCCATGGCAACCGCCATCATTGCAGTCTGCGGCATCACCCCGAGATCCTGGCAGGTGGAAATAACGACAGGCGCCATCAGCACGACGAGCGCCGCGGTCGGGATAATCATCGTCGCCGCGGCAGTGACCAGGTAAAACCCTACCAGTACCGGCCACGGACCGAAATCGCCCAACAGATCGACGATTCCGGAAGCCATGAGGCTGGCGGCGCCGCTGGTCTCCATGGCAATTCCGAGCGGCAACATCCCCGCGATCAGGAAAATCGCCCGCCACTCAATCGCGCGGTAGGCCTCCTCCATCGTGAGACAGCGGGTCAGCACCATGATCGTCCCGCCGATGACGGCCGCAACCGAAATCGGCAGCCAGCCGAACAGCACCGACAGCACGACCGCGAGCATGATGCTTGCCGCCAGCGGCGCCTTGCGCGTGTCCGGCGCCTGGTCGCCGGCCTGGGTCAACATCAGGAAGTCCTGGTCGTCGCGAAGCAGCGCCAGTCGATCGCGCGGACCCATCAGCAATAATGCGTCGCCCAGCTTCAGTTTCATTGCCGCGAGATCGGAGCGGTAGGCCCGGCCTTCGCGCCACAAAGCGAGTACTTCGAGGCCATATCGCTCGCGAAATTTCAATTCCTTGAGGCGCTTGCCTGCAAGACTGGTACGCGGCGCGAGCATTGCCTCGATCATGCCCATGCGCTGCGACTGCAATACCTGCTGAAACGGGGTCGTCTCTTTTTCCACCATCAGTTCCTGCAGACCCTGCAGCACTTCCACCTGCTCGAACTCGCCCTGGATCAAAAGCCGCTCGCCATCGACCAGCTTTTCCTGCGGATCGGGGAGCAGGTCAAGTTTGCCCTCGCGGATCGTACCCAACAGGCGGAAATCAAACGCGTCGCCAATACGGCTGCCAGCCAGGGTCTCGCCGACCAGCGATGAACCGTGCGGCACGCGAACCACGAAAACCCTGTCCTGAAGCCGGTAGACCTCTTTGAGTTCGGTATCCGACACGCGGTAACAATCGTCGAAGTCGCCGGACTGTTCCATCAGTTCCACCGCATCTCGGCCACCCTGGACCAGAAGATGATCGCCGGCCTGCAGTTGCACCTCGTTAAGATTGAGGCGCCGGATCATTGGATCGCGACGAATCGCAAGAACGTTGCATTTGAAACGTTCGCGGAAGGCCGCATTGTCGAGATGACCGTCGAGCAAGCTCGAACCCTCGGCGACCTCGACCTCGAACAACAGGACTTTGTCCAACATCAGGCTGTCCAGTACCGAGGTTTCGCGTTCGATACTGAGTTCGGCGAACCTCACGAGATCGCGCAAATGGTCGAGCTTGCCCTGCACCAGCAGGCGTTGACCTTCACGCAGCACCGCATCCGGCCCGGGCAAGAGTTTGACATTGCCACCCTGAATCAGCCCGGTGACGATCAGCCCGGTCGAACTGCCGATGCGCGACTCGCCGAGAGTTTTCCCAACCAGCACCGACCGCGGTTTGAGGGCGAGCAAAAATGTCCGCTCTTTCAGGCCATACTGGGCCTCGAGGCTCTCGGCACTGCGTCGGCCAAGCTCACGCCCGGGATCTTTTACCGGCAGCACCTTGCGCCCGACGAACACCACGAAAAGCGTGCCACCGAGCATCACCAGCAGACCGACCGGAGAGAAATCGAACAATGCAAATGGCGCGTAACCCTGCTTGGTCAGGGCCGCGCTTATCAGCAGATTGGGCGGAGTTCCGATCAATGTGGTCAGGCCACCGAGCAACGTGCCGTAGGCAAGCGGCATCAGCAACCGCGACGGCGGGTAGCCCGTGGCCTTGGCCACATCGATCACCACCGGCAGCATCAGCGCGGCCACGCCGATATTGTTCATGAACGCCGACAACACGCCGGCGGTCACCATGATCATCGCTATGAGACGTTTCTCGCCGCCGCCGGCAAATCGGGTTACATATTCGCTGACGATTCCCGCAATTCCGGTCCTGGTCAGACCATCGCTCAGAATGAACATCGCCCAGACGGTAATGACGGCGGGGTTACTGAACCCGGAAAAGGCCTCGTCGGCCGTGACGAGGCCAGACAGGGCCAGCGCGCCGAGAACCATCAGCGCGACGACGTCCATGCGTACGCGTTCGCTGATAAAAAGAACCAGAGCGACCGCGAGGATAGCGATTACGATGCCAATATCTGTGGTCATTCGCTGCCCATACAGCGCCGCATCCCGCGACGATTCGGGCACTATAGCTGATTTGATTTCGGTTGCTAGATATTAGGCCGACGAATCACACGGGCATCGCGCCGTCCGTTCATATGTACGTAGACGCTTTCCCCCTGGTTGAATGCAGTCTGATCGCCCTGCACGATAGCCAGCACATTGCCGTTATCGAGGCGCACGACAATCCGTAATCCGTCGGTACCCGTCACCGCTTTCTCGATTGCCTGTCCGGCCACGGCCCCGGCAACGCCACCGATGGCACCGGCAAGACCGGTGTCAGCTATGCCGCTACGCGCTGCCTCATAGCCGACCACAGCGCCGCCCAGTTCGCCGATCCGGGTTGACTCGCCTTCGATTTTCACTCGCTCGACAGACAGCACTTCACCGCTGTAGACGCGGTAGGGAGTGCGCGCCGTCGTGCGCGAATACACGTCGGGCTCGACGCTCTGGGTCGCACACCCGTGCAGCAAAATCAACGCCAACCCGGGAATGAAATTAGTACTCCAACGCATCTCCGGCTCCAAGCCGCCTAGGCCTACAGTGAGAAACGCGGCAGCTGCGACAACGTTGACAAAACCGTGCTTCGTCCTTACCGCGGCGACGCTGGCAAACATGGCAACGTGCGCAAAGTCACCTATGCTGAAAGCTCAGAAACGTGCGGAAGAGCAGCCATGAAATTTCTGAGAACCATATTGGTCGGCGCGCTGGTCGTTGTCGCGGTGCTTTTCGCCATCGGCCTGACACTACCGGAATCGGCTCACGTGGAGCGCTCGATAACGATCAATGCAAGCCGGGAACAGGTGTTCGCGGTCGTGAACAGTCTGCGCCGGTTCAACGAATGGTCGCCGTGGTTCGATATGGACCCCGATGCAAAATACCGCTACTCAGGGCCCGAATCCGGCTTTGGCGCGCGCGCGGAATGGTTCAGCGAAGAACCGGGCGTCGATTCCGGCAGCCAGGAAATCATCGCCAGCGAGCCGCCGCGGCTGGTCCGGACCAGCCTGGATTTCGGCGACCAGGGTTCGGCCACTGCAGAATTGCGCCTGCAGCCCGTAAATGGTTCGACCCGCGTAACCTGGGCATTCGATACGGTACTGGACGCCAGCCCGGTTGATCGATATTTCGGCTTCTTCCTCGACGCGATCCTCGGCCCGACTTATGAAGATGGCCTGGCCCGGCTCAAAGCCCTGGTCGAGAACGAGGCCCTGGTCGAGGGCGGGTTCTAGCCACGCTGCCTTACCAGCTCGACGCGCGCGGCGCGGGCGCGCTTCAGTTCATCGAATTCGTCTCGAGCGCGGCACACCGCATCCCGGCCAATATCGATAGCTTCGTCCGCGCGATGAAAATCCATCAGCTCAAAATGCCCAAGATTCGGGTTCAACGCGACCATTGGCGGGTCTCCCACCATGCGGCTGCGAGTAATGCGGTCCTGCATGATATTGACCGACGCGGCGATCACGTCGAACAATCCCGGCTCTCGGTTTTTGTCCGAGCCGCGAACCACGGACAATAGCCCGCCGAACAGTTCCGCCCAGCGTTCCGGACTCGTCCAGCCTGCTGCGCTTGATTCCGGATTCTGGTCGGGCGACCGGTTCGGCATGGCGCCCCGGCCACGCAACGCGGTCTTTTTGTTCAGGTGACCGTTCAGATTGACTCCGATGACGAATTCCGCACCCAGGGCACGACACAAAGAAACCGGCACCGGGTTCACGACTCCGCCGTCGATCAACCAGCGGTGATCGTGCCACACCGGCGCAAACAACCCTGGCAGGCCGCTCGACGCCCGCACTGCCTGAAGCAGCGATCCCTTGGTCAGCCAGACTTCCTGACCGGTGACCAGGTCGGCTGCGACCGCCGCATAGTCGGCTTCCAGCGTATCGATATCGACATCGCCAATCTGTTCGCCAATCGCGCCCATCAGGCGATTGCCCTGCATTACCCCGCCACCACTAAAGCTGGTGTCCAGCAATTTCAGAACATCCATGCGATCCAGCCCACGCGCCCATGTCTCGAGCTGGTCCAGCTTGTTCACGGCGAATGCAGCCGCCACCAGCGAGCCCACCGACGCGCCGACAATGACGTCCGGCCGCAGGTCCATTTCCTCCAGTGCGCGCAGCACGCCAATGTGCGCCCAGCCGCGCGCGGCACCGCTTCCCAACGCCAGTCCCAGGCGAACATGCTGATTCGTCGCTTCCAACTCGAACTCCTTTCGCTACTGTTACCGTCTTGTAACATCACGCCGCTACATTATCCTTTTTTGCCAGATCGCCGAAGCCCATGAGCGAACCTCATTACAACGTTCTTTTCCTTTGCACCGGCAACTCCGCCCGGAGCATCATGGCAGAGGCGCTGATTGAATTCTGGGGGCGTGGACGATTCCACGGTTTCAGCGCCGGCAGCCACCCCCGAGGCGAGGTACATCCGCTCGCGCTCGACACCCTCCGGGCACTGCGCGTGCCGATTTCAGACCCTCGCAGCAAGGACTGGAGCGAATTCGCGAGCGCTGATGCGCCGGTCATGAATTTCGTGTTTACCGTCTGCGACAACGCGGCGGGCGAGCAATGTCCAGCGTGGCCGGGGCAGCCTATGACCGCACACTGGGGGATCGCCGACCCCGCGGCCGTCGAAGGCTCGGAAGTCGAAAAAACATTGGCGTTTCGGCGCGCTTTTGCCGAGCTCGAGCGGCGCATCAAGATATTCGTCAGCCTGCCGCTCACGGCAATGGACCGGCTCCAGCTGCAGACCCGTCTCGACGCAATCGGAACTGGTGCGGACGATGCCGTGAACGAATCGGCCTGAATCACCTCCGCCCGGCGCTGCAGCACACGCCCGGGCGTTGTCCGCCTGGCGTGCAGTCTGCATCGGCATATTACCTGATCAGATTTATTCCCGAGTCGCGGCGAAACCCTCCGACACAATAGCGCGGGCGGTGCGGACCGGCGCCGCCCGGCATTGCAGCAGCGGCGCTCTGAGACCTGTGATATCGTTATCTGCCGATCTGATTAAACCAATTAAAAACAGCAGATAAATGGCCAAATACTCAACGGAAAACATTCGCAATATCGCCCTTGTCGGTCACTCCGGAGCCGGCAAGACCAGTCTCGCAGAGGCCCTGCTCCATGCTGCCGGCACCACCTCGTCAAAGGGGAGCGTCGATCGCGGCACGACCGTGTGCGATTTCGACCCGCAGGAGAAGGCGCTAAAACACACGATCAGCCCGAGCATTTGCCATTTCGAGCATCGCGGCAGGCAGATCAATGTCATCGACACGCCCGGGTACATCGACCTGCTCGGGCGCACTGCCAGCGTGCTGCCCGCGGTCGAGACTGTCGCTGTCGTCGTCGACGGCCAGGCGGGCATCGAACTCGGTACGCGGCGGATCATGGAGACCGCGGCCAAACGAAACCTGTGCCGGATGATCGTTATTAACAAAATCGATCTCGGCGACAAGCATATGGGCCGCCTGCTAAACGACATCCAGGAAATTTTCGGCAAGGAGTGTCTGCCGCTCAATCTGCCGGCCAACGGCGGCGCGGCCGTGCGGGATGCGTATTTCCATGACGCCGGGGACGAAACCGACCTGCTCTCGGTCGAGGCCGCCCACCAGGAGATGATCGACCAGGTCGTCGAGGTGGACGAGGCGCTGATGGAGAAATATCTGGAGGAAGGTGAGGAGCCAAAGGCCGCGGAACTGCACGATGCCTTCGAAAAGGCCCTGCGCGAAGGGCATCTCATCCCGCTGCTATTCACGTCTGCGGAAACCGGGGTGGGGGTGAACAAACTGCTTCAGGTCCTGGCGGAGCTGGCACCGAATCCGCTGGAAGGCAACCCTCCTCCCTACGTGAAGGGAGAAGGCGATGATGCGGAGCCTGCCGATGTAACGCCGGATCCGGACGCTCACGTGGTTGCCCATGTTTTCAAGATAACTGTCGACCCCTACATGGGCCGCGTCGGCGCCTTCCGCATCCACCAGGGCACGATTCGCACCGGCAACCAGCTTTTCGTTGGTGACCACCGCAAACCGTTCAAGGTTGCGCACTTATACAAGGTGCAGGGCAAGGAACTACAGGAAATCCCGGCCGCGGCGCCCGGCGATATTTGTGCCGTCAGTAAAGTAGATGACGTGTTTTTCGATGCCGTGCTGCACGACTCGCACGACGAGGACCATTTCCACATGAGTTCGCTCGACCTTGGCCACCCGATGCTCGGGCTGGCGATGCAGCCGACCCGCCGCGGCGACGAGCAAAAGCTGTCGGATGCGCTGCACAAAATAATGGCCGAGGATCCGTCGATCCGGATCGAACACGATGCGATTGCCAACGAGACCGTGCTCTACGGCAACGGTGACCTGCACCTGCGCGTGGTCCTCGAGAAAATGAAGGACACCTATAACGTCGAGGTCTCGACTCGTCCCCCCTCGGTACCGTATCGCGAGACCATTACCGTGGCGGCGGAGGGGCATCATCGTCACAAGAAACAGACCGGCGGTGCGGGCCAGTTCGGTGAAGTTTTCCTGCGGGTCGAACCGACCGCGCGCGGCGAGGGTTTCGAGTTCGTCAACAAAGTCGTGGGCGGCGCGATACCGTCACAATTCATCCCGGCGGTTGAAAAAGGTGTGCGCCAGGTACTCGATAACGGTGCAATCGCCGGTTATCCGCTACAGGATGTCCGGGTAACCGTCTATGACGGCAAACACCATTCGGTCGACTCCAAGGAGGTTGCGTTTGTCGCTGCCGGCAAGAAAGCATTTGTCGACGCGATTCAGAAAGCGCGCCCGATCATCCTCGAGCCGATCGTAAACATGCATATTTCCGCGCCGACTGACAGTATCGGAACGGTAACCGGTGATATTTCCGGAATGCGCGGCCGTATTCTCGATCAGCGAATGTTGCCGGGCAACCAGGCCATGGTCGATGGCCAGGCCCCGCTGGCAGAGACGATCAGCTACTACTCGACCCTGAAAGCACATACGGCGGGCGAAGGCGTCTACACGCTGGAATTCAGTCACTACGAGGCAGTACCTCCGAACATCCAGCAGGAGCTCGTATCGAGGTACAAGGGAGATGACGAAGATTAAGGCGGCTCGGCTGCCACATTGAGGGTGGCGCACCTGTCCGATGTGCGAGGGCTGATTACCGCTGCAGTGGCGGCCTTGTCCATGTTGATCCCGCTCCAGGTCGCGCTTGGCGCGCCTTGTTCCGAGGACTGGATCTGCATCGACGCCGCGGACGCCAACGGCGGCATCACGCTGACCGCGCGTAATCTCAGGTCATTCCCGGTAACGTTCACGCTAGACACGCGCACCACCAATCTGCAGCCCGACAAGACGCTGCCGCTGACGATCACGCTTGGCGCGGATGAACGCCGCCAGGTCTTGCGATTGAGCAAAATTAACGAGCAGGAGTCCTATCGTTTCCGGTACTGGTACGACTGGACGATTGGCGAAACCGATGCCGCCTCCGATCCGGACTATATCTACGCCCTGCCCTATGCCACGGGTGAGTCCTATCGGGTCCTGCAGGGCTTTGGCGCGGAATTCAGCCATACCGGTCTCGAGTATTTCGCGGTCGACTTCCACATGACCGAAGGCACCCCGGTGCATGCGGCCCGTGGCGGTCGGGTGGCCCGGATTGTCGAGCACAATGACCGCGGCTGCTGGGAAGACGGCTGCGGCAAGTTCGCCAACTATATCGTTGTCCTGCACGACGACGGGACCACCGGCGAGTACTACCATCTGCGCCGCGACGGGGCCCTGGTGGAGCCCGGCGAGCGCATCGAACGCGGCCAGAAAATCGGCCTGTCCGGCAATACCGGGCATACGACCATGCCGCACCTGCATTTCGCCGTTTACCAGGCCACCGAATGGGGCCGTACGCAATCGCTGGCAATACGTTTCGAGACCTCCGAAGGCGTCGTTGACCGGATTCGCTCCGGCCGCCGCTACCGCGCTCGCTGACAGGTCCGGGCCACCGCTCGGGCGGCGGCGATAAAAGCGCGGTAGACTTGCCGGTCCGAAGGGAAACTACCGCTATGACCCGAACCAGCACATTCGTGCCGTCCGGCGTTATCAGTCTGACGACAGATTTTGGCCACAAGGGCCCTTTCATTGGCACGATGAAGGGGCAGATTCTGTCGCGTTTTCATGACGCAAAAATCGTTGATCTCACTCACGAATGTTCGGTGCACTGGCCGGACGAGGCGGGTTTCTGGATTAGCCGGGCCTATCAGTACTTCCCTGCTGGCTCGGTGCATCTGGCAGTCGTCGATCCCGGGGTCGGCACCGGGCGCGACATTATCGCACTGGTACATGACGGGCACGTATTTCTGGCGCCGGACAACGGCCTGCTGGCGCCGCTGGCGGCAACCGATTCGGCGTGCACGGCGTTTCGTCTCGATGCCGGGGTTCACGCCCGGTTCGGCATCACCACTGTCAGCGCGACATTTCACGGTCGCGACGTTTTTGCCCCCCTCGCAGCCGAACTGGCGTCCGGGAGACGTCGACCCGACGAACTCGGACCGCCCGCCCTCGACCTCGTGCCGTCATTGCTCGAAGAGCCTCAGATCAGCGCAGGACGAATCAACGGCGTTGTCGTAACCGCGGACAACTTTGGCAACCTGATCAGCAATGTGGACGGCAGCCTGGTCTCAAGGTTGGAAAACCCCGTGGTAACGGTCGCGGGCCACAAAATTCCTTTCGCCAGAACTTACGGCGCGGTACAACCGGGTGACTACCTGGCGCTGATCAACTCGTTTGGCGTGCTCGAGATCGCGCGCGCCGAACAAAGCGCTGCGGCGGGCCTTGGGCTCGAGCGCGGCGCGCCGTTCGTGGTCGAGGACGTTTCGAAGAGGACCGATGCATGAGTTTTGCGATCGCACTGCACGCAATTGCCGCTGTTATCTGGGTTGGCGGCATGGCTTTCGCTTTTTTCGCGTTGCGACCGGTTGTCGCGCAAAGGCTCGGCAACCAGCGCCGGCTTAGCCTGTGGCTACAGGTAATGCAGAGATTTTTCATGATGGTCTGGGCCAGCATGATCGTGTTGTTCGCAACCGGATACTGGATCGTGTTTCAGGTCTATGGCGGTTTCGACCGTACCGGGCTGCATGTGCACCTGATGCACGGGCTGGCGCTGGTGATGGCGGCGCTTTTCCTTTATGTCTGGTTCGGTCCGTATCGGCGCCTGGCGCGCGCGGTAACGAGCAAGGAATGGACCGCCGGCGGCGCGGCCCTGGCGGCAATTCGCCGAACTGTGGCGGTCAACCTTGGGCTGGGGATCGTAGTCGTCGCACTGGGATCCGGCGGCCAGTACTTCTGAGCCGAGCGTGCGCCTCAGGCATCCAGGCCGATCGGGCAGGTAACACCCGTGCCGCCCAGTCCGCAGTACCCGCCGGGATTTTTTGCCAAATACTGCTGATGATAGTCCTCGGCATAGTAAAACTCTCCGGCCGGGGCAATTTCGGTAGTTATTTCTCCAAACCCCGCCTGCTGCAGTCGTTCCTGATAGTCCTGCCGCGACCGCTGCGCAGATTCTGCCTGGGATTCGTCGGCGGTGTAGATGGCCGAGCGATACTGGGTACCGCGATCGTTGCCCTGACGCATCCCCTGGGTCGGATCGTGCGCCTCCCAGAAAACCCCAAGTATTTTTTCGTAGGAAACCCGTGCCGGATCGAACACGACCAGGACCACTTCGGTATGCCCGGTGAGGCCGCTGCAGACCTCTTCGTAGGTCGGGTTTGGGGTAAATCCTCCGGCATATCCGGCAGCGGTGGTAACCACGCCTTCCTGCTCCCAGAACCGCCGTTCGGCGCCCCAGAAACAACCCATTCCGAAAACTGCCCTGCCAAGACCTGCATCGAAAGGCCCGCGCAGCGGCGAGTCGAGCACGAAGTGACGCGCCGGCACCGGGATCGCCTGATCGCGGCCGGGCAATGCGCTATCCGCGGTTACCATTTCAACTTTCCTGTCGCTTCCGAACATCGCATCTCTCCGTTGTTGCGCTCGCCCCGTCACTGTAGTGCCGGATTGCTCCCTGACAGGCTTCGTGGTGCCAGCGCGGCGGGATTCAAGGCACCCGTCGAAAAAGGCGCCGCTATAATGGCCCGCTAACAATACTTCGAACAACGCTGGGAGTGCCTACGTGCAAGCTGCAGATTTTCATGGAACCTGGTCATCCCGCCTGGCTTTCCTGTTGGCCGCGGTCGGCGCCGCCGTCGGGCTTGGCAATATGTGGAAGTTTCCGTACACCGCCGGGGTCAGCGGCGGCGGCGCATTCGTTCTGATCTACCTTATCGCGGTGATCGTCGTCGCCGTCCCGATCATGATGGCGGAACTGGCCATAGGACGGCGCGGCAGACGCAGCCCGGTCAATAGCATGCGCCGGGTGGCAGCCGCGGACGGCGCCAGCCCGGCGTGGAAGAATGTCGGCTGGGTCAATGTCTGCGCCGGTTTTCTGATTCTGACCTTCTACAGCGTCATAGCCGGCTGGGCACTCGCCTATATTCCGAAGCTGGCATCCGGCACATTCACCCAGTCCACCGCCGATCTCGTCGGCTCTGAATTCTCCGATCTGCTTGCATCGCCGCTTACTCTGATCTTCTGGCACGCATTGTTCATGGGACTTACGGTATTTATCGTCGCCCGTGGTATCCAGGACGGCATAGAAAAAGCCGTCAAATTTCTGATGCCGTCGCTGTTCGGGATGTTGCTGGTGCTGGTCGTCTACGCCTGCATTGCCGGCGACTTTGCCGCTACCGTCGATTTCATGTTCACGTTCGACTTCTCCAAGATCGACGTGCACGTGGTCGTGGCGGCCATTGGCCAGGCGTTTTTCTCCGTCAGCGTCGCGATGGGACTACTGATGACTTACGGCGCCTATTTGCCCGAAACGGTAGTAATTCCGCGTGCGGCAATCATCATCGCAATCGCCGACACGATGGTGGCCCTGCTCGCCGGATTCGCAATATTTCCGGTCGTGTTCGCCAATGGGCTCGATCCTGCGGAGGGACCCGGTCTGGTTTTCGTCACGTTACCGCTGGCATTCGGCCAGATGCCGTTCGGGACGTTGTTCGGGACATTATTTTTCGTGCTTTTGACATTCGCGGCCCTGACGTCTTCGATCGCGGTTTTCGAGCCGATCGTGTCGTGGGCGGAGGAGCACCAGGGGGTGAAACGGCAATCCTCGGCCCTGGTTTTCGGAGCGCTGGCGTTTCTTATCGGCCTGCTGACCGTCTTCTCTTTCAACATCTGGAGCAACGTGCATCCGCTCGGCGGGTTCGAAATGTTCGCGGGCAAGACTATTTTCGACGTCATCGACTACGTGGCGTCGAACATCCTGCTGCCGGCGGGGGGAATACTGATCGCGCTGTTTGCCGGATACGCGATGGCGCGCAAGACCTCCGTGGAGGAACTCGGGATAGGCGATGGCACGGCGTACGCCATATGGAGATTTCTCGTGCGCTTCGTGTCGCCCATCGCCATCGCGATTGTGCTGGTCACGCTGGTTGGCGGGTGAGGCGCACGCTTAAGTGGCCACCCACCGGCACAGTTGTGCCGTGAGAATCGCGAGATAGTTGCCGAGCGCATAGCCGATCAGCGCCATCAGCACGGCTACCGGCACCAGGCCCTCGCGGTGGTAGGCGGCCACGACCGGCGCAGACGCGGCGCCGCCGACGTTGGCGGCCGAGGCAATCGCCACGCTGTGCACGTCCACGCGAAATATCCATGCTCCGGCGAGACAGAACAGTCCGTGAATAAATATCCAGATATAGGCGCCGGCAACGAACGCCGGTGCCTGGCCGAGACCTGACAGTGTGGCCCTGGCGCCGACGCTTGCAACGAAAACATAGACCAGAGCGACCCCCAGCTCATGCGAGCCGGGAATACGGCTGACGGGTGTCGTCGACAACCCGAGCGCAATTGTCGTGATCAGCAAGATACGCCACACCGATGTGGTAACGATGCTGCCGATTTCCGGCAACACTGGAGCTACCGCAGTCGCGATCCAGGTAACGGCAAATCCTATTGCAATCAGATAGATGTAATCGCGCATCGCCGGCGATCTGCCCCCCGCCGGCAACTCAGCCGCGGCAGCCTCGAGTTGCGCAAGCCGGTCCGGCGGTACCCGGGCCCAGCGGTTGAAACGCTCGGCAAAAGCCTTGGAACCCAGCAGAATCGGCAGCCACACCACGTAAACCAGGTTGTCCGCCAGCACCGCAAGGCCGAGTTGTTCTTCCGGTGTGCCCAACGCCTCGGACACCGCCGCGAGATTTCCGGTACCGCCGATCCAGCTCCCGGCCAGCGCACCGAACCCCTTCCACGCATCCTCCGCGAGCCAGTTGTGCACGATTGCAAAGGCAGTAACGCCGCCCACGACCACACCGACAGTGCCCAGCAACATCACCAGCACGCCCTTGCCCATGACTCGGACGACGGCCGGCACATTGACGGTCAGCAGCATCATGGTGATCAGAAACGGCAGGGTCAGATCGCGAAACGCCGTATAGACCGGCGAGGACTGCGGCAATACACCGATATTGGACAGGACAACCGGGGTCGCGTAAATCCACAACAATGGCGGCAGCATCGTAAAAATGCGCCAGCGGGTGACTTGTTCAAGGTAAAAATAAAAGGCCGCAATTCCCGCCAAGGCAGCCAATACGCCCGCAGACGACTCAATCATGCTAGATTTTCCCCGGTAGGCAGATGCGCGGACATTGTCACGGCAGTAGTCGGCACACGGCAAGGGCTGGTCACCGCCCGGCGCCGATAAGTACATTTCCCGATTGACCGAAACGTTCGTGGCAGCCACTCTTTTAATAGAAAGAAATATATAATATTCAACAACTTACAATAATATCGGCAAGGCTCTAGCTGAGCTGCAACGGAGATTCGGAGCGGTATCTATGAGAATACTGATCGCCCTTGGCGGAGGCCTGATCGTCGCATTGTTACTGTTCTGGTTCGATTCGTTCCTGATAAGCGGCCGCGATACCCACAAGGAAGACATGGAACCGGTCAGCGTCGTCAACTTTATCCGGGTGCACGAGGACGAATTCACCCAGTTCAAGAAACGGCAGAAACCGAAAGAGCCGGAACCGCCGAAAAAGCCGCCGCCGCCGGCACAGCGAATCTCCAGCGATGTCCCGGACAATGCGCCGCAGTTGCCGGTCAATATCGACATCCCGAATATCGATGTAGGGACGGCCGGTGGCAGCGGTCCGTACATCGGCAACTGGACCGGTGGCAACCCGAAAGCCGAGGGCGAGGCCATCCCGATAGTCAGGATCAACCCGCGTTACCCGCGTCAGGCACTGCTCAACGGTATCGAGGGCTATGTCCGGCTCGAGTTCACGATCCTCGAGGACGGCTCGGTCAAGGACGTAGTCGTGGCCGAGAGCAGGCCGGGCCAGGTGTTTGACCGCAGCGCGGTGCTTGCCGTCATGAAATGGAAATTCAAGCCCCGCATCATCGACGGCGAGGCGGTACCGCGGCGCGCCACTTCTACCGTGGAATTCGTCATCGACGCGGATGAGTAGCGACGAGTTAGCGTCCGCGTTCGCAGCGTTTTACAGTAGAATTTGCATTGCAACGGCATCCGAAAGGAAGAGATCGCGATGAAAGATAAACGCGCTGTCGAGCATTACAAGGGACATGAACTGGTAGTCGAAGTGGTTCAGACGGGACGCGAGTGGCGTTATATCGTTTCTGTGGTCAGTCACCAGGGGGACTCCTCCGAAGCAGTGACTGAGGAGTCCGTCGATACCTTCAGGTCGGACCTCGAGGCACTGCATGCCGGCACCCGGCGCGGTCGCGGTCTCATCGACGCCGATGATACGGTGGCACCATCTTCCTGAGCGTGCTGCAGCAGCGACCGCGATTGAATAGAAAGAGCCGGCGGGGAAGCACCGCTGGCCGGAATCCCCTGTGAGTTCAGAAGCCACCGGGCCGCGCCCGACCAACGGGCGTCCGGCCACGGTCCCGCATGCCCAGGTCGCTCCCGAGGGCAGCCTCGAAATATTGTCGCAAACCGAGGTGAGCCGGCTGCGCCAGGTCAGCAACGAGGCGCTGCACGAACTTTTCCGCCGCTGCTCGCTCGCCGTATTGAACAGCGGCGGGCAACTCGACGACGCCAAACAGATCCTCGAGCGCTATCGCACTTTTGAAATCGAACTGGTTCAGCAAGACCGCGGAATCCGCCTGGAGTTGCGCAATGCGCCGGCCGAGGCTTTTGTCGACGGCAAGATGATCCGCGGGCTGCGCGAGCATCTGTTCGCGGTACTGCGTGATGTCCTTTACAACCGTGTCGAGGTCGAGGGCAGCGGCAGGTTCAACCTCGAGGATTCAACCGGAATCACCAACGCCGTGTTCGAATTGCTGCGGCATGCGCGGTGCCTGAAAACCGAGACGCCGAACATCGTCGTTTGCTGGGGTGGCCACTCGATCACCCGCAACGAATATGACTACACCAAGGAGGTCGGCTACCAGCTCGGACTGCGCGGCATGAATATCTGCACCGGTTGCGGGCCCGGTGCGATGAAAGGACCGATGAAGGGCGCGACGATCGCACATGCCAAGCAGCGGATCCGCGACGGCCGCTATCTCGGCATAACCGAGCCGGGGATCATTGCTGCTGAAGCCCCCAACGCTATCGTCAACGAGCTGACGATCATGCCCGACATCGAAAAGCGGCTCGAGGCATTCGTCCGGGTCGGTCACGGCATTGTCGTGTTCCCCGGTGGCGCTGGCACGGCCGAGGAAATTCTCTACCTTCTGGGCATCCTGCTGAATCCCGACAACGCCGGGATCCCGTTTCCGCTGATCCTCACGGGACCGGCGTCGAGCCGAGACTATTTCCGTCAGATCGACGACTTCATTGCCACCACACTGGGCAAGGCCGCCACCGTTCACTACGAGATCATTATCGACGATCCGCCCGCCGTGGCTCGCCGGCTGCGTGCCGGACTGGAGCGTGTGCAGAGTTTTCGGCGCAAGCGCAGCGATGCGTTTTTCTTCAACTGGTTGCTCAACGTCGATCTCGACTTTCAGCTGCCGTTCGCGGTCACCCATGCGAACATGGCAAGTCTCAACCTGCGCCGAGACCAGCCAGCTCACAGCCTCGCGTCGAGTCTGCGCCGCGCGTTTTCCGGCATCGTCGCCGGCAATGTAAAAGATGACGGCATCCGTCTCGTGGAGGCAGGTGGTCCGTTTGAGCTGACGGGCGATCCGTCCGTGATCCGTCCGCTGGACGCATTGCTAAGTGCGTTCGTTGCCCAAAAACGCATGAAACTGCCGATCATGGAGTACGTCCCGTGCTACCGGATTGTCGGCCTGCCAAGCCCGGCAACTCAGGTAAAACCCTGATAGACACGACCTGTTGCGGCTGCGACCATGGCGCAGCGGTGTTTGACCGTCAGGGGCCGGGGCGGCGCTGACGGCGGGGCATATGGTGATGGGGCAAACCATCGATCGCGACGATTTTTCGGCGCCGGATTTCGAACAGTTTGCGCTGCGTTTGCAGCAATGCATGACTGCGTTGCGTGCGTTGCTCGCTCGCCCCGGTTTCGGCGAGGGCGAGACCAGCATCGGCGCCGAGCTGGAACTTGCGATCGTCGACCAGCAAGGCATGCCGATGCCGTTAAACCGGCGCCTGCTCGCTGACGCAATGGAACCGCGCCTGCAGCTCGAAATCGATCGCTTCAATCTCGAATATAACCTCACTCCCCAGGCCCTGCGCGAGCGCCCTTTCAGCCGTCTGCAGGACGAACTCGAACGGGCAATAGCGGCGATCGACACCTCAGCCGCGGACCACGGTGGACGCATCGCCACGATCGGAATTCTGCCCACGCTCCGGAAACAAGACCTCGGCGCCGACGCCCTGACGGATTTGCCGCGATATCGTGCACTGGCGACCGGAGTACGGCACATGCGACATGCACCGTTTGAAATCAATATCAATGGCGCGGACCATCTTGTCACCACCAGCGACAGCGTAACGCTGGAGGGTGCAAATACCTCGTTCCAGGTCCATCTCCGCGTCGACCCGAAGCGCTTTGCCGACACTTTCAATGCGGCCCAGCTGGTGACCCCGCTGGCGGTCGCGATCGGCGCCAACTCGCCGCTGTTTCTGGGCCACCGACTATGGGACGAGACACGCATTGCCCTGTTCAAACAGGCCGTGGACAGTCGCTCTCCGGGCGCGGTCGAGTGGAGACGCGCGGCGCGGGTACCCTTCGGCCACGGCTGGGCCCGCCACGGCGCTCACGAACTGTTCGCAGAATCGGTAGCACTGTTTCCTCCGCTGATACCGCAATGTAGCGATGAGGATCCGGCTACCGCACTGAAAAACGGAGCGACGCCGTCGCTCAGCGAGCTGCGCCTCCATCAAAGCACGACGTGGCAATGGAACCGGGCGATCTTCGATCCCGCAGGCGGTGGCCATTTGCGCCTTGAGATGCGCGCATTGCCGGCCGGCCCGAGCGCAATCGATATGGCTGCAAACGCGGCGTTCCTGGTAGGGCTCGTGCTCGGAATGCGGGACCGGATAACGGAACTGATTCCGGCTCTTCCGTTCCAGTACGCCGAATACAATTTTTATCGTTCCGCGCAGAACGGACTCGACGCGCAATTGCTGTGGCCGACTCTGGAACCGATTTCACCGCATGAACGCAGCGTGCGCGGGCTGATCGAGGAGATGCTGCCGATGGCGGAGGCGGGCCTGCTGGGTCATGGAGTCGATAAAGCCGAAGCAGATAGTTACTTGACGCTAATCGCAAAGCGTCTTCGGAATGACGCCACCGGGGCGCGCTGGCAGCGCCGGACTCTGGCGCGACTGGAACGGCGCAACGGCCGGGACGAGGCAATCCGGTTGATGATGCAGGCTTACCTGCGCAACGCGGCGACCGGCGAAGCGGTTCATCGCTGGAAACCCTAGCGCTGCATGGACCGGGCCACGCCACACGGGGGAACTGTGGGATGAGACTGAGCGACAAACTCGCAGTGCTCGGTCAGGTGCTGAGATGGCGTCTGACCTGGAGCAGACGCGATCTCGATTTTTGCCCGGACGACGTCGACGCGGATTCATTCATGTCAGCCCGCGATGCGGTCTCCCTGATCGCCGACGGCTCCACTGTCATTTCGTGCGGGATGGCGGCCAACGCCCGCTGTTCCGCGCTGTTCTGGGCGGTAGCCGAAGCGTTTCAGCGCAGTGGCCGGCCACGAGACCTGACCTGGATCGCGATTGGCGGACAGGGCGGCCGTGGACGCGTACCCGGGACGGTCGAGGAAATCGGGCTGGACGGGCTATTGGCCTGCTTCATCTCCGGACACACTGAAACCTGCCGCTCGATCTTGAGGCTCGCCGCTGCCGGTCGTACCGAATTGCACGTGATGCCGCAGGGCGAAATGACCGCACTGCTGGAAGCCCAGGCGCGCGGCGAGACCTGGGTCACCAGCGATACGGGCGTGGGCACTTTCCTCGATCCGCGGGTCGGGCGCGGTAGCGCGGTCACGCCATGCGAACGCAATTTGGTAGAGGTTTGCGGGACGATGCTGCGCTACACGCTGCCGGATATCGACATCGCGATGTTCTCGGCGCCGTACGCCGACCGCCACGGCAATGTGTACTTCAGGCACGCGGCAACGATTACCGAGAACATCGAAGCGGCACGCGCCGCCAGAGCCAATGACGGCAAGGTTCTGGCGGTCGTCTCGGGTTTGACCGAGCATGACCCCGAGCAGGTTTCGTTGCATGCGGACGAGGTCGACGCAGTCGTAGTGAACCCCTTCAACGAGCAAACCGGAAGCGTACCGCAGAAGCGTTTCTGCGCGTCGTTTACGCCAGTCGGCGACGGTGCGGACCACAGGGCGATCGCGCGGTTGCGCTATATCAATCGCATACTCAAAATCACCCCGCAGCGCGGCCCGGTAGAACAAATGCTCGCGCGCCTCGGGGCGTTGACTTTCGCCCGAGAGGTGGAGCCCGGGGCGACCGTCAACATTGGCGTGGGTTTCGGCGAAGAAGTGTGCCGCCTGCTTTACGAAAGCCCGCTCGCCACGAAATT
>PKUM01000229.1 GCA_002868855.1 Chromatiales bacterium | reverse complement strand
TGATCGGGCTCTCGGACATGCTGTCGAAAGCCCAGGCGAGAATCATGGACTTCGTACCCGGAAAGCCGTTTTCCACCGACAACTACCTGTCGCTGTCGGTACACAATATTTGCGACGAGAACGGGTTCAAAAAGCTCGGGCTAACGCCGCGCTCGCTAAAAACCCAATTGCCGCGAGCGCTGGGTGACGGCGATGCCAGGCAACGTTACTCGATATATCGCCAAACCGTCTCGCGCTGACGCAGGTTCGTGGACCGACGTCACAGACGCTCGACCGGCTCTGGCCCGCCGGGCTTGTCGTCAATGAGTTCCAACAACAACCGGTGACGCCCGGGTAACTCTTTGGCGGCAATTTCCTCGACCGCCCGATAAAACCGATCGAGATCTCCGGCTTGCTGGCGAAGCAGCGCCGCAAACGCTGGCACAAAACGCCGGTACGCCGCGACTGAGGCCAGATGCGCATTATTGAGATCGCGTTCGAACCAGGCATCGAAGGCGAGAACGTCGCCCCACCCCGCACGCATCTCCCGGTATTCCTGGCGCATGTCCTCGAACGCGATGCGTTTTCTTTCGCCCAACTCGCTGTCCGCATACCCGGCCTTGTAAATAGTCCTCAGGCGCTCGCGGGTTCTCACTACCAGCTCGCCAAACGCCGCGAGCCGCGCGCGCGACGCCTCGTACTCGGGGACATCATCCGCGCGGCCTTCCGAAACCAGCCAGCGCCGGACCCCCTCCTCCTCGACAAACGAAGCAAAGCTCTCACTGAAGTCGGTATCGCCTTTCACATACAGCACCTGGTGCGCCAGTTCATGGAAAATCAGGCCGGCCAGGCGATGGTCATCCCAGTACAGCATTGTGCTGAGCACGGGATCGTCGAAATTACCGAGTGTCGAATAGGCGGTCACCCCGGCAACATAAACATCCTTGCCGTCCTCCTCGAGGGACGTGGCGAAGCGCTGCGCCCTGTCCTCGCGAAAGTAACCGCGGTACGATACGCATCCCACGATAACGAAACACCATGTCTCGGGATCGACCGAGAATTCCGGCGTCGCGAAAACATTCCAGACCACATAAGGCCGACCGACGTCGGCGTAGCTCCGGTAACTGCCGTTGTCGGGCAACCCGAGATCCGAGCTTGCGAAATCGCGTATCTCGACGACCTGGGCGAGTTGCGCCCGCAGATCGGAGTCGATCGACTTGTCCTGCAGCACGTCTTCGATCGGCTGCCGCTTCCACATCAGTGACATCTGACCGCGCACGGCCTGGGCGTAGTAGCCAGCGTTGCTGCAACCCGAAAGCAGCAACAACGACAGCAGAAAAATCACGCGAAAGCCCATCATGGCGCGCAACATACCACGGGTGAGGCCGTGCGACCGGGACTGACGTTACAATGTCGCGATGGAGACCTACCTGGTCGGCGGCGCGGTACGAAATGAACTCCTTGGCATCGAAGTCAGGGAACGCGACTGGGTGGTGACCGGAGCAACCCCCGCGAGGATGAAAGAGCTCGGTTTTCGCCAGGTCGGCAAGGACTTTCCGGTATTCCTGCATCCCGAGACTGGCGAGGAATACGCACTGGCCCGCACCGAGCGCAAAACCGGCCCGGGCTATCACGGATTCAGCACCGAATTCTCACCGGACATTACGCTGGAGGAGGACTTGCTACGGCGCGACCTGACCGTCAACGCCATCGCCCGCGACAAAGCCGGTGCGCTGATCGATCCCTTCAATGGCCAGGCCGATATTCGCGCCCGTGTCCTGCGTCACATCTCGCCGGCATTCGCCGAAGACCCGGTGCGGATCCTGCGGGTCGCCAGGCTCGCCACCCAGCTTGCCGCGCACGATTTTACGGTCGCGCCCGAGACCATGGCGCTGATGCGCGAGATGGTGACCACCGGCGAGGCCGACCACCTCGTGGCCGAACGCGTCTGGTGGGAGATGTCGCGTGCGCTGGCGCTCGAGCAACCGCGAATCTTCTTCGAGACACTGCGCGAATGCGGTGCGCTGGGCGTGGTCTTCCCGGAGCTCGAGGCACTTTACGGCGTACCTCAGCCGCCGCGCTGGCACCCTGAAATCGACACCGGTATCCATACGATGATGGTGCTTGACCAGGCGGCCGCGCTGAGCGCAAAGCCGCGGGTGCGGTTCGCGGCGCTGGTACACGATCTCGGCAAGGCACAGACGCCGAGAAACGAGTGGCCCAGCCACCGTGGTCACGAGAGACGCAGCGTCGACCTGATTGTCAAACTTTGCCAGCGGCTCAGGGTCCCGAACGATTTTCGCAAACTGGCGATCAGAGTGGCCGAATATCACGGCCACGCGCATCGCGCTCTCGAACTGCGCCCCGGAACGGTCATGAAAGTACTCGAAGCCACCGACGCGCTGCGCAACCCCGAAGGCTTCAAGGAGTTCCTCCTCGCCTGCGAAGCGGACGCCCGTGGCCGCACCGGGCTGGAAGACCGGCCCTACCCGCAAGCGGAGTTGTTTCGCTGCAGCCGCGATGCAGCCGCGGCTGTCACGGTCGCGGACATCGATATTAGCGGCCTGGACGGGCCGAAAATCGGCGAACGTCTGAGACAAGCCCGAACCGAGGCGGTCGCTGCGATCCTGAAATAGAGCCCCCGATGCAAACCGCCGCCACGCGGACGGACTGCAGGGTCGGGGGACGCTCAGGCGAACGCGTAGACGATAACCGCAGCCAGCACCAGCCGGTACAGAACGAAAGGCAGCATCCCTCGCGACTCCAGAAACTTCAGAAAGAGCGTGATGCATAGGTAGGCACTCGCTGCCGACAACACTACCGCCAGAAACAGGTCGCGCCAGACCACCGGTTGCGGACTAGAGACCAGGTGAAGGGTTTCGAGTCCGCCGGCGAGCACGATTACCGGTATCGACAAAAGAAAGCTGAAACGCGCGGCGGCAGCGCGATTCAGCCCCAGCGCAAGACCAGCCGTCATCGTGATACCCGAGCGCGAGGTTCCGGGAACGAGCGCAAGCGCCTGTGCCGCGCCGATCAGCAACACATCTTTCAGTTGCAGCGAGTGTTCGTCGCGAGTTCGTGAGCCGAAGCGATCGGCCGCGCCGAGAACAATGCCGAACCCTGCGGTGGTTGCCGCGATCAGCATCGGGCTACGGAGGTAGGTCTCAATCTCATCGCTGAACAGAAACCCCACGAGACCGACCGGTATCGTCCCGATCAAAACCGCCCACGCCAGCCGTGCATCGGGGTCGGCACCTGCTCCGCCGAGGCTGCGCAACCACGCGCGGATCATGACCCGGAGATCGTCACGGAAATAGAACAACACGGCGCTGAGTGTGCCAACATGTACCGCGACATCGAATGCAAGCCCCTGGTCGGGCCATCCCATAAACCGCGGAACGAGCACGAGATGACCGGAACTGGAGATCGGCAGGAACTCTGTGATGCCCTGGACGATCGCAAGAACGATGACCTGAATGAAGTCCAAATCAGAGCCTGTGCCGCATGTCGTGAATACCAGG
>PKUM01000196.1 GCA_002868855.1 Chromatiales bacterium | reverse complement strand
TTCGTCCCTAAGAAACGTCCCGGGTTTATTTTTTCGCCCAGGAAAATAGACCCGGGACCTTTTTACGGGAAAATAGACCGGGAAAATAGACCCGGGACCTTTTCAACGTCGCGGGACCTTTTCAACGTCGCGGGACCTTTTCAACGTCGGGCCCTGAATGGATCCGGGGCCTTTTGCCGCCGGTCTGCAACGCCTGTGCTTTCCGGCGATGTATCGTAGTGGCGCCCGCACCGGGGTATGCTCCCGGTCAATACAACATCAACAGGAGTTTCCGCATGCTCGGATATGCAACCATCGGTACCAAGGACATGGATCGCGCAGTCGCGTTTTACGACGCATTGCTTGGGGAGGTAGGTGCGTCCCAGCTATTTGGCATGGATCGCATCAAGTTCTACGGCACCTCGATGGACGCCGCGATGCTTGCTATCTGCATCCCGTACAACGAGGAGCCCCACCAGCCTGGCAACGGCAACATGGTGGCCATCCCCGGCGGTGACAAGGCCGGCGTCGACAAGCTCTACGCGAAGGCGCTCGAGCTCGGCGCGACGGATGACGGAGCGCCTGGTGAACGCATCCCGGGAGTCTTCTATGGCGCCTACGTTTTCGATCCGGATGGCAACAAGCTCTGTTTCTTCGAGATGACCCCGGGGTAAGCGCTACGCGAGGTATGGCCGAGGAACACGATACCGGTCCTGTTTTCGCCACCGTTTGGTGATTACCAGTCCGCAGCGCCGGTGTCGTGAACCGTGCGGGAACTCGTACCCGGGCATAGAAAGTAGACTCGGCGGTTTTCCGCTGCCACGTTGTGTTGATCGGAGACGATGTTGTGGCGGTACGCCCGGCTCTACTCGATATTCTGCACCTGCTCGCGCATCTGCTCGATCGCCACTTTGATGTCCACGGCGATGCGGGTGGTTTCCGTGTCGGGTGACTTGGATCCGATCGTGTTCGCCTCGCGGTTCAGTTCCTGCATCAGGAAATCCAGGCGCCGCCCCACCGGTTTGCTTTTTGCCAGCGTGTCACGCACTTCCTTTACGTGACTGTCGAGGCGGTCGAGTTCCTCGTCGATATCGGATTTCTGGGCGAGGATCGCAACTTCCTGCTCCAGCCGTTGCGGATCGAGCTCGGCGCAGATCTGGGCGATGCGGTCGTCGAGGCGCTGGCGGATTGTCTGCTTCACGTCTGGCGCCCGTTGCCGCATCGCGGCGACGGCCTCGTCGATGCTGTCACAGCGATCGAGGATCACCGCGTGCATCCGCGCGCCTTCGGATTCCCGCATTGTTTGCATCTGGGTGAGCGCCTGTTCGAACAGATCGGTTGCCGCGGCCAGCAGCTCGGTGATGTCGCGTTCCGGCTCTTCCAGCAGCCCCGGCCAGCGCAGGATGTCGAGCGCATCGGGATGCGTCGCGTCCGGATGAAGCTTGCGCACCGTGCGAAGCAGTTCGAGCAACCGGTGCAGAGTCTCGCTGCGGATTCCCGATTCCGTGGCCGTGGTCACAGCGGCGCGAAAGCGAAGTCCGCAATCTACCTTTCCACGCGACAGCTTCTTGCCGAGCCGCTTGCGCAGTTCCGGTTCGAGGCGGCGAAAGTCTTCGGGCATTTTGAACTGAGCATCGAGAAAACGATGATTGACGGCACGCAGTTCCCAGACCAGGTCTCCCTGTTCGAGTTGCGCTTCGACACGGGCGAAGCCGGTCATACTGCATGTCATTCGGATACCTGCGATGGTTGCGCGCCGAGGGCGCGGATGCGGACGTTGCCGGAACAGCGCGTATACTCTGCGCCTGGCCGGTGCCGGATGGTGTGTCGGGCGCCAGTTTAGCGCAAGCGACAGGGGAGAACACGGGTTGGAAATGGAGCGCGCCGAGGTCAGCCTGCTGGGCCACCGCGAGGAAAATCAGGATCGTTGCGGCATTGTCGACAACGACGGGGCGACGTTGATGCTGGTCATCGACGGCATGGGTGGCCACAGCGATGGCGCGCTGGCGGCGCAAACCACGCTCGACCTGGTTGGCGAGCGGTTCGGCGCCGAGTCTATTCCGCTGTTCGATGCCCCCGGTTTTCTCCACCGTTCCATCGGCCGGGCTCACGACCGCCTGGTCCAGATTGGCAGGGCGCAGTCTTTGGAGGCGCGCCCGCGCGCGACCTGCACGATTTGCCTGGTACAGGATGGCAACGCGTTCTGGGGTCACGTCGGCGACAGCCGAATTTATCTGATTCGCAACAACAAGATTGCCGCCCGCACCCGCGATCACAGCCATGTCGAATTGCTGCTGCGCGAGGGCCTGATCTCGGAGGAAGAGGTCCACACCCACCCGATGCGCAACTACGTCGAGTGCTGTCTCGGCGGCGATGCGGTGTTGCCGGAAATGACAATCAGCGCGCGCCATCGGCTCGAGCCCGGCGATCTCCTGATGGCCTGCTCGGACGGGTTGTGGTCGGGCGTTAGCGAGGATGACATCGGCGCCCTCGGCGGCCTGGCCGACGGCGAACTCGAACAGGGACTCGAAGCCCTCGCGCAACGCGCGGTGGATGCCAACGGACCCTACAGCGATAATACGACCATCGCGGCATTGCGCTGGCGCGGATAGGATCGCCGGCGGCGCTTGGTCGTCACCCAGTCACCAATTTTTGAAGCCGAGGTTACTCATGCGCCCCAGTGGTCGTACGCCGGACCAGCTGCGCGAGATCGAATTCTTGCGCCATTTCACCAAACACGCAGAGGGCTCGGTACTGACCCGTTGCGGCGATACCCATGTGCTGTGCACAGCCTCGGTCGAGGAGCGCGTGCCCGGCTGGCTGCGCGGCCGCGGCGAGGGCTGGGTCACGGCCGAGTACGGCATGTTGCCGCGGGCAACCCACGACCGTTCCGGGCGCGAGGCCGCGCGCGGCAAACAGGGCGGCCGCACGCTCGAGATCCAGCGCCTGATCGGGCGCTCGCTGCGTGCGGTGATGGACCTGCGTGCGCTGGGCGAGCGCAGCATTACCATCGACTGCGACGTGTTGCAGGCCGACGGCGGTACCCGAACGGCCTCGATTACCGGCGCCTATATTGCGCTCGCCGATGCGCTGGGCAAGCTGGTCGCCTCAGGCAAGCTGAAAAAGAACCCGTTGTACGGGCAGCTCGCCGCGGTGTCGGTGGGGATCTATCGCGGCGTTCCGGTGCTCGATCTCGACTACGCCGAAGATTCCGCGGCCGAGACCGACATGAATGTCGTGATGAACGAGTCCGGTGCGTTTATCGAGGTGCAGGGCACGGCCGAGGGGCATGCGTTCCGCCGCGACGAACTCGACCAGATGCTGGGGCTCGCCCAGGACGGGATCAGCCAGTTGATGGCGGCGCAGACCGCCGCGCTCGCGCAATGAGCATCACTGTCCCCGCGCGCCGGCTGGTGCTGGCCACCGCCAACCGGGGCAAGTTGAAAGAATTGCGGGAATTGCTCGCGGAGCAGGATTGCGCGGTGTTGTCACAAGCGGAATTCAACGTGGAGTCGGTCGAAGAGACCGGTCTCACGTTTATCGAGAATGCGTTGCTGAAAGCGCGTCATGCCGCCGAACAGTCGGGATTGCCGGCGGTCGCCGACGATTCCGGGCTCGTGGTGGATGCGCTCGAAGGCCGGCCGGGCATTCACTCGGCCCGGTTTGCCGGCGAGGATGCCAGCGACGCCGATAACGTCGCGCTGTTGCTCGAGAAACTCGACGGAGTGCCGGAGCCGCACCGCGGCGCGCGGTTTGTCTGTGCGATGGCGTTGCTGCGCTTCCCGTCCGACCCGGTCCCGCTGATCTGCGAAGGAAGCTGGCAGGGACGAATCGCGATGAGCCCGCGCGGCAGCGGCGGGTTTGGGTACGATCCGGTATTCATTACCGCAGACGGCAGAACCTCGGCCGAACTCAGCGCGGCGGAGAAGAACCGCCTGAGCCACCGCGGCCAGGCGGTCCGCGAGCTGGTACGGCGTTTGCCTGCCGCCTGGCCGGCCGCCTGAGGCGGCCGCTGTGCGGCGGATGACGACGGCATTGCAGGTGCGGTGATGGCAGCGCCGATGGCACCGGCCGGCCCCGGCGCTACATTGCCGCTCGGGTTGTACGTCCATCTGCCGTGGTGCGTTCGCAAGTGCCCCTATTGCGACTTTAACTCGCACCAGGTCAAGGATGATCTGCCCGCGCGCGCCTACACCGATGCCCTGATCGCCGACTTGCGAGCTGAGGCGGCGCTGGCCGGCGCGCGGCCCGTCTCCACGGTCTTTTTTGGCGGCGGGACGCCGAGCTTGTTTCCGGGCGAGGAGATAGCGCGGATTCTCGATGCGGTGCGCGCTGTGCTCGACCTTGCCGAAGACGCCGAAATCACGCTGGAGGCCAATCCCGGTGCCAGCGATGCGGGCCGGTTTGCCGCGTACGCCGCGGCCGGCGTTAACCGGCTCTCGATCGGGGCGCAGAGTTTCAATGCCGCGATGCTGAGCGCGCTCGGGCGAATTCACGGCCCCGGCGAAATTGCCGATGCCGTTGCAATGGCGCGCGCTGCCGGCATCGGCAATATCAACATCGATCTGATGTTCGGCTTGCCTCATCAGGACCAGCGCAGTGCCGTCGCGGATCTGAGCTCGGCGCTGGCGCTGGCCCCGGAACACATCTCGTACTACAACCTTACACTTGAGCCAGGTACCCATTTTGCGAGCCACCCGCCGCCGCTGCCAGCCGAAGAGGCGATCTGGGAGATCCAGGACGGCGGTCACCGCCTGCTCGACGATGCGGGGTTCGAGTGCTATGAAGTATCGGCGTTTGCCCGCCCGGGACGGCGCTGCCGCCACAATGTGAACTATTGGCGCTTTGGCGACTACCTCGGGGTCGGTGCCGGGGCCCACGGCAAGCTGACGGATAACACGACCGGGCAGGTGACACGCAGCGAGAAAACCCGCTCGCCGCGACTGTACATGGCGCAGGCAGAAAGCGGCCGGATTGGACGTGGCGAACGGGTAGTTGCTGCCGCGGACCTGGTGTTCGAGTACATGCTGAATGCTCTGCGCCTGCGCGAAGGGTTCGACTTTGACGACTTCGAGCGCGCCACCGGGCTGCCGGCGGCGGTGCTCGAGACGCCTCTGGAGCGGGCCGCCGAACGCGGCTTGATCGCAACCGATGATGCCGGGAGCCTGGCGCCGACCGCGCTGGGCAATCGCTTTCTCAACGATCTCCAGGCGATGTTTCTGCCCTGACGGCACCCGCTGCCGATGGTATTGCCGGTATGCTGTGGCCATATGGATGATTACCACCCGGTCGATTGTGCGACTTACTGCCGTTACGAACTCGCGATCCTGCGGCGCCAGGCCCTTATGCTGCGCTGGCGTGACGACACGGGAATTGTGCATCTCGAGGTCGTCGTACCGCGCGATTTGAAAACCTCGCGGGGCGTCGAGTACCTGGAAGCCGAGAACGTCGAGGGGCGCTCGCTAAGCCTGCGCCTGGACACGATCGTGTTCTCTCGCCCGGCCCCGCACCGGTCAGCTCAGGCCAGTCGGCGAGCCGGGATAATCCCGTGAATTGGCCCATCTAGGGGTTCCCCTTATACACAGCGGCGAACAATCGCCCCGGAAATCGCCGCTCGCGCCCATCGGGCCGATGCCAGCCAGATCTGAATAAACACAACCTTCTGATTTAATTGATATTAAGTGCCGGTGGCGAAAAAATCCCCAACCCTTGCACGGTGCTTGTTTTTCCGGGGGAGCGATGCGGTTTACGGATGTCGTCCACAGAGTTATCCACAGGATTTGTGGATAACGGGTAAACCTTTTTGGATCACTCGTAGTAGGCGATTAAACTTAAAGTAATGTCTTAAGCTTTGTATGGGCTGGCGGCGGTCGGCATGTATACTGTGCCGCTCGTTCCGGCGCTTGCCTGTGGCCCCAAGCACGGGTAGAATCGCGCGCCTTTTCCGATTTCCGGCGTTAACGACCGCACGCCGCAGAGAGTTTTATCATGAAAGCGAACATTCATCCCGATTACACCGAAATGAAGGTTGTCTGCAGTTGCGGCAACGCATTTACGACGCGCTCGACGCTTGGCGAGGAGCTGCATGTCGAGGTGTGCTCGAATTGCCACCAGTTCTACACTGGCAAGCAGAAAATTCTCGACTCCGGCGGCCGCGTCGATCGGTTCCGCAAGAAATACGGAAACCTCGGCGGACGGTAGACGTTTCGGACAGAGATATTGAAGAAGGGCGCCGCTGGCGCCCTTTTTTTGTGCAATCGTTGCGGCTGCGGTAGCGGCCCGACCCTTGTTATACTCCCCAGGCTGCCGCTCAAGGCCGCAGGCACGCCGAAAAATAGTTACGGTGCGACCACAGGCGAGCGGCCGGCCGTTTTCGTCCGGCAGGCGGCGGCGCCCGGCATGGCGTTAAGGACATGCCTCGAGATCGCGAACAAAAAGGCGATCGTTTAGCCAGAAGCGACCAGGAAGCAAGCAGAATGACTATCAAGCGCTACGAACTAAAGAATCTGCAGACCAACGACATCCTGACTCTTGACGCCCACGAGGGCTCGATTGGGCCCGATGTCATTGATATCAGCGGTCTTTACGCCAAGGAAGGGGCTTTCACTTTTGATCCCGGATTTGTCGCCACGGCGAGCTGCGAGAGCAAGATCACCTTTATCGACGGCGAGAAGGGCGTGCTGATGTACCGGGGCTATCCGGTTGGTCAGCTCGCCGAGCATTCAAACTTTCTCGAAGTAGCCGCATTGTTGCTGTATGGCGAACTGCCGACGCGCAGCCAGCTGGATGCCTTTACTCATTCGATCATGCATCACACGATGATCAACGAGACGCTGCTGCGATTCTTCAATGGATTTCATTACGACGCCCACCCGATGGCCATGGTGTCGGGCGTGGTCGGTTCGATGTCCGCCTTCTATCACGACTCGACCGACATCTCGAACCCGGAACACCGTGAGATCTTCGCTCATCGCATCATCGCGAAAATCCCGACGGTGGCGGCGGCCGCCTACAAGCACTCGATCGGTCAGCCGTTCATCTACCCGCGCAACGATCTCGACTATTGCGGCAATCTGCTGAACATGTTCTTTGCCGTGCCCTGTGACGACTACGAGATCGACCCGATCGCCGCCGAGGCGCTCGACCTGTTGTTTATCCTGCATGCCGATCACGAGCAGAACTGCAGCACGTCTACGGTGCGCCTCGCCGGCAGTTCCGGTGCCAACCCCTACGCCGCCATTGCGGCAGGCGTCTCGGCGCTATGGGGTCCGGCGCATGGCGGGGCGAACGAGGCAGTGCTGAGGATGCTCGAGACGATAGGCACGACCGCCGACATCCCGCGCTTCATCAAGAAGGCGAAAGACAAGGACGATCCGTTCCGGCTGATGGGTTTTGGTCACCGTGTCTATAAGAATTACGACCCGCGCGCGACGATCATCCGCAAGATGTGTCACAAGGTGCTGGAGCGGATCGGCGACAACGATAATCCGCTGTTCGAGCTGGCACTCAAGCTCGAGGAAATGGCGCTGAACGACGATTACTTCGTCGAGAAAAAGCTCTATCCGAACGTCGACTTCTACTCCGGTATCATCTACGAGGCGCTGGGAATCCCGAAATCGATGTTCACTGTGATGTTCGCAATCGCACGGACCGTGGGCTGGGTGGCGCACTGGCAGGAGATGATTGCCGACCCGGGTGGGCGCATCGGCCGGCCGCGACAGCTATATACGGGTCCGACCGAACGCGATTACGTTGCGGTGGACCAGCGCGTCTAGACGCTTTCCCCAACCGCACTCTCGGCCGAAAGCAGCGCTTCGACGTCGGCCAGGCGCGCGCGCCGCATCGGCCGACCGTCTACCGGGCTTTGCGGCGGCTGGCGCATGCCGATAAACGGAAACACGGTGGCGACCACCTGCGCCCCCGCTGCCTCGAAGCGAAACACCGGCCGGTACTCGATGCGGTCGTCGCTGTATCGCACCCGTTTTTCCTCAGACTCGTACGGTATGCCCTGCGCCATCAGTTTAAGCGCGACGTCCTCGGTCGCATCGGCGAACAGGTGCAGGTTGATATCGCTGTATTCGGTCGCGGTACCTTTCAGCACGGCGCCTACCAGGCGCGGTTCGAACTCGGCCAGCAGGGTCATCGCCTGTTTGGCAAGTTCGCGCTGGCGGCGAAGCTGGTCGTCACGGCTGTCCTGGCCAAACAGGCGCTGCCGGTCGATGACCGCCAGCTCGATTTCGCGATTGCTCGGTAATGCGGCGCGATCGGTAACCCCGAGCCGATGTGCGGCCTTGCGTTTGGCCTGACCGAAATCGGACAGCCATTCCTCGGCCATGATGCGCGCTGCTTCTTCTGCGACCAGGCTGCGCAGCTGTTCGCTGCGGCCGTTCAGTTTCTTCGCCATGGGCTCGATTAAACCTGTGCGGATGGTTCAGAACAAGGGCTCTTCTTCTTCGTCCCCGGGTTCGGGAATACGGGCGGTTTCGCCACTGTCGGCTTCGGTCGGAACGCGCTCGACGCGGAAGGTCTCGAACACGGCGCCGCGATCGCCCGCCGATGCCAGTAACCCGGTCTCGGGTGAAATACGGACGGTTACCAGCCCGCCCGGCGGGACGCGACTGGCCTCCGGAAGTCCGGCCGTGGCCTCACGCATGAAATAGATCCACATCGGCAAGGCGGTGCGCCCGCCTTCCTCGCGCCGGCCGAGCGACCGTTCCTTGTCGAAGCCTACCCACGCGGTGGCCACGATATCGGGAGTGAAACCGCTGAACCACGCATCGCGGCGATCATTGGTCGTACCGGTTTTGCCCGCCATATCGCCGCGTTTCAGCTCACGGTAGGCGCGCACCCCGGTTCCACGGCGAACCACGTCGCGCATCAGGTCGGTAATCAGGTATGCGTTCTGCGCCGGAATCGCCCGCGACGCCACGCGTAGCATGGGGTTGTCGCCGTCTAGCCGCGGATCTGCGAGTGCAGTTTCGAACCCGGTGTCCCGCAGCATTACCGGGTCGACAGTCGACGGATTGGTGTCCGCCGCCTCCGACGCGCCGCCATCGAGGCTGAACAGGCTGGAGCTGCCTTGTTGTCCGCGGCCGTTTGCGCCGGTCTCGGTGGTCTGTTCGCACGCCTCGCAGACGATCGCCGGGTCGGCCTCGAACAGTATCTCGCCGTTGGCAGAGCGAATGCGATCGATAAAATACGGTTCGGTCCGGTAGCCGCCATTGGCGAACACCGTATAACCCTGGGCGATCTGCAGCGGCGTTACCGTTGCGCTTCCGAGCGCCAGCGACAGGTTGCGCGGTAGATCGCCCGGCGGAAAACCGAAACGCTGCACATAGTCGAGTGCAAAACCGACGCCAATCTCGCGCAGCAGGCGGATCGATACCATGTTCCTGGAGCGGATCAGCGCTTCGCGCAGCCGGGTCGGACCGTAAAACCGACCGCTGTAGTTCTCGGGCCGCCAGGTTCCCTCGAGGGCCGCATCCTGGAACACCACCGGGGCATCGTTGATCAGGCTCGCGGCCGTGAAGCCGCGTTCCAGTGCCGCCGAATAGATGAACGGTTTGAACGACGAGCCGGGCTGGCGCCGCGCCTGGACAGCTCGATTGTATTTACTGGTGTAGTAGTCGAACCCGCCGGTCAGCGAAACGATGGCACCGTCGCGCGGGTCCATCGCGATCATCGCGCCCTGCGCCTCGGGCAGTTGTGCGAGCTCCCACTTGCCGCTGGCCACGCGAATCAGGTAGACCACATCGCCCGGTACCAGGATTTCAGCGGCACTCTTCGGTTCCGGCCCGCGCGTGTTCTGATCGACGAAAGCCCGGGCCCAGGCGAGTCCGGACCAGTCGACTTTTACGTCGCGCCCGTCGCGCAGCGTCAGTTCGGCATTCTTTTCGCCGACCCCGGTGACCAGCCCGAGATGAAGGTCGGCCGGATGGCTAAAGGTTTCCAGCAATCCGAGCCAGGCAATCCTGCCCTCTGCGACTACCTCTGGCGCACGCGCCACCGGCCCGCGGAAACCATGACGGCGGTCGTATTCGAGCAGCGCCTGGCGCAGGGCGCGCACCGCGGCGCTTTGCAGACGGCTGTCGAGAGTCGTAGTGACCTCGTAACCGTCGTTGTAGGCGTCGCGGCCGTAACGATTGAGCATTTCGACCCTGACCTGCTCCGCGACGTATGGCGCGACCGAATCGACCGTGGGACCATGCAGCGCGGCCGGTGCCGCGGCCGCCATTGCCTCTTCGTATTGTGCCGGCGTGATCTTGCCCAGTTCCTGCATGCGCCGCAGTACGTAGGCCCGGCGCTCGCGGGCTCGCTGCGGGCTGGTGATCGGATTGTCGCGCGAAGGCGCTTTTGGCAGGCCCGCAATCGTTGCAATCTCCGCCAACGAGAGCCGGTCCAGATCCTTGCCGTAGTAGACCTCTCCCGCTGCCGCGATGCCGTAAGCACGCTGACCGAGGAATATCTTGTTCAGATAGAGAGTCAGAATTTCCTGTTTGCTCAGCTCGGTCTCGATTCGAAGCGCAAGAAAAATCTCCTTGATCTTGCGCACATAGGTTTTCTCGCGGGTCAGGAAAAAATTCCGCGCAAGCTGCATCGTGATCGTGCCGCCGCCCTGGCGACGTTCTCCGGTCATTGCCAGCGAAATCACCGCCCGGGTCAGTCCCTGGTAGTCGACGCCGGGATGTTCGAAGAAGCGATCATCCTCGGCTGCGAGGAATGCATCGACTGCCTGCTGCGGCAGTTGTTCGTAGCGAACCGGCAGCCGTCGCTGTTCGCCGAACTCTGCCATCAGGCGTCCGTCGCGGGTGTAAATCCGCAGCGGTACCTGCAGTTTGACCTCGCGCAGCGTCTCGACGTCGGGAAGTGCCGGCGCAATATAGAAATAGGCCGCCAGCACCGCCAGTGACAGTACTGCCGCAAGCGTCAAAACCGCGGCCAGTAGCAAGTATGGAAGTTTGATAAAGAGTTTCATCTAAAAACTGTGATCACGTCCTTGCCTCGCCCGGAGCGATTATGCATCATCGACCGCAGGCTCAAGGGCAAACCCAACGAAAGCTGGGGACGCAAAACCACCGGTCTACGGGATCATCCTAGGACAGCGGGGTTGCCGGTCGCCAACGGAGAATCCGGATCGCATCCGGAACCGCAGGTCGCTGTCACCCTCATTTTCCTCCGAAATCCCGCAAATCCGGCGCGCAAGTCTCCGCTGCCGATGGGTAAGTTATCAGATACAGATGCCGAGAGGTATTGACGGGTTTTCGCGCCTCGACAACGCGAATACCCCTTTGATAACGACATCCCTTGTCATAATGTGAGGATAGTCACATACAAATAGTTGCTTTTACTGGTAATTAGTTATTTACATCAGTTAAAGCCGTGATCTATCTTGTCGCGTTAAACCGTCGCCATTAAAGGAAAAAATGTGTTAATCGGCGCTAAACAGAAGTCGCTCTTAGGCCTCGACATCACAACTTCCTCGGTAAAGCTTGTAGAGCTTGCCCAGAGTGGTGGTCAGTTCCGTGTCGAGTCGTATTCAGCTGAACCGACTCCGCCCAACTCGGTGAACGAGAAGGCAATCGTCGATGCTGAAGCCGTTGGTGAAGCGGTCCGCCGGGCAGTCAAGCGCTCCGGTGCGAAAAGCCGCGAGGCAGCGGTCGCCATCAGCGTGGACGCTGCCATCACAAAGGTAATCCAGCTCCCGTCCAGCCTTTCCGAATCGGAACTCGAAGGTCAGGTCGAACTCCAGGCCGACCAGTACATACCGTTTCCCATGGAAGAGGTCAGCTACGATTTCGAGGTAATCGGACCCTCGGTCAAGGACCCGGACACCCGCGATGTACTGCTGGTGGCCAGTCGCACCGAGAATGTCGAGCAGCGTCAGGCGGCCGTCGAGGCTGCCGGGCTGGCCGCGAAAGTGGTGGATGTCGAATCGTTCGCACTGGAAAACGCGTGCCTGTTGCTGACTCACCAGATGCCCGACGGTGGCATCGAGCACAACGTCGCGGTTGTGGACTTCGGAGCCAGCAGCACCACGTTCAGTGTGTTGCGCGACCTCAAGGTCACCTATACCCGTGACTTTGCCTTCGGCGGTCAGCAGCTGACCGAAGAAATCATGCGCACCTACGGGCTGTCGATGGAAGACGCCGGCAGGGCCAAAAAGGAAGGCGGTCTGCCGAGCAACTACGAACCCGAAGTGCTCGATCCTTTTATGGACGATATGTGTCAGCAGGTCAGCCGTTCGTTGCAGTTCTTCCTCGCCTCGGGTGGCGGACGCGAGCAGCCCGAGCAGATCATCGTTTGCGGCGGTTGCGCGAATATCCCGGGTGTGTCCGACCTGATCGCCAGTCGTGTTGGAATCCCGACGCTGGTCGGCGATCCGCTCGGCCAGATGAAGATCTCGTCCAAAGCCAAGGCCCAGGGAGTCAAGCGCGATGCCACGGCATTGCTCACCGCTTTCGGTCTCGCACTGAGGAGCTTCGACTGATATGCCAAGAATCAACCTATTGCCCTGGCGCGAGGAACTGCGTAAGGAACGGCAAAAGAATTTCGCCGTCGCCACGGGCATCGCGATCGTGTTTGGCGTCCTGGTAGTGATGTTTTCGAACTACGTCTACAACATCCGGATCGAATACCAGAATTCGCGTAACCAGCTACTGCGCGGCGAAATCACGGCGCTCGATGCGCAGATCAAGGAAATCCTCGATCTGGAGGCCAAGAAAGAACGCCTGCTCAATCGCATGGAGATCATTGAACAGCTCCAGCGCAGTCGCCCGGAATCCGTACACCTCGTCGAGCAACTGGTGCGTACAGTGCCGGACGGCGTTTTTCTGACGTCGGTCAAGCAGGTGGGTCAGCGCCTGGAGCTGAAGGGCGGAGCCGAGTCGAACACGCGAGTATCCGCCTACATGCGCAATATCGATTCCTCGGATTGGTTAACCGATCCGCGCCTCGAGAAGATCGAGGTTGTTGACCGGACCGGTCAGAGAGTCAGCGAGTTCTCGATTACCGCACGCCAGGTATCGACGATTACGGAGGACCAGGGGTAATGAATTTTATCGAACAACTCCGCAATCTGGATATCAACGATATCGGCCGCTGGCCACTGGCTTTTCGCGCGATCGTGATCGGCCTGATCTTTGTGCTGGTCGCCGCTGGCGGATTCTACCAGTTTGCCTGGAAGTCCAAATCACCGCTGCTCGAGAGGGCAAAGGCGCAGGAAGTCGAATTGCGGGCCAGCTTCGAGGCGAAGCAACGCAAGGCGGCAAACTTCGAGGCCTACAAGGCGCAGCTGCAGGAAATCGAGCAGTCGTTTGGCACGATGTTGCGGCAGTTGCCAGGCAAGACCGAGGTACCGTCGCTACTCGTCGATATTTCGCAAACGGGTCTCGCCGCCAGTCTCGATGAGAAGCTGTTCCAGCCGAATCCCGAAATGCGTAAGGACTTTTACGCCGAGTTGCCGATCCGCATTCGCCTGATAGGCAGTTATCACGAGATCGGACAGTTTGTCAGCGATATCGCCCAGTTGCCGCGAATTGTGACGTTGCATGACATTGAAATTAAGCCAGATAAGGATCAGCCCGATGAACTGGTGCTGGATCTGACCGCGAAGACCTATCGCTATCTGGATGATGACGAGGAGGCTGGGGGCTGATGCGAGTGAAGAGCGTAATCAGAGGCGTTGCCGGTTGTTGCCTGATGCTGGCCCTGGCCGGTTGCTCGGGAGATATGAGCGATCTGCAGAGCTATGTGAACGAGGTAAAGGCGCGTCCGGGTGGCCGCATCGAGCCATTGCCGCAGATCGAGCCGCCGCCGAGTTTCGCGTATGCCGCGGACACTGAGCGTCCGCCGTTTACACCTTATCGGCCCGGTGCCGATCAGCCTGGCGGAGGGCCGCGTCCCGATGCTGAGCGGCCGAAGGATTTTCTCGAGCGGTATCCGCTCGACACGCTGCGCATGGTGGGCAGCATAGCGAGAGAGGGAAGCCTCTACGGACTGGTACAGGACCCGGATGGTTTGATCCACCGGATTCTGCCGGGGAACTACCTTGGTCAGAACGACGGCCGGGTAACAGACATTAGCGATGGTGAAATCGCATTGGTTGAAATCGTGCCCGATGGGGTCGGGGGCTACGTAGAACGCCCGGCGGGATTGGCGCTGAGCGAATAGGGTTCTAGGGAGAAAGTGAAAATGACGCGCAACTTCAAGCCGATAGGCGAGGCCTCCAAATGGGTAAGGCTTCTGGTTCTTTGCGCTGGAATGCTAGCGATGCCGCTGGCAGTCCAGGCACAGCAACCGAGCAGAACCTTGCAGGGTATCGAAGTCGAGCAACTGCCGGGGCAGCAGGTGCAATTACGCCTTCGCATGGATGGCATGGCGCCACAGCCGATGGCTTTTACCATCGATAATCCGGCCCGGATTTCACTAGACTTGCCCGACACCGCATTGTCGCTGGATCAGCGGCGCACCGATGTCGGTGTGGGCGTACTCAACAGCGTTGTTGCGGCCGAGGCGGGAGGCAAGACTCGTGTCGTGTTGAACCTGTCTTCGCTGGTCGCATACGAGACGATCGTTGACGGCGACAGCATTCTCGTTCGCATCGGTACCGGTGCGGCGGAAGCCGACCGCGGTTACTGGTCGCAGTCGGCGATGTCCGAACCGCCGCCGCCGGTAGCAGGTGGACGCAGCATCAGCAATATCGATTTCCGTCGCTCCGAAGATGGTGCCGGTCAGGTCCAGGTGACCCTTACCGACCCGAACACGGTGGTCGATTTCCGCCAGGTCGGCGAACAGATCGTCGTCGATTTCCGCGGCGCGAGTCTGCCGGAGGAACTGGTACGTCGGCTCGACGTCACCGATTTCGCCACGCCGGTCGTGACCGTCGATGCGCTGCGTGCCGGCGATAATGCACGCCTGGTGATTAATGCCAACGGCGCGTTCGAACAACTGGCTTACCAGTCTGACGAGGTTTTCTCGATCGAGATCCGCGAAGCGGTTGTGGTTACGGATGCCCCCAGCGCGTACGGCGAAGGCCGCAATTACATGGGTGAGCGACTGACGCTGAACTTCCAGGACATCGAAGTGCGTGCGGTGCTCCAGTTGCTGGCTGACATGAGTGACATGAACATTGTCGTCAGCGACACCGTACAGGGCAACGTGACGCTGCGACTGCAGAACGTGCCATGGGATCAGGCGCTAGACATCGTCCTCCAGACCAAGGGGCTCGACATGCGTCAGCGCGACAACGTGATCATCGTCGCGCCGGCCGCGGAGATTGCCACGCGCGAGCGCCAGGCACTCGAGGCGCGCCGGGAGATCGAGGAACTGGTGCCGCTGCGGTCCGAGTTCATCCAGGTCAACTACGCCAAGGCCGCGACGCTTGCGACGCTGGTCGAGGGCGGGGAAGGCGGCGCGCTGATGTCCGAACGCGGCAGTGTCGCGATCGACGAGCGCACCAACACGCTCCTGATCCAGGATACGGCTGACCGGATCGACGATATCCGCCGCCTGGTTAAGACGCTTGATATTCCGGTCAAGCAGGTCCTGATCGAGTCGCGCATCGTCGTCGTCAATGACGACTTCTCGCGCGAACTCGGTGTCCAGCTCGGTTATACCGGTGTCGAGGAGAGCGGTGGCCGGCTGTATACCACAAGCGGTACCTCGGCGGGCACGGACACCATGGTCTCGGGTTATCTCGATTCGTTCACGGATAACGATCCGACCAACGACGGTACCGTGACAATCCCGACCGGTGACTCTCGCTTCGAGCGCTACAACGTGAACCTGCCGGTGGTGAACCGCGCCGGGTCCATCGCGCTGGCGGTCCTCGACGACGACTACCTGGTCGACCTCGAGTTGTCGGCCGCGCAGTCGGAAGATCGCGCCGAGATCATCTCCACGCCGCGCGTGATTACCGCCAACCAGCAGGAGGCGAGAATCAAGGCCGGTGTCGAGATTCCTTACCAGGAAGCTTCTTCGAGCGGTGCCACGACCACGCAGTTCAAGGAGGCCGTGCTGAGTCTCCAGGTCACGCCGCAGATCACGCCCGACGAGAAGGTCATCATGGACCTGATCGTCAACAAGGATAACGTCGGTGAGTTCGTGCCGAGCGCAACGGGTGGCCTGGTGCCGTCCATCGATACGCGCGAGATCACGACCAAGGTGCTCGTGAACGACGGTGAGACGGTTGTGCTTGGCGGTATTTTCGAGACCGAGCGTCGCGATACCGAGTTCAAGACACCGTTCCTCGGCGATATCCCGGTCGTGGGCAACCTGTTCAAGACCACCCAGCGTAGTTCGGACAAGTCCGAGCTGCTGATCTTCATCACACCGAAGATCCTGCGTGACGGCGCCAGTCTTTACTGAGTAACCGCGCTACGAAAGAAAAAGGCCAGCCCCGCGGCTGGCTTTTTTTTTGCCCGGTTTTGGCGCACGGGTGTCGCAGCAGTATAGTGAACGGCGCCGGACACCAACACGCGAATAGCTGGAGCCATGTCGATAATAAACGTATTTCTGATTGGGCCAATGGGGGCGGGAAAGACCGCCGTGGGCAAACAGCTCGCGCGGCGGCTTGGTTGGGAGTTCGTCGACAGCGATCGCGAGATCGAGGATCGGACCGGGGTCGACATTTCCTTTATTTTCGAAAAGGAAGGTGAAGAAGGCTTCCGCCAGAGAGAGTGCAAGGTGATCGAAGATCTGACCACGCGCCACAACGTGGTACTTGCTACCGGCGGTGGCGCCGTGCTCGACTCCGCCAACCGCACTGTACTGGCGGGACGCGGCTATGTCGTTTACCTGTTCGCTTCGGTCGATCAACAGGCCGAGCGCACGCGCACGGGGCGCAACCGGCCGTTACTCAACACCGAAGATCCGCGGGCGCGACTCGGGGAACTGATGGAAGTTCGCGATCCGTTGTATCGTCAGGTTGCCGATCTGGTACTGCACACTGATGGCCAGCGCGTGACCCAGGTGGCGGAGGAAATCCATCGCAACATCAAGGATTCGGTCGAGCCTGGCGCTGGCAGTTTCGATCCTTAGCCACAACGACCTGCCGCGATGCCAATAATCAACGTTGATCTAGGCGCCAGAAGCTACCCGATCCATATCGGCACGGGACTGCTGAGCCGCCCGGGACTCATCGCCGCCGCACTGCCGAGCCGCGATGTGTTGATAGTCACAAACGATGTCGTCGCGCCGTTGTATCTGGCAACGTTGCGGGAGGCTCTGTCGGGGTATGCGACACGCGAGTTGATATTGCCGGACGGCGAGCGTTACAAGACGCTCGATACGGTTTCGGCAATTCTCGACGAACTCGTCGCAGCGGGGTTCGGGCGTGACTGCACCGTGCTCGCGCTGGGCGGCGGAGTGATTGGCGATATGGCGGGTTTTGCGGCGGCCTGTTACCAGCGTGGTGTCGGTTTCGTCCAGGTGCCGACGACTTTGCTGGCCCAGGTCGATTCGTCGGTGGGTGGCAAGACCGCGGTGAATCACAGCGCCGGCAAGAACCTCATTGGCGCGTTCTACCAACCGCTCTGTGTGATTGCCGATACCGCGGCCCTGGTTACGCTCGATGAGCGCGAATACCGCGCCGGGCTTGCCGAGGTATTCAAGTACGGGTTGATTCTCGATCGCGATTTCTTCGCCTGGCTGGAGCTCGCGCTGCCGGCACTGTTGCGGCGTGAGCCCGAAGCCCTCGAGCAGGCAATCACCCGCAGTTGCGAAATCAAGGCAGACATCGTTGCGCGTGACGAAACCGAGCAGGGAATCCGTGCATTGCTCAATCTCGGACATACTTTTGGCCACGCCATCGAGGCCGTCCATGGATACGGGCGCTGGCTGCATGGCGAGGCCGTCGCCGCCGGCATGATGATGGCGGCGCAATTTTCGGTCCGGGTGGGAAGCCTGCAGGCCAGCGCGGTTTCGCGGATCGAAGCGCTGCTCGAGGCGGCCGGGCTGCCAACCCGGCCGCCGCCGCTGCAATACCAGCGCTTTTTTGCCGCGCTCCATCGCGACAAAAAAGTCCAGGCTGGGCAGCTGCGGCTGGTGTTGCTGGATGATATCGGCCGTGCCAGGCTGACGTCCGAGTTTGCCGGCGACGAGCTCGAACGTTTTCTGCACCAGAGTCTCGAGGCGGCTGCATGAACCTGGCGGATACAGGTCTCGCGCCGTATGCCGCGCTCGATGCTACGTCGCGAGGCCGTCCTCATAGCGAGCCCCGTCACGAATATCGGGGCGAATTCCAGCGCGATCGCGACCGCGTGCTGCACTCGACTGCGTTCAGGCGCCTGGTCTACAAGACCCAGGTGTTCGTCAACCATGAAGGCGACATGTATCGCACCCGGCTGACTCACTCGCTCGAGGTGGCCCAGATCGCACGTACGATCGCGCGCGAGCTGCATCTCAATGAGACGCTGGCCGAAGCAATCTGTCTCGCGCACGATCTGGGTCATACCCCGTTCGGCCATGCGGGCCAGGATGCATTGAACGAGTGCACCCGGGAATACGGGGGGTTCGAACATAATCTTCAGTCGCTGCGGGTCGTCGACGAGCTGGAACAGCGTTATGCGGATTTTCCCGGTCTCAACCTGACCTATGAGACCCGCGAGGGCATTCTGAAACACTGCTCGGCCAAAAACGCGCGTGGCCTGGGTGAGCTCGGAGTACGTTTTCTCGAACGCAGCCAGCCCGGACTCGAAGCGCAGATCGCCAATGTCGCCGACGCGATAGCCTACAACCATCATGACGTCGACGACGGGCTGCGTGCCGGTTTACTCGATCTCGACGAATTGGTCGAGGTTGGCCTGTTCGGTGAATTGTTCAGCGCAGTAGCAGCCGGATATCCGGCTGCGCCGCGCAAGCGCCAGGTCTCGGAAACGGTGCGGCGCATGATCGACACGGTCGTGACCGACCTGCTGCAGACCACGCGCGAAAACCTCGCCGAGTTGCAGGCTGCCGATATCGACGGCATTCGCGCGGCCGGCCGGCCAATGCTGAGCTTTTCGGCGCGAATCCAGGGGCTGCATACGGAGCTGAAGCAATATCTCCATGGCCGCCTCTATCGGCATCACAGGGTGTTGCGCATGACCCGCAAGGCGCGCCGCGTGGTGACCGAACTGTTCGCTGTCTACATGGAGGATCCGCGTCTGATGCCGCCCGAGCACGCGGCAATGAGCGAACGCTACAGCGAGCAATCCGGCGTTGCCGGCACGGTCCGTGCCGTTACCGATTACATCGCGGGAATGACGGACCGGTTTGCGATCAGCGAACACCGGCGCCTGTTCGATCCACTGGAATCGCCCTGAATCCCTGCTGTCGGGCCGGCAAATAGTCTAGAATGCCGCGCCGACTGTGCACGCAATTGCAGGGAGAACCCGGGATGTTGTCAGACAAGCCGATAGCGACACGCGAGCGCCTGATATTTGCAATGGACGTACCGGACGCGGACGCGGCGCGGCAGCTCGCGGAGCGGCTGGGCGACAGCGTGCAGTTCTACAAACTCGGTCTGGAACTGATGATGGCCGGTGGCTACTTCGAGCTCGTCGACTGGCTGGTGGAGCGCGGCAAGAAGATTTTCGTTGATCTGAAATTCTTCGACGTGCCGGCGACGGTCGGGCGCGCGGTCAGCCGTCTCAATGGACGTGGCGTCACCTTTGCAACCGTGCACGGCAACCAGTCGATCATGGAAGCTGCAGCCGCGGCGGCCGACGATGTGCAGATTCTCGGCGTGACGGTGCTGACCAGCCTCGATCGTGGTGATCTCGACGATCTCGGGTTCGACTGCGACGTCGGCGAACTCGTGTTGTCGCGGGCGCGGCGGGCTCTCGAAGCCGGATGCGCCGGCGTGATTTCGTCAGGGCTGGAAGCGCCTAGGCTGCGTGAGCACATCGATGCGCGCCTGCTGGTCGTGACCCCGGGAATCCGCCCGGTAGACAATCGCCCCGCCGACGACCAGAAAAGAGTCGTCAACGTCGAGCAGGCGTTTGCCAACGGCGCCGACTATATCGTCGTGGGCCGGCCGATCCGTGACGCAGAGAATCCGCGCGAGGCGGCCGAAGCCATCCAGAAATCGATCGCAGGAGTATTCGACAGTGACAACTGAGCAATTGCAAAACGATCGTTTTCTGCGGGCACTGCTGCGTGAGCCGGTCGACCGGACACCGGTCTGGATGATGCGCCAGGCCGGCCGTTATCTGCCCGAATATCGCGAGGTACGCGGCAAGGCCGGAGATTTCATGAGCCTGTGCGGCGCGCCGGAGCTTGCTTGCGAGGTCACGTTGCAGCCGCTGCGGCGTTTCCCGCTGGACGCGGCGATCCTGTTCTCTGACATCCTGACGGTGCCGCACGCGATGGGCCTCGGGTTGTATTTCGAGGCCGGTGAGGGCCCGCGATTCGAGAGACCGGTGCGTAATGCGCGTGACATCGAGCAGATGCCGTTGCCGGATCCGGAGGACGAGCTCGGCTATGTAATGGATGCGGTGCGCCTGATTCGTCGCGAGCTCGCCGGAAAGGTTCCCCTGATCGGATTTGCGGGCAGCCCCTGGACCGTGGCGACCTACGCGGTGGAAGGTGGCAGCAGCAAGACCTTCGGCATCATCAAGCGGATGCTCTACGACGAGCCGGCACTACTGCACAGCCTGCTCGACAAGCTCACCACCGCGACCACGAATTACCTGAATGCGCAGATCGCCGCGGGTGCCCAGGCGGTAATGGTCTTCGATACCTGGGGCGGCGCGCTGGCGCCGGCCGCATATCGTGAGTTTTCGCTCGCTTACATGACCCGTATTGTCGACAATCTCGAGCGCGAGGCGGACGGGCGGCGCATTCCGGTCGTGCTGTTTACCAAGAACGCGGGCATCCGTCTGCGCGAGATGGTCGATTCCGGCTGCGACGCGCTGGGTGTGGACTGGACCACCGATCTCGCGCTGGCGCGCAGCTGGACCGAGGACCGGGTTGCGTTGCAGGGCAACCTCGATCCGTCGGTGCTATACGCTTCGCCGGGGGTGATTCGCGCCGAGGTCGGCCGGGTTCTCGCAAGCTATGGTCACGGCGAGGGCCACGTGTTCAACCTCGGTCACGGGATACATCCGGACGTGCCGCCGGAGCACGCCGCCGCTATGGTCGCAGCGGTGCATGAGCTGAGCCCGCAATATCACGCCACCGGCTGAGCGGCGTGGGTTGCTCAGCCGGTCGCTTCGTCGCGTAACTCCCGCCGCAGGATCTTGCCGACATTTGATTTCGGCAGTTCGTCGCGGAACTCGATGACACGCGGCACCTTGTAGCCGGTCAGATTCTCCTTGAAGTAGGCTTTTAGCTTTGCCTCGTCGAGCGCCGGATCCTTGCGCACGACAAACAACTTGACGACCTCGCCGGATTTTTCGTCTGGCAGACCGACCGCCGCGGCTTCCAGCACGCCGTCGTGGGATACCGCGACTTCCTCGATCTCGTTCGGATACACATTGAATCCCGAGACGAGAATCATGTCCTTCTTGCGGTCTTCGATAAAAGTGAGCCCGTTTTCATTCATGCGGCCCATGTCACCGGTGCGCAGCCAGCCGTCCTCGGTTATGACCTTTGCGGTCTCCTCCGGACGGTTCCAGTAGCCCTCCATCACCTGGGGGCCCTTGATGCAGATCTCGCCAATTTCGCCGACCGGAAGATCGTTACCTTCGTCGTCGCGAATGACCAGGTCGGTACTCGGCATCGGTACCCCGATCGACCCGTCGTATTCGCCGCTGCCAAGCAGGCAGGAGGTCGCAACGGGAGAGGTTTCGGTCAGTCCGTAGCCCTGCGTCAGAACGTTGCCGGTGACCTCTTTCCACTGTTTCGCGACAGCTTCCTGTGCCGCCATTCCACCCGCGAAACTGCCCTTGAGCGGGCCGAAATCGATGTCCGAGAAACCGGGTGTATTGAGCAGCGCGTTGTACAGCGTGTTGACACCGGTGATGAACGTAAACGGATATTTCTTCATCTCGGCGACGAATGCGGGGAAATCGCGCGGGTTGGTGATCAGTACGTTCTGTCCGCCGCGGATCAGGAAGCTGAGCAGGTTCACCGTCAACGCGAAGATATGATAGAGCGGCAATGCCGTGATGACGGTACCGGGTTCCTGCAGATCCAGCTGACCCAGCCACGCCTTCATCTGCGCCAGGTTGGCGGTCATGTTGCGATGGCTGAGCATCGCGCCCTTTGACACTCCGGTCGTGCCGCCGGTGTATTGCAGGAAAGCGAGGTCTTCCTGACCGACCTCGACGTCCTCGAGGGTCTGCCACTTGCCGTCGTTCAATGCGCGCAGGAACGGAATCGCATGCGGGACATTCCAGTC
>PKUM01000238.1 GCA_002868855.1 Chromatiales bacterium | reverse complement strand
GAGGATGTGATGGACACCGCACGGCTCGAACGCCAGATGCACGCTCAGCGGGTTCGGGTCGAGCGCATGCTGACCGGGGCAATGAGTCGTTTCTCGGTGCAGCCGGAGTTCAAGGTCACAAGAGGCAGAGTTCGCGACGAACTCCGGCGCGAGGCGCAAAGCGCCGATCTCGTGGTCGTCGGTCGTTCGCCGAGTCAGGCCGGAGCGCGGTGCTGGATGGGTATCCGGCTTGGCAGTCTCGCCGCGGAGATCAATGGCATCCTGGCATTTGTCCAGGATGCCTGGCTGACAGGAAAAAGCGTGGCGCTGGTCTATGACGGAACGGAGTGTGCCAGCAGATGCCTGGCCCTGGCGCAAAGAATCGCGGCAAACGAGAACCTGCCAATGGTTGCGGTCCTGGTGGGCAACCCGCGCGACTGCTCGCGCTGGCAAGCCGCGCTCGGCAGCGATTCGGCTGCACCGCGAGTTCGGCAATGGCACGGGCTCGAGACGCCGCGGCTTGGCGATCTGCCGGACGTTGTACGGGCGGCTAACGCGCGGGTAATCGTATTACCCGGTCACCTCGAAAAACAGCGCCCTGAGCTGATCGAATCCCTGCTGCGGCAACTCGAATGCTCGATCGTCGCCGTGGGCGAGGGCCCCGAAACCGCCGCGACCGCACATCGAAGGTGACCGCTTACGGCCGGTGACTACTGATGTCCGCAAAGCGGGCGCCGGAATTCACCGTTGCAAAGCCGTTGCCACTGACTCGTAACAATTCCTCGTGATCTCCCGCCTCGAAAAATATCTCGGGCCGACCGGTCAGATGTTCGTCGACGATCGTTTCGAGTCCGTAGGCGGCTCCGATTGCCGGTACCGCACCAGCCACGCAATCGTCGAAAATCCGCGACACATCCGATTCGCTGGCAAGTTCGAGGCGACGATCCGTCAAGTCGCGCACTGCACCGACGCGGAGCGCATGGGTGGCCGGCAGTATCGCAAGCACATATCCGTCATCGTCGCGCAACAGCACGCCTTTGGCGATTTTTTCACCGGACACATGGGCCGCTTCCGCGGTTTCCAGGCTGCTACCGGTAACCGGGTGAACAACGATGTCGTAATCGGTTCCATGCTTTTCCAGGTGACGTTGAATTTTTGCGGGGATACTCATTCTCGTTCCTCCTTGTGGAGCTTTGGAAACGGGTGGCGCATCTGGTTCCCGGCGGACCGGCTTCCGTTCTGCGCCTTTCCCGTCTGATGTCTCATCCGCTAGGGCTCCGCTTTCTCATGCCGGCGCCGGGGTTGTCCGCAGGCGCGTTGAATGTCTTCTTCGAGACAATGGACGAGGCGTTCGGTAACGAAGCGGCAGGAATTGTGGCGGAGAAAGTCGCGGCGCTGGTTAACGTAAGGTAAACCCTGTTCAGCGGCGATTTCCAGTGCATCCAGGCAAATGCCATTGCCGAGATGTTTCGCGGTCGGACGCAACAGGTCAAAAAACTCGATCAGGATTGCTCGTGCCGGCCGGGTAGCACCTTCGTTAGTGGTCAAAAACTCCGCATCAAGTCCGAATTGAGATGCGCGGAATTGATTCTCGCGCAACACCCAGTGCGCGAGCCCCGGCATCAAGCGTGAGTCCAGTCCAGCGCAAGGTGTTTCGGCGACGTAAACGGCCAGGGTCTGAATCAGGCCGGCCAGCGCTACAGCATGCGCAATGGTTGGCTGCGCGTCCGGGTTACGAATTTCGATCGTTCCGAAATCCGGATGGAATCTGGCGCTCCAGTGAATGTCCTTTATCGAGCGGCAAACGCCGGCGCGAAAAGCTGCCTGATAGCGGGCTTCGAATTCACCCCAATTGGCAAACAACGGCGGAATTCCGGAATTCGGCGTGACCGCGAGAAGGCGTTGCCGGTAACACTCGTGCCCGGTGTCATAGCTGCGCCAGTATGGCGAATTTGCGCTCAGGACGGTAAGTAGCGGCAGGCTCGGTACGAGGCGACGAAATGCCGTCGCCGCCTGTTCCGCAGATTTCATGCCCACGTGAACATGGGTCGCGTAGGTGATCTGGGTGTGAGACAGCCACCCACGCTGGCGCTCGATGCGCAGGTAGCGCGGCTTCGGAGTTATCAGCGCCAGGCGGCGGCTGAAAGGATGCGTGCCGGCGCCGCACAGCGCCATACCTAGCGTCTTGCAGCGATCCAGGAGTCCGCGGGCGGTGACGATGAGGTTGTCTCGTAGCTCGCTGATCGTCTCGCATTTTCCACTGTTTATCTCGACGGAGGACTGAATCAATTCCGGACGCACGCGGTCTGCATCCGGATAAAATTCCATCAGCGGCACGATGCCGTCACGCAAATCCAGAGTCTGGCCGTCGAGCAGCTGTAATTCGAGTTCCAGCCCCACTGTGTGCGAAGGACAAGGATGAAAACGCAGCAGCGCGGAGCGCGCGCCGTTGTTTATATGCGTCTCCAGCTGTCATCGCCTGTGGCCTCGCGCGCAACAGCGTCGAAAAAGTCCGCGCCCACCATCAGCACGTCCTCGTCGATGTCGAACGCCGGACTGTGCAGAGGTATAGGTTCCCAATCCGGTGCTCTCGCACCGAATCGCACATAACATCCGGGACAGACATCAAGATAATAGGAGAAATCCTCGGACCCCATGCTCGGGTATTCGGTTCCGGGCACGGCGGGTTCCCCGACTACGTGACATGCGGCGCGGCGTGCGATCGCAGCCTCGCGCGGACTGTTTACGACCGGTGGGTTGCCCGTCTGTATCTCGAGTTCAACGCGGGCATCGTGCAGGGCGGCGGTCGCCTCGATCATGCGCCGCAATCCGGTTTGCAGTTGCTCCCTGACTTCCTTCAGCGTCGTACGAATCGTGCCTTCGAGTACTGCGTCCTCGGCAATGACATTAGGCGCCGAGCCCGCCTCGATTCTCCCGATTGTGACTACCGATGGATGAAGAGGATTGATCTCGCGCGAGACCAGCGTCTGGATTGCGGTGATGAGAAAACCGGCAATGACGATCGCGTCGGTGGCCTCGTGCGGCCGTGCCCCGTGGCCACCGCGGCCTCTGATACGAATCCTGAAGCGGTCTGACTGCGCAGTCATGACCCCGGGCGCGACCATTATCTGGCCCGTAAGATACTGGTGAGTGACGTGCCCCGCGAAAATCGAGCGTACGTTTTCCAGGCCGCCGTCGGCAATGACTCTGCGCGATCCGGAGCCGCGTTCCTCGGCGGGTTGGAACAACAACACCACCGGATCTTTCGGCGGCTCCGCTTGGAGCAGTCGGGCGGCGCCGAGCAGCATCGCGATATGGGCGTCATGTCCGCAGGCATGCATCGCGTTGCCGTTTTCCGGGGCAAACGGCAAACCCGTCGTTTCGCGTCCAGGTAGCGCATCCATTTCAGCGCGTAATGCGATTGCCTGCGTATTGCTGGATGTGCCGGCTATCCGCGCCGTTACGGCGCTGCCAGGCCCTTCGTAGCGGTATTTCAGCCCCATTGCCTCCAGCTCGTCGCCGATGCGGCGCGCCGTTTTCACTTCTTCGAAAGAAAGCTCGGGCTCGCTGTGAATGGCCCGGCGAACCTGGCGCATCCAAGGTAGCAGTTGTGTCGATTTGTACTGCGACATAGCCGATCCTCCCGACTGTAACCGCAACAGAAGCCAGCGAGTCAGCGCGCGCGAACGACGGTCCGGGATCTCCGCTTACAAAAACGCCAGCGCCCCGAAGGGGCTCAGCACGCCTGTTTCAGGCCCTGACATATCGAACTGATATCGTGATCGATGAGATTCTTGCCAATCTCCGCGATCACGCACTTGCGAACCTCTTCGTTCAACGTTCCACGTAGCTGGCCGAGAAAATCCGGTGCAGCAACTAGCACGAGTTCGTCATAGAGCGACCGGGTGCGACCGTACTCCAGCAATTCGCCGATCTCGTGCGCGAAAATGCCGGACTCGCGTTCCTTCGGCGAATGACGGGTCGCCATTGCATGACGGCCCTGTCCGGCACTGTCAAAGGTCCGGCCCGGGCGATCGGCGACCAGGTCAATGTCCTTTGTACGACTTTCGGGATGCTCGAGTGTGCGCCAGATTACCGGTTCGTGACCAGCTTCGTCCGTAGCGTAGATTTTCGCTCCGGCGCTGTGGGCCACGACTATCCATCGATTTGCCATCGCTGCCTCCTGCAAACGCATTTGGCCCTATTACTGATCTAGCGCCGATTGCACCGAAAGCGCCATTGGGAAAACTACTTATCGCTCAGCGCAGGCTGTCCAGATATCCGTCGGGAATCGCGAGAAACCCGGTTCGGATCCGGCTGGGCTCCTCCGGCTCGGTCCATGCGAATAACAATCCACCCGTGGAGCGCGCAGCCTGCGGAAAGCCGGCAAGCCGGCTTGCTGCGAGTGAATGCAAAGACAGCTCGGCGAGTTTGCCAGTTTCGCGGTCGACAAACGCCACGCGCAGCGCGGCGCGGCCATCGCGCTCGGCTGCACCGAGCCATGAGACCACAGCGGTATGGTCATCGATGAGGACAATGTCGACCCGCCCCAGCGGGTCATTCGCATCGATGACCGCGGGTGCGGCAAAACCGGTCGCGTCGGAAAATGCCACCTGTACCCGCGCGTTTCCTTGCGCAGCCGTAAACCACGCCACTGCGGCTGTATCTGCGGTCATGTCGAGCGCCGGTCCGTTGACCGGGCAGGCCGGCATTTCCCAGTCGTCATTGGCTACCGGCTGCGGATCGCTCCAGCCTCGCGGCCCCATGCGGGTGAAAAAAATATCCCTGATTTCCCGATCGGTACGATTGCGATAAACGATCAGAGCCTGATCGCCGGCGACCGCTGCATCGGTCTGGCAGCAGTCGCAGACCAGTCCGTCGACAAGGCTTTCCTCGAGCGCGGCATTGTCGGCGTCAAGCAGGCCGTAGCGCAGCGTCATACCACCGTGGTGTCCTGAATGACCGGGCGCACCGGTTTGCTCCCCAACCGATTGCGTCTCGCGGCCGTCGAGCCAGATAACCCCGGCTTCTCCGCGCCAGGGAAAGAGGCTGACAAACCCGTGCTCGGTGCTGGTGCCATCGTCGTGCGGACTGGCTGGCGGAGACCAGGACTTTCCGTCGTCGAGCGACTGGCTGATCATGACGTCGTAGGCGTAAACGCCGCCGTCGCGTTTTGCCAGCCAGTGTGCGGCGAGGCGTTGCTGCGATAGCGCGACCACGGACGGAAAGTCGGCCCAGTTAACGAACCAGCTATCGCCCCCGGCAACAACCCGTGGCGTTTGCCATGCGCCGGAATGATAACGACTGTATTTGAGTCGCCAGTTTTTGCGATCCGCGTCCGGTTCGAGCCAGCTGAGCAGAACTCCTCCGGTTCCGTCAACAGCGAGATGGGGAGTGCGTGCGCCCGGCCCGGCCGGATCCTGCAACAGGGCAAATTTGAGCTTGCCGGTGGACTCCGGTGCACTGACAGCCAGGGCGGACCACAACCACAGAACCGCGCCAATTACGCTAAATACGCCGACCGGTGCAAAACCGGGCGACGTGAGCTTGGTGTTTGTCATTACTTCGATCACGGGTCTTTCGAAGTCGCGCGCCGCATCGCGCAGTACTGCAACTTGTGAACCCGGCCCTTGCCACGCAGTCGCTACAGTAATATTCTGCTGCGACAGTTGCAAAATCCTTAAACCGATGATTCTGCGTCTTCTGCGACAATTTGCGCCGCGCATTGCCCGAACCACGCTCGGGCTGTTTGTCGTGGTGTGGATGAACATGGCGGCGCAGCCCTGCCTGATGGCGCTGGAGTCGGAAAGCGCGAACGACGCGGCAGCGATGACGGCCGACGCGCATGGCGACGAGCATTGCCCGCATTGCCCGCCTGAGGAGATCCCCGATTCACCCAGCAACGATCAATGCAGTTTTGTCAGTGGCTATGATTACGACGCCCGCACGCCCAATTCCGATACCTTCCTGAAAATTCAGCCGCCCGTGGCCGTCGCTTCTGACTGGACATCTGTCTTTGCCGACGCGGCAAGCGCTCCTCGTCTGCCGCGAGCGGATGCGGCCGCCGAACCTCACCACCACCCGCCACCCTTTTTGGATTTCTGCCGTTTCATCGAATAGCTCCGCTCGCCGACATCGGACTTACCGTTCGCCGTCTCAAGAGGTAGCTATTCATGTTGCGTTATTTATTGCCCTTGAATGGGCTTGCGCCAGTCGCATTTCTGGCGCTGTTTATCCAATCGCCTGATCCCGCGCATGCTGCCGGGGTCGTCACCAGCTTGCGTGAGGCAGAGTCGTTTGCGATAGAACGCGATGCCGGTCTGGCACAAATCGAGGCGACTCGCGAAGCGCTTGAAGAGCGCATTGTGACGTCCGGTCAACTGCCCGATCCGCGTTTGCGCTTCGGTGCATTGAACCTTCCGGTTGACAGCTTCGAACTGGACCAGGAGCCGATGACTCAGCTGCTGGTGGGGTTGAGTCAGAGCTTCCCTCCGGGGCGCACGCTGACACTGCGTTCCGCCAGCCAGGCCAGCCAGGCAGCGGCGCAGGCTGAGATGCTCGCCGAGAGGCGGCGCATGATCCGCCGTCAGGTGCGCCTGTTGTGGACCGATATCGCCCAGCTGCAGGACGCTGCCCGTATCGTAGAGCGCAAACAACAATGGTATCGCGAGCTCGAAGATGCCGTGACCGCAAGCTATTCCAGCGGTGCGCGCGGACAGCACGATGTGGTGCGCGCACGCCTCGAACGGCGTTTGCTCGGCGATCGCCTGTTGCATCTCGAGGGTGAGGTTGCCAACCGGATCGCGCAGCTGAGTCGTTGGACCGGAGCCGCGCCGGTAGACGGCATGGATATCAGAATTCCCGTGTTGCCGGCACCGGAAGACTATGAAACAGCGTTGCAGAGTCTCGAGAGGCATCCGCTCTTGCGGGCAAGCGCGAGCGCTGTGGAAGTTCGCGAACTGGGTGAGGAACTGGCGCGCGAGCGGTACAAACCCAGTTTCGCTGTTGACGTTGCCTACGGCTTCAGAAGTGGCGAGGATGCAAGCGGGGATGAGCGTCCGGACTTTTTCTCCGCAATGCTGAATTTCAGTCTCCCGGTGTTGAGTGGCCGGCGCCAGGACCGCGAACTTGCCGCGGCTCAGGCGGAGCGACGCGCGGCGCGCGAAGCCGAGATCGACCGTCGCCGCGAGCTGGTTGCGCAGCTCGATTCGCTGTGGGCTGGCCTGACCGAACTCGAAGCCCGCGATTCGCTGTTTCAGAGCGACGTTCTTCCCGACGCAAACACGAACGTCGAAGCCACCCGCGCCGCCTACCAGAACGACTACGCGAGTTTCGCAGAGCTGGTTGGGGCGCAAACGCTGTTGCTGACGCAGGAACTGTCGTACCTGTCTTTGCGGGCCGATCTCGCGCGAAACCGGGCCCAGCTTCTTTATCTGACCGAGGAGGAATCGCAATGAGAGAATCGATTGCGTTTGCCGCTTTGCTTCTGCTGATAACCGGATTGCCCGCCTGCAGCAAAATCGGCGATCACTCATCCGGTGCCGAACGCGTCGCGGATCATGCCCTCGCGCATACTGAGCCGGGCTATGTATGTCCGATGCATCCCGACGTTACCAGTAACGAAGCCGGGCGTTGCCCGATTTGCGGCATGGATCTGGTACAACGGCGCCAGGCTGCCGAGCCTGCCCTGGTTCGCGAACCGCTCTACTACCGCCATCCCAATAACCCGGAGATCACATCGCCGGAGCCGGCGAAGGACGAAATGGGCATGGACTATGTCGCGGTTTATGAGGATGGCGGCGGCACCAGCGTCCGTATTGACCCGCAAGTCGCACACAATTTCGGCCTGCGCACGGCACTGGTGGAAAAGGGCCGGTTGTGGAAGCGAATCCGCTCCTTCGGCCGGGTCACTTATGACGAAACGACATTGCGCCATATCCATCCCCGCGCGGAGGGCTGGGTCGAGACGCTCAGCGTCAAGACCCAGGGTGACGTGGTTAGCGCCGGCCAGGTACTTTTCGAAATCTATGCGCCGGCGATGGTAACCGCACAGGAGGAGTATCTGCAGGCGCTGCGCATGGGCAACGAGAACCTGGTCAAGGCATCGCGACAACGCCTTTCGGCACTTGGCGTACCGATGGAAACGGTGCGCCAGATCGAGCGCACCAAGGAAATCAATCCAAGGGTACAGTACCGGGCGCAGCAATCGGCCGCGGTGGTCGGACTGGATATTCGCGAAGGCATGTATGTAACGCCGGCAACGATCGTTCTCAGCCTCGCTGACGTAAACAGTATCTGGATTCTGGCCGAGATCTTCGAGTCGCAGCAATCCTGGGTCGAAGTCGGGCAGGAGGCGGAAATAACGAGCGCGGCATTCCCCGATCGGAAGTGGAGTGGGACGGTCGATTTCATCTATCCGGAAGTTGATCCGCAATCGCACGCGCTGCCGGTGAGAATCCGGCTCGACAACCCGGATGGGATATTGCGGCCCGGTTCGTATGTCGACGCCACAATTTTCGGTGGTCGCAGCGAGGACCTGGTTTTCATCCCGCGTGAGGCGCTGATTCGAAGTGGTCGCGGCAACCGGGTAGTCGTTCGCCTGGAAGACACGCAGTTTCAGCCGCGTGAGGTTGTTCCCGGCATGGAATCCGGCGACTACGTTGCCATTAGCGCCGGCCTCGAACCGGGCGAAACGGTGGTCACTTCGGGACAGTTTCTCATCGATTCCGAAGCGAGCCTGAAGTCGGGCCTGCAGCGTTTGTCGGGCGCCAGGGACAGCGGGGCGGAACAATGACCCGAACGGCGCGATGGCAGGGGGGCAGATCATGATAAATGCCATCCTCGAGTGGTCGGTCCGCAACAGGACTATGGTGCTGACACTGGCCGTGTTGCTGGCGGCATGGTCGTTTTATGCCGTCCGCAACACCCCGGTGGATGCCATTCCGGATCTTTCCGACGTCCAGGTGATCATCAAGACTCATTACCCGGGTCAGGCACCGCAGGTTGTCGAAGACCAGGTGACCTATCCGCTGACGACGGCCCTGCTATCGGTGCCGGGCGCTACCAGCGTCAGGGGATATTCCTATTTCGGTGATTCCTACGTTTACGTTTTGTTCGAAGACGGTACCGATCTGTACTGGGCCCGCAGCCGGGTGCTGGAGAGTCTGAGCCAGGTGGAGGGAATTCTGCCCGCGGAAGCACGGCCCGTGCTCGGTCCCGATGCAACAGGTGTCGGCTGGATTTATCAATATGCTCTGGTCGATCGCAGCGGGCGCCATGACCTGGCCGAGTTGCGAAGTATTCAGGACTGGTTCCTGAAATTTGAATTGCAAACCGTGCCCGGTGTCGCCGAGGTTGCCACCGTTGGCGGCATGGTGCGGCAATACCAGATCGTGCTGGATGTCAGCCGCATTCGTGCCTACGGTCTGCCACTGGATCGCATCGTTCGCGCGGTGCGCGATGGGAACCAGGAGGTGGGCGGGTCGGTCATCGAACTTGCGGAAGCCGAGTACATGATCCGCGGAACCGGTTATCTCCGTTCGATCGCCGATATTGAAAAAATTCCGGTGGGGCTGACCGGCCAGGGTACGCCGATACTGTTGCGCGATGTCGCGAGCGTTCGGCTAGGTCCTCAAATGCGGCGCGGCATCGCCGATCTTGATGGCGAGGGCGAAGTAGTCGGCGGAATCGTCGTAATGCGTTGGGGCGAGAACGCTCGCAGCACGATTGCGGCAGTTCAGCAGCGGCTCGACGAATTAAAGCCCAGCCTTCCGCCCGGGGTGGAGATAGTAGTCACCTACGACCGCTCCAACCTTATCGATCGCGCGGTGTCGACTCTGAACACGAAACTGCTGCAGGAACTGGCAATGGTACTGCTTGTTTGCGTCGTGTTTCTTGGCCATTTTCGCTCCGGTCTCGTTGCCGTTATTGCGCTGCCGCTTGGGGTGCTGGCGGCGTACAGCGTGATGTATTTCCAGGGCATAAATGCCAACATCATGTCTCTTGGCGGAATCGCGATCGCGATCGGTGTGATGGTCGATGCTGCGATCGTCATGGTAGAAAACCTGCACAAGCACATCGAGGAAGCCGGGCCCGATGCCGACCGCTGGGAACTGGTGCTGGCGTCCAGCCGCGAGGTAGGCAAGCCGATTTTCTTCTCTTTGCTGATCACGACCGTCAGTTTTCTGCCGGTGTTTACGCTGGAGGCGCAGGAGGGACGATTATTTGCGCCGCTGGCGTACACCAAAACCTATGCGATGGCAGCAGCGGCAATTCTGGCGGTGACGCTGGTGCCCGTTCTGATGGGGTTTCTCGTGCGCGGCCGAATCAGGACTGAGCGCGACAACCCGCTTAATCGTGCTCTGATGAACGTTTTCGGATACCCGGTTCGTCTCGCACTGCGCTTCCCGCGCAGCATTCTGCTACTGGCGTTGTTGCTCGTCGTGGCCACGGCATGGCCGTGGCAGCGTCTCGGCGCCGAATTCATGCCGGAACTCGATGAGGGCGATTTGTTCTATATGCCAACCACGCTTCCGGGCATCTCAGCAGGCAAGGCGGCCGAGCTACTGCAACAAACCGATCGACTGATTCGCACTGTCCCCGAGGTCGAGCGAGTATTCGGCAAAGTCGGGCGGGCAGAAACGGCGACCGACCCGGCGCCGCTGACCATGATCGAGACAATGATCCGGTTGAAGCCGAGGAAAGAATGGCGCCCCGGCCTGACATTGGCGGATCTGAAACGCGAGCTGGATGAAGTCGTCAGGTTTCCGGGTTTGACAAACAGCTGGGTCATGCCGATCAAGACACGTATCGATATGCTTGCGACCGGAATAAAGACGCCGGTCGGGATCAAGATCGCCGGACCCGATCTCGCGGTCATCCAGGAGATTGGACAGAATATAGAAGCAGTTGTCAGAACGGTGCCGGGCACCCGAACCGTCTATTCAGAAAGGGTTTCCGGCGGGCGTTACATCGACATTACGACGGATCGGGCGGCCGCTGCGCGTTACGGGATGGATGTTGCGGACATCCAGCGGGTCGTCGCGACGGCGATCGGCGGAATGACCTTGACCCAAACCATCGAAGGCCTGGAGCGCTACCCGGTAAACATCCGCTATCCGCGCGATCTTCGTGACTCCGTGGAAAACCTGCGCGAACTACCGGTGATTATTGATTCGGGCGCGGCAGTGCCGCTGGGCGAACTTGCCCGCATCGCGATAAGTGATGGTCCGCCGATGATAAAAAGCGAGAACGCACGGCCCAACGGATGGGTTTACGTCGATCTCGACAGCGACGATCTGCGCGACTATGTCGAGCGCGCGCGGGCGGCCGTGAGCGCAAACGTCGAACTGCCCGCTGGCTATTCGATCGCGTGGTCGGGGCAATATGAATACTGGTTGCGCGCCGCTGAACGGTTACGCCTTCTGGTACCGTTTACGCTAATGATTATTGTCATATTGCTGGCAATGAACTTTCGCAGCCTGGCCGAGGTTCTGATAATCCTGGGCAGCCTGCCACTGGCATTGATAGGCGGCGTGTGGCTCGTCTATTTGCTGGGCTATAACATGTCGGTTGCTGTCGGGGTCGGGTTTATCGGTCTGGCCGGACTTGCGGTCGAAATTGGCGTGGTCATGCTGGTGTATCTGAATGCAGCCTATTTGAGAATAAGTGAAAAAAATCCCGGTGGTGTTTCTCTGGGCGACCTGCACGAGGCCATCTTCGAGGGCGTGCAGCGGCGGATCCGACCGATATTGATGACGGTGATTGCAACAATGGTGGGCTTGACGCCGATCATGCTTGGCGGCGGTGCTGGATCCGAGGTCATGCGCAGAATTGCCGCGCCGATGGTGGGTGGCCTGACAAGTGCCTTGTTGCTCGCCGTTACGGTTATTCCCGCGCTTTACCTGATTTGGCGCAGCAGACAGATCACGACGGCCCGGGCCGAAGCAAAAGCCGGGAAGGGTGGGGACGCGATTTAGGGCGCGCCAATGCGACGCTCGCCGATGCTGGAATTAGCCGTTTGCATAGGTCACGGCGCGCTCGACTCGTTCGAGCAGTTGTCGGTCCACAAATGGCTTTTCGATAAAATCCACCGCCCCGGCCTGCAGGGCGGAAACTGCGGTGGGCACGTCGCTGTAACTGGTCAAAAGAATTGTCGGCACCTTGCGCCCCTTGCGCACCATATCCTCGACCAGTTGAATCCCGCTGCGGCCGGGCAGGTCAACCTCCGCGATCACGCAGGCCAGTTCCTCGCCAGGCATGTCAGACAGCATCGCCTCGGCATCGTTAAAAAGCAGGACGTGGACCGGCAGCGTCGAGACCAGCGCGCTGAGCGCGGACCTGATTGCGGCGTCCGAGTCGACGATACAGACGGTCGGTTTGTGTAAACCCACTGGCAGCTCAGCGATAATTAGAAAACGGGACAATAGGCCGAGCAATCGAACACTATCGGCCCATCGCGAAGTATCGTTCGATGTTCTTGCCAGAGAAAATAAGGAGAATTACGTACTGAACCGGCGAGGAGCTGCTTTTACCCCTGGTTTGCCCGCATCACCATGCGCACCAGGTGGGCGAGGGAACTCGCTTTCATTTTTTCCATGACACGGGCACGGTGGATCTCGACAGTACGTTGGCTTACATCCAGATCGCCGGCAATCACCTTGTTTGGTCTGCCCTCGACGATAAGTTCCATGACCTCGTGCTCACGCGGCGTGAGACTCGCGAGGCGTTGTTCGATGCCGCGAATTTCCAGCAGAGTTTCGCGGTTGTGCTGATCCTGCTCAAGGGCCTTGTTGATGCGGTCGAGCAGATCCTGGTCGCGGAACGGTTTCTGGATGAAATCGGCGGCGCCATGCTGGATGGCCGAAACGGCCATCGGCACATCGCCATGGCCGGTAATAAATATGATTGGAATGATCGCATGCATGGAATTGAGCTGCTCCTGAAGCTCGAGACCGCTCATTCCGGGCATCCGGATATCGAGCACCAGGCAACCCGGGCGATCTGCATCATAGCTTTCGAGAAATTCCATCGCGCTGGCGAAGGTCTCCGCCTCAAGGCCGACGGATTTCATCAGCATGCTCAACGAATCGCGGACAGGAGCGTCGTCATCGACAATGAAAACAGTAGTGCGGTGTTCAGTTTCTCTGGGTCGCATCGCCTATCCAAGCACTGAAGTTGGCAAAGAAAAATAGAATCGGGCGCCCTTTCCGGGCAGGTTCTCGAAGCCGAGGGTACCGCCATGCGCGGCGATAATCGAGCGGCTGATCGACAAACCCATACCCATACCATCGGCTTTCGAGGTCTGAAACGGAGAAAAAACCCGTTCCAGCATCTCTGTCGCGACTCCGGGACCGGCGTCCTCGACGCTAATTTCAATCTTGTTGTCCGGTCGCAGGCGGCTATAAATAATGATGGGATCGGCAACACCGTTCTCCCTTAGCGCATCGAGACCGTTGCGAATGAGGTTCAGGATCACCTGCTGGACCTGCACCGGATCCGCGACCACAGCGGGCAAATCGTCTTGCAGGTCGAGTCTTAATTCGACATTGTGTGCGCGCGCATCGACATCCGCCAGCAAAACGACCTCGCGGATCATGTCGTTTACCGCGAGCCGCTCGCGCGAACTCTTTCTCTGCCGCAAAAAGCGGCGCAGACTTCTGATTACGTCACCGGCACGCTGCGCCTGCTGACCGATCTGTTCCAATGTGTTCGAGATATCCGGGAGATCGGCGCGGCCGCTGTCCAGCAGACGTTTTCCCGCCTGCGCATAGGTTGCAACCGCGGTCAAGGGCTGATTGATCTCATGCGCGATACTCGCCGCCATTTCACCCATCGTGCTGAGCCGGCCGACCTGGGTCAGGCGATCGCGCAACTGACGTGCCTCGCGGCCGCTGTTGATCCTTTCTGTGAGGTCTTCGATTTGTCCAATCAGAAATTTCGGACGCTGGTCCGCATCATGGACGACTCCGACGCTGAGTCGGGCCAGCAATTCCCGATCATCGCGGGGCAAAAGCCGGGTCTGGCGCGATAACGTGGTGTGTTCTCCCGCGACCATCCGGCCCAGCTGCGATGCCAGGCCCTCGCGCTGATCCGGATGGATCAGGTCAAGAAATGAGCGGCCCAGAAGATCTATCTCCAGGATCCCAATCATTCTGCTCAGCGCGCTGTTGGCCGATTGCAAACCAAATTCGAGATCCATGGTCAGCGTTCCAAGAGGCGCATTCTGGAACACCAGTTCGAGCTGTTCCTCGCGCTGGCGCAGTTGCTCGGCAGTGTGGCGCCGATCTGTAACGTCTTCTCCCGAACTGAGCGTTCCGATAATGGCACCGGACTCGTCGCGAATAACGGAGTTTTTCCATGTAATCAAACGGGTTTTGCCGGAACGGGTCACGACCCAGTTCTCCGAATTATCCGGCAACTCGGCCTCGCCCTCGACTAATTTTCGGAACAACCGCGAGATACCAGGCTTGTCGTCGCTGCGAATGCAGTTATCGATCCAGTCGCAACCGAGCAGCTCATGCTCTTCGTAGCCCAGCAGTTCGCAGCCGCGCTTGTTGATGAGACGAATTCGCCCGTCCTGATCGAGACCGAGCAGAATAACCGCGGCGAGATCGAGATAGCCCTGGGCGCGATCGCGTTCGAATTGCAGGGCTTTTTCGACTTCCTTGCGCGCGGTAATGTCACGCATGATCCCGACGAAGCGAGGCGCCACGGAATCCTGAACTTCGCCGATCGACAGATCGAGCGGAAACGTGCTGCCGTCGTTGCGCAGGCCAATTACTTCGCGGCCTTTGCCGATAATTCGCGCGTGACCGGTCCGCCTGTACTCGGCCAGATAGTCGTCGTGTTCGCAGCTGAATGGTTCAGGCATGAGCATTGAGACATTTCGACCCACCATTTCATTCCGCTCGTACCCGAACATCCGTAGCGCGGCCGGGTTGACGGTCTCGATCCGGCCCTTGTGATCGATGATTACGATGGCATCTGCCGCGGCATCGAGCAGCGCGTCGAATTGCCTTTTCGCGTGGGGCAGCTCTTTTTGCTCAGTCGGCAGACCGGCGGCCATAGGTAGTAACCACAGTGACATTAGTTAGAGAAGCGAATTAAACACCAGTTGATGTAGGTTTATAAAGGGAGTCAGAGGCAAAGGGGCGCGAATGCCCGGGTTTGCCCGTGTCTCGGCGAAACAGGCGAAGGAGCGTTTTATGTCGCGTATATCAAAAATTCTGGTAGTAGCCGATCCGACTGCCACGGAACAACCTGCGGTCTCCAGGGCGCTCGATATTGCCCGGATTCTCGGCGCGCGGCTTGAGGTTTTCGCTTGCGTTTATGACCAATACATATCCGGAGAACATTTCTTCGACAGTCGCGGCCTCGAAAAGTCGCGGGCTTCAATGGTCAGGCATACGATTGCGGCGCTGCAAGAGATGGTCGCTTCACTCAATAGCGAAGGCCTGGACATCAGCTATGCAGCCAGGTGGGATAGCCCGCTTGACGAAGGAATCGTTCGCCAGTGTCTGCATACGCAGGCGGATATGTTGATCAAGGACACTCACCACCATCCGCCGCTCAAGCGGTCGTTGTTCTCCAATACCGACTGGAACCTGATTCGCACCTGTCCCTGCCCGGTATTGCTCGTGAAACCGTCGACCAGTTATCCCTATGCGCATATTGCCGCCGCAGTTGATCCGACTCATGAACACGACAAGCCCGCTGCGCTGGATAACGCGATTATCGCGGTTGCGGAAGAGCTGGCACGGGAAACCGGTGCCGAATTCCACATCGCACATACATTTCTCCCGGTCTCGGCGGCGGTTTGTGCGAGTGCGGTGCCCGGGGCCGTTATCTACCCGATCGATATTAGCGAAGAGGTTATCGAGCAGGCACACCGCGAGGCGTTGACCAACCTGCTCGCGCAAAGCCCGCGGCCGCCGGATCATGTCCATATGGTGGCCGGGCGAACCAGCGATGTTCTGCAAGACCTGGTCGCGGAAAAAGACATCGATTTGCTCGTGATGGGCGCTGTTGCGCGAAACAGGCTGAAACGCATTTTCCTTGGCAGTACTGCCGAAAGGGTCCTCGAGCACCTTAGCTGCGACGTATTAGTGGTTAAGCCCCCGGAGTTTGAAACACCGGTTCAGCGCGAGGGCGCGCAAGAAGAGATGATCGAGGTAACCGCGGCCCACTAGGCAAAAAGGGACGTGCCTTCACCCCCGCGACAGCGATCACGCCGTCGCGGCCACGCTTGATCGCGCCGGACAACGGTGAGTAATCTATCTTGCCTGCCGGCGGGACGCCGGCGCCTACCGCGACGAAACGGATCCCGTTGATGGATAAAGAAACAGACCGGGCATGGGTTGTGCTCAAGTTCGGGGGGACCAGCGTCGCCGACGCTGCGAACTGGCCGAATATTTGCGCCGCGCTGAAGGAACGCCTCAGCCGCGGGCTGCGGCCGATAATGGTGCACTCGGCCCTCGCGGGCGTCTCGGATCTCCTCGACCGGCTTGCCGATTCGGTTGACCCGGACGACAGCCAATCGGGTATTGACGACATTGTGCGCCAGCACGAGACGCTGGCTGCCCAGCTCGGCATTGGTCGCCTTGCGGGCCTCGAGAACAGGGTCGCGGAACTGCGGCGACTGGTGGCCGGGATCGGTCTGGTCGGCGAAGCGGGGGCCGCCGTCAGGGCCCGGTTACTGGCGTACGGTGAGGGGATGGCAACCGAGGTGGTCGCCGCCTGTGTCGAATCTCATGGCATTCCCGTGCGCATCGTCGATGCGCGCGACATACTTAGCAGTCAGCCCTTCTACCCAACGTCCGATCCGCGTCATTTTCTCGCGGCCCATTGCGCGGCGGACCCCGACCCCGGCCTGCAAAATGAGTGGGCGGGGTTCAATGGCGTAATAGTCACCCAGGGATTTGTCGCGAGCGACGACAAGGGGCGGACCGTATTGCTGGGCAGGGGAGGCTCGGATACCTCTGCGGCCTACATCGCGGCCAGACTGCAGGCCGAACGTCTGGAAATCTGGACGGACGTGCCGGGTATGTTCAGCGCCAATCCCCGCAGTATTCCGGCGGCACGTTTACTGCGGCGACTGAGCTTTGACGAGGCCCAGGAAATTGCAGCGACCGGCGCCGGCGTGATTCATCCGCGTTGTTTGCCCGTTGCGCGGCGCAGTGCCATCCCGGTTCATGTGCACGACACAACGCGGCCGCAACTCGAAGGCACGGTGATTGCCGAAACCGGCGATGAGGACGCGCCCCGAATCAAGGCAATATCGGCCCGCAAGGGTCTTACTTTGATTTCGATGGAATCGATCGGGATGTGGCAGGAAGCCGGATTCCTGGCGCGTGCCTTCGCGATTTTTTCGGATTTTGGATTGTCGATCGACCTTGTCTCCACGTCCGAGTCGGTGGTCAGCGTTACGCTCGACGAAAGCGCTGCCGAGGTTGACCCGGAGGCGCTTGGATTGCTCACTGCCAAGCTGGAGTCATTGTGCCGGGTTCGGGTCATCAGACCGTGTGCTGCGGTGAGTCTGGTCGGTGCCCGAATGCGCGCAAATCTCCATCGCCTCGCGCCCGCCCTCGAAGCGTTCGAGGAACACCAGATCTTCCTGGTAAGCCAGGCTGCGAGCGATCTCAACTTCACGGTAGTGATAGAGGAAAGCCAGGTAGATAGACTGGTTCGATCCTTGCACGACCTGATAATCGGAGACACCGGCGAGGATTCTGTTATCGGTCCGAGCTGGGAACAGCTGGCCGCTCCGGCCAAAGAGCTGGCACGAGCGGAACCGGCCTGGTGGGAACAGAAACGCGAGCAGTTGCTCGAGCTCGCCCGGACCAATCCCTCGGCCTATGTTTACGACCTTGCCAGCGTCGGTGCTGCGGCTTCGGCGCTATGCGCGCTGCGTCATGTCGATCGTGTCTTCTACGCGATCAAGGCAAATCCGCATCCTGAAATCCTGAAACGGCTGCATGCCGAGGGAGTGGGATTCGAGTGTGTATCTCCAGGCGAATTGAAAGCGGTTTTCGATCTGTTTCCGGACCTACCCGGCGACGCTGTCCTGTTTACACCTAATTTTGCGCCCAGGAGAGAATATGAAGCGGCATTGAGCGCTGGCGTTCGGGTGACGCTCGACAACCTTTATCCGCTCGAGACATGGCCGCAGGTCTTCGCCGGCAAGGCGATATTCGTTCGTATCGATCTGGGCGAGGGGAGCGGGCACCACGCCCATGTTCATACTGCCGGCGTCCATTCCAAATTCGGTATTCCGCGCGGCGACATCGAGCGTCTCACGCGACTGTGCGAGGACCACGCAGTACGTGTGACCGGGCTTCATGTGCATGGTGGGAGTGGTATCCGTGATTCGGGTCACTGGGGTCGGGTTGCGACCGAACTCGCTGGCCTTGCAACGCAATTTCCCCACGTGGAAATACTCGACCTTGGCGGCGGCCTGGGCGTGCCGGAAAAAGAGGGCGACAGCGTGCTCGATCTGAACGCACTCGACGAAACCCTTGCCGCGGTGCATGCCGCGTACCCCGATCTGCAGCTCTGGCTCGAGCCAGGACGTTTTCTGGTGTCAGCCGCGGGAGTGCTTTTGGTGACGGTTAACCAGTTGAAGGGCAAACACGGTACGCGATATCTCGGAGTTTCCACCGGCATGAATTCGTTGATTCGACCGGCGCTGTATGGGGCGTACCATCGCATCGTCAATTTGTCGCGACTTGGCGAGTCCGCCACCGAACTCGCGACGATAGTCGGACCAATTTGCGAAACCGGAGACCGTCTGGGGCGCGACCGCTATCTCCCGGTTACCAAGGAGGGTGACATTTTGCTGATTGCCAACGCGGGCGCGTATGGCCGCGCTATGAGTTCGAATTACAATCTTCGTGCGCCGGCCCCGGAGCTGACGCTGTAGGTCCTGCAATCGTCTTCCCCCTCCCACTCCTGCGCTGGTTTCGGGTCGCGGGAGGCATGAGCCGGCGACCTCGAATACTCAATGGGGCAATAAATAAAATTATTTAAAACAATGATTTATGGGTTTTATATTAAGTTAATTATTGACGCTGTTAGCGTGATTCCGCACGCGCTCTCCGCAGCACCCCGGTAGCGGAACGCCAATACGGCGGCCCACGATGGCGCAACAAGCGAGGCCGCTTCAGGGTCGACAACATGGAAGCGGCGTAGCCGCGGTCGCGAGAGCATTGCCGGCACCCTGTGGTTTCTGTCTAATAGCGGGCGCCGCAGGTATTGCCTGCGATCGCGCTCCAACCTCGCGACACGGCGAATCCGCGCCACGCGCAAAGTACGAATACAATTGAACGATTGATGGCCGGCCTGACCCGGACATTGCAAATGCCCGCTAGGGTTTATTTCACGGAGAGGAGTTTGATATGAGTATTCAGGCAGGCGACAAAGTGCCGGCAGGGACGTTTGGGATCATGACCCAGAACGGTCCCGGCGCACTCAGCAGCGATGATCTGTTTTCCGGCAAACGCGTAGTCGTGTTTTCAGTTCCCGGTGCTTTCACCCCCACCTGTTCGGCCCAGCACCTGCCAGGCTTCGTCCAGCATGGTGACGAACTCAAGGCAAAAGGCATCGACACGATTGCCTGCCTGGCTGTCAATGACGTCTTTGTAATGGGCGCCTGGGGCAAGGACCAGGGTGTCGGTGACGCGGTCTTGATGCTGGCTGACGGCAACGGCGACTTTACCCGTGCGCTGGGATTGGAGCTGGACGCCACCGGATTCGGTATGGGAACGCGTGGTCAGCGATTTGCGATGGTGGTCAACGACGGCACGGTCGAAGCGGTGCATGTTGAGGCACCCGGGGCGTTCGAGGTCAGCAGCGCCGAATACCTGTTAAAGAATCTGTAGCCAGCCGGCCACGGAACGCGACCAGGAAAAAGAGGGCTTGCCAGGCAAGCCCTCTTTGCATTGCGATGCCGTGCCCGCGGCCTCCGCCTGGCAAGGGGCCGGCTAACCTAGTTGTTTTTCCAGTTCCGGCACAATTTCAAACAGGTCGCCCACCAGGCCGATATCCGCCACTTCGAATATCGGCGCTTCGGGATCCTTGTTAATCGCAACGATGGTTCCGGCATCCTTGATGCCGGTCAAATGCTGAATCGCACCCGATATTCCAATCGCCACATACAGATCCGGCGCAATGATCTTGCCGGTCTGTCCGACCTGCATATCATTTGGCACGTACCCTGCATCCACTGCCGCGCGAGAAGCACCGACCCCGGCGCCGATTTTATCGGCCAGCGAGTAGATCAGGCTGAAATTTTCCTCGCTGGCTAGCGCACGCCCGCCAGAGATGACTTTAGCCGCGGTCTGCAGGTCCGGCCGGTCACCGCTGCTGGCCTTGATTTCAACCAGGCGGGTGTGAGTGGGAAAACTCGCGCCCGCTTCCACGGCTTCGATGGTGCCGGACCCGTCGCTGGATACCGCTTTGTAAGACGCGGTTCTGACGGTCGCGACCAACTTGCGCTCCGGTGATGCGTCAACGGTCACAATGGCATTGCCCGCGTAGATCGGGCGCTGAAAGCTGTAGGCACTCTTCACTTCCATGATATCGCTGATCTGGGCGACACCGAGCAACGCCGCAACCCGTGGCATCAGGTCCTTGCCGAATGTCGTCGACGGGCCAAGGATGTGACTGTAGTCACCGGCCAGTTCAACGATCTGCGGCGCAAGCGTTGCCGCCAACTGGCTGGCAAAAATCTCATGGTCGACCTTCAGCACTTTCGCAACACCCGATAGCGCAGCGGCCTGATCACAGATTGCTGCGCCGTCTGCCGACAGAACCGCGACGTCTATACCTTCGTTATCGATGGCCGTGGCACAGGCCATGCACTTGGCCGTGCTGGCGTTCAAAGACGCGCCGTCATGCTCGGCAATTACGAGAATTCTTCCCATTACACCAACCCCTTGTCCTTGAGGGCCTGAATCAAAGCACCCACGTCCTCGACCATAACGCCTTTCTCGCGTTGCGCCGGAGGCGCAAAATGCGTTGTCGTCAGATGATGTTCGTTTTCCACATTCAGATCGGAAAAACTCACCGTCTCGAGCGGTTTGCGCTTCGCCTTCATAATGTCGGGCAGCTTGACATATCGAGGTTCGTTCATCCGAAGGTCAACCGTGATCACAGCCGGAAGATCGACCGCGATCGTCTCCAGCCCGGCATCGACCTCGCGGGTTACCGTTGCGGTCTCTCCGTCAAGTACGACTTCCGAAGCGAACGTCGCCTGCGGGCGTCCCCACAATGCCGCAAGCATCTGTCCGGTTTGACTATTGTCATCGTCGATAGCCTGTTTGCCGAGAATAACCATGCCTGGCTGCTCACGCTCTATCGTCGCCAGCATCGCGCGCGCCGCCGATAGCGGTTCAACCGCCTCGTCGGTCTCAACCAGAATCGCGCGGTCCGCGCCCATCGCAAGGCCCGTGCGCAACTGCTGCTGCGCTTCTGCAGAACCGATCGACATCACGATTACCTCGTTGGCCGCGCCTCGCTCTTTGATCCGCAGCGCCTCCTCGAGTGCGATTTCATCGAATGGATTGACGCTCATCTTAACGCCGTCGGTTACTACGCCCGTACCATCGGGCTTGACGCGGACGCGGACGTTGTAGTCCACCACGCGTTTTAAACACACCAGGATCTTCTGCATTAGCAGGTTCCTCTTATCACGCCAGGCAAAATGACTACCGCAGACCGTGCTCGGATCTGGCCCGCGGCAAATGATTATTGAAGATACAAGCCGCCTATTTTACCTGTCCGGCGGCTGCAGGTCACATCCGTCCAGGCACGAATTTCAGGCGCGGAGACGTTGGCAACGGCGGCCGGGCAACGCCTGGACCGGAAGCGGGCGATTCGGCCGTCTTGCCTGCAGGCTGGAACGTGTGGGCGTGGCCCGCGCGCGTTACAATCGCGCTGGCAATGTGCGCGCTGTTGCATTGACTGAAACGCCACTCCGAAAGGAGCAGACTTACGTGAAAAGCGCCCTTGATGGTCTCAGGGTTCTGGACCTCAGCCGTGTGTTGGCCGGGCCCTGGGCCGGGCAGACGCTGGCGGATTTCGGTGCCGACGTCGTCAAAGTCGAACGACCGAAAAGCGGCGACGACACCCGGAGCTGGGGGCCGCCCTTTATCGGGCCGGAGGCGAACGGGATGTCGGCGTATTTCGGTGCTGCCAATCGGGGCAAGGATTCGCTCTGCGTCGATCTGGGCAATCCCGCTGGGCAGGCTCTCTTACGCCGCCTGGCCGGCGAGTGTGATGTACTCATTGAGAATTTCCGGGTCGGCACCATGGCCCGTTTCGGGCTCGACTTTGACACCCTCCGCGGAATCAATAACCAGTTGATTTACTGTTCGGTCACTGCCTTCGGCCAGGACGGGCCGGAATGCGACACGGCTGGCTACGACGCCATGATCCAGGG
>PKUM01000125.1 GCA_002868855.1 Chromatiales bacterium | reverse complement strand
TCGCAGCGGCTACTTGCCGATGCAGAAGCTGGAAAAAATCCGTCCCAGCAAGTCCTCGCTGCCGAATTCCCCGGTAATTTCAGCAAGCGCCTGTTGCGCGTACCGCAACTCCTCGGCCATCAGCTCGCCGGCGCGAAAATCGGCAAGCTGGCGAACCGCTTCACGAAAATGCGCCTCGCCGCGTGCCAGCGCGTCGAGGTGCCGGCGCCGCGCAGACAACGCGCTGGTTCCGACCGGCTCGAACCCGATACACGCCTTGAGGTGTTCGCGCAGCAGGTCTACACCGGCCCCGGTCAACGCCGAAATATAAACCCGGGTCACGGCGCCGGACTCGATTCGCGGCTCGGCCCCGAGCAGGTCGATCTTGTTGACTATGATCGTGACGGGAATCGCCGTTCCGATACCGTCGAGCAGGGTCCGGATTGCGCGTTCCAGATCGGCCGTTGCGTCAACCAGAATCAGGGCCCGGTCGGCGCGTTCGAGCTCGGCGCGGGCGCGGCGAATTCCCTCAATCTCAACCCGGTCGCGGGTTTCGCGCAGGCCGGCGGTGTCAATCACATGCAGCGGCAGACCATCGATCGCGATTTGCTCGCGCAACAGGTCGCGAGTCGTTCCCGGGACCTCTGTGACGATAGCTGCCTCATAGCCGGCAAGCGCATTGAGCAAGCTGGATTTGCCGGCATTCGGCGGCCCGGCAATAACGACACTCATGCCTTCCCGCAACAGGCTGCCCTGGCGCGCGCAGGCGCGCAGGTCCGAAAACTCCAGGTCGAGCTCATTGCAGCGGCGCTCGAGCGCCTTGTCACTGAGGAAATCGACATCCTCGTCGGGAAAATCGATCGCCGCCTCAACGTAACTGCGCAAATCGGTGAGCATCTCGACCAGCCGGTGAACCCGGGTCGAAAATTCTCCCCGCAAAGAATTCAGCGCGGCGCGCGCGGCAGCCGCGGAGCCGCTGTCGATCAGATCTGCAATCGCTTCGGCCTGGGTCAGGTCGAGCTTGTCGTTGAGGTAGGCGCGACGCGAAAATTCTCCCGCTTCGGCATGGCGGGCACCCGCCGCCAACACGGATTGCAGCAACAGGTCGAGAACCACCGGCCCGCCGTGGCCATGCAGCTCGATCACGTCTTCGCCGGTAAATGAGTGGGGCCCCGGGAAGAACAGCACCAGGCCTTCATCCAGGGCTTCGCCGTGAATGTTCCCGAACCGCGCCAAAACCGCGCGCCGGGGCGCGGGCAACACTCCGCTCAGACGTTTGCCGATCTCGGCCGCTGCCGGCCCGGAAATGCGGATGATGCCGACGCCGCCACGACCGGGAGGTGTTGCGATCGCGGCGATCGTGTCATCGCGCAACATGTCGCTGGCGGGGCGGCTCATTCCGTCACGCCACGACGATCATGCCCTGACATGGCACTGCAAGAGCCTGCGATTGCTAATCTGCACCGACAAGCTTGTTGATGCGCCACTGCTGGGCGATCGACAGCAGGTTGTTGGTAAACCAGTAGATAACCAGACCCGCTGGGAAAAAGGCGAAAAACACCGTGAACACAATCGGCAGCACCATCATGATCTTGGCCTGAACCGGATCCGGCGGCGCCGGGTTCAAACGTTGCTGGATCAGCATGGTCACACCCATCAGCACCGGCAGGATGAAAAACGGATCCCGCACCGAGAGATCGTCAATCCACAGCATCCACGGCGCCTGACGCAACTCGACGCTCTCCAGCAAGACCCAGTAGAGCGCAATGAATACCGGCATCTGAATCAATATTGGCAGACAGCCCGACGCAGGATTAATTTTCTCCTTGCGATAAAGCTCCATCATTGCCTTGGACAGAGCCTGGCGATCATCCGCATAACGCTCCTGCAGGTGCTTTATCCGCGGTTGCATCTTGCGCATTTTCGCCATTGACCGCCCGCTCGTCTCGGACAGCTTGTAAAAGGCGATTTTGATCAGAACGGTCAGAAAAATAATTGCCCAGCCCCAGTTGCCGATCAGCTTGTGGAGCCAGTTGAGCACCCAGAAAAGCGGCTGCGCGATGATCGTCAACATGCCGTAATCGACGGTCAGCTTTAGGCCATCGGCGGTTGCCTCGAGCTGGTCTTGCAGCTTGGGTCCGACAAACAGCGTTTCCGCAAAGCTTTCGCTGGCGCCGGGTGACAGCGATTTCACCGGACCGATTGCGCTTTGCATTACCGTCCCGCGCCGCATACCGGAGTTGTATGTGTACGTTTCACCCGCCGCTGGAACGACCGCGGCCAGGAAGTGATGTTGTATCGACGCGATCCAGCCACCCGTTACCGCAGCACTCACCGGCTCGGTCGCGATGTCTTCGGCATCGAGTTTTTCGTATTTCCGGCCATCGTAAAAAACCGGGCCGATAAAGGAGTAGGAATCAACGTCCGTCATCGATCGCTTGGGCGGCGCATGGCTTCGCGCAAGCTGGACATAGGACGCGGCCCCGATTTCCGCACCGGTTCCGTTCTCCACCCGGTATTCGAGGTCAACGCGATAGCTGCCGCGCCGGAAACGGTAAATCTTCTCGACAACGAGTCCATCCGCATTGGTCCAGCGCAACGGCACTATCAGTTCGTCCGCGCCGTCTTCCAGTACGAAACTCTCCGCCGCGGCGGAAAACTGCGCAAGATGATTGGGCTCCTCCCCGCTACCTCTCGTGCGAAGGCCGGTATGGACCTCGAAAAGATAGCCCGGGCCGTTATGCAGCAACTCGACCAGATCGCCCGGATCGGACTTGCGAAGCGGGTACTCGAGCAGCGTCACGTCACGGATATCACCGCCACGGGTGTCGATGACGAGATCGAAAACATCGGTGCGGACGCTGATTTGCGGCCCACGCGACTCACTCGGACCCGGAAGGTCCTGCGGTGCCGCAGCAGCTTCAGAATCTGGAAGCGCCGGAAGATCCGCATCGCCGGGCGCAACCTCGCCGGGAATGGCAGGCGCATCCGCCGCAATTTCTGCCGTCGGTACCTGCTGCGGACCACGCTGTTCACGCACCCATGTCTGGTAGACGACAAAGTAGACGAACAGAAGGCCTGCCCAGAGAAAAATGCGACGATTGTCCATACGTTGAAGTCTCGACTACTCGGCAATATGGCGCGGATCCGGCACCGGATCCGAACCGCCTTGATTTAGTGGATGACAGCGGCCGAGCCGCTTGAGCGAGAGCCAGCTACCGCGCACCGCACCGTGGCTTTCGATAGCCTCACGCGCGTACTCCGAACAGCTCGGATAAAACCGGCAATTGGTGCCAAGGACCGGACTCAGCACCAACTGGTATGCGCGGATAATTGCCGTCAACAGGCGTCGCATTTGCGTCGTACTCTGCTCCAATGGCGTGCCAGTGAGATCCCGAGTTCGGCGCTGGCAGTCGTGGCCGCCAGCGGCCGCGCCATCACGACAACATCGGCCGCGGGCAATTCACTCGGATTATGACGGAACGACTCGCGAATGACGCGCTTGATCCGGTTGCGCTGCACTGCCGAGGCGGCTGCCTTGCGCGATATTGCAAGACCGAGGCGCGTGTAATCTTGATCGTTATCTCTCGCCAACACGGTAAAGTACTGATCGGCGCTGCGTATGGGGTTGGCAAAGAC
>PKUM01000039.1 GCA_002868855.1 Chromatiales bacterium | reverse complement strand
TGAAACTCGGCCTGGTCAATGTCACGCCGTTCCGGGTTCCGCACCGCGCCGAGTACTCCGAGACGGTCGGATTCCGCATCGCGGGGCCGGCCAGAACCGCGGTGTTCATCCCCTATCTCGACCATTGGTCTGCCTGGGACACCGACCTCGCGGCGCTGGTGCGGTCGGTCGATTATGCGTTGATCGATGCGACCTTCTTCGCTGATGGCGAATTACCCGGACGCGACATGTCGAAGGTAAGGCACCCGCTTGTGACCGAAAGCATGGCGGCTCTGCAAAGCCTCTCCGCCGCGGAGCGCAGCCGGGTCTGGTTTATCCACTTCAACCACACCAATCCTCTGCTCGATAAAAACAGTTCGCAACACCGTCTCGTGACCTCCAAGGGATTCAATGTCGCGATCGAAGGGACCCGCCTCGATCTCTGAGCCGACGCATCGAGGCAGCGCGGCGGGGTTGTATTGGCACCGCGCGCGCCAGATACTTGCACACATTCCACCAACTACAATTTTCCCGGTATCACGATGAACCGTTTCCTGATTGCTGCATTGCTGGTTTTTTGTTTCGCGGTCGCCGCTTGCGCGCCGAGCAGCACGCTGTTCCAGCCTTCGAATTCCGCAATGCAGGCGGCCAACCCCGTCCCCCTGACGGTGGGCCAGCGCAGCGAGGTCGACGGCATGGACGTGTGGCGAGACGGCGGGCCCGATCGCAAGTTCCGCGAGATCGGCCGTATCGAGGATTATGGCCACAGCAGCGTATTTGCACGCAATCGGAGAATGGCCGACGTGGCAGAACTGGCCACCGCGCAGGGCGGCGATGCCGTGGTTGCTGTCCGCAGCGATGCCTCCGGCTGTGCACCGAACCGGATCGGCGGCGCCAACTGCACAGACAAGCGCGTTTTCGCGTAATCGCCTACGACGAATGACAACGATCGGGCGGCCGTATCTCAGCCCGCGATCGAGTTCGAGCAAGGCCGGTCCGAATACCAGGCGGCTGCGATGCGCCGGGAAAACCATAACAAGGCCTGGGGAACATGACGGCATCGAAGCAGCATAATTACTACCGTTTTATTGGCCGGGTCGCCGCCATCCTCTGGCAGCGGCGACGCGGCGCGTTCATGACCGAGCGCATCGTCGGCGCTGGCGGACTCGCCGTGGCTGCCGAAGACATGCTGGCGGGCTCACGCGAGATGCTGCAGGCATTGCAGTCCGGGGACACAGGAGAAGCGGAATGAACTGGGCGGAAATTGCGTCGGTGTCGGTGACGTTGTTCTTCGTCATGGATCCACTCGGCAACATCCCGATCTTCAACGCCGTGCTGGCCGGCTGCGATAACACCCGCCGCACCCGGATCGTGGCGCGCGAACTGTGCCTCGCGCTGGTAATCCTGCTCGGATTCCTGTTTGCGGGCAACTCGATCCTCGGGTTCCTCGGTCTGAGTCAGTCGTCGCTGAGCATCGCCGGCGGTTTGCTGCTTTTCATCATCTCACTGCGGATGATCTTCCCGAAACCGGTGGCGATTGAGGACATTGACGGCGCCGAGGATCCATTCCTGGTGCCGCTTGCGATCCCGTTGATTGCGGGCCCCTCCACCATCGCGATGCTGCTGCTGTTGAGCTCCAGTCAGCCGGGACAAATTCTCGACTGGAGCCTCGCCCTGTTTCTCGCATGGCTTGGCACGACGGTACTGCTGATCTCATCGCCGATCCTGATGAAAGTGCTCGGTACCCGCGGATCGCGCGCGCTGGAAAGACTTATGGGAATGATCCTCGTAATAATGGCCACGCAGATGCTGTTGAACGGTATCCGCGATTTTGTCCAAAGCCTGTAGGCACGAAACCCTCGTCTGGAGCTCTGTCGATGCCACCCAATGCACTTGCCACCTGGCACGAACTGGTGCGGACCCGCAACCCGGCCGGCCTCGATACCTTGTTGGACGACGATGTGGTTTTCTACTCGCCGGTCGTCCACACGCCACAGCGCGGAAAAACAATCACGGCCCTATATCTCGGCGCCGCGTTCCACGTGTTCTTTGACGATTCGTTTCGTTACGTTCGCGAGATCCACGACGATAACGGTGCGGTACTCGAGTTCGAGGTCGAAATCGACGGCATCGCGGTAAACGGCGTTGACATGCTGAAGTGGAACGAGGCTGGGCGGATCGTCGAATTCAAGGTAATGATTCGCCCGTTGCAAGCGATCAATCTGGTTCATCAGAAAATGGCGGCGCTGCTGGCTTCGGCCCGGAAGGACGCCGGATAAAACCGCTGCGGCAGCTTCAGGCTGCGCCTGGCCGGGCCAACACATGGAAACGATCCGCCACTCCATCGATATCGGCTGTTCGCCACAAGCCCTGTACCAATATATTGCCCAGCCGTGGCGCTGGCCAACATGAAACGAATTATGGAGTCGACCGCGTATCGGCAACCGCAACTACCCGGCCGCGATCGCAGGCCATGATTCGCGACGCAAACGAAACCGACTTCGAACGTATCGTCGACCTGAATGCCGGGTCGTCGCACCTGACCAGCGTGATGGATCGGGCACGGCTCGCCAGGCTCGACCGCGAGAGTGCCTATCACCGCGTTACCTGCGTTGGCGAAAACGTCGCCGGTTTTTTACTGGTATTCGACCAAAACGCCGATTATGACAGCGTGAACTATCGCTGGTTTGTCGAACGCTATCCGCATTTTCTCTACATCGACCGGATCGTCGTCGATGAAAGCTATCGTGGTGCGGGGCTCGGATCCGCGCTCTATCGTGACCTGTTCGATTTTGCCCGCGACGCCGGCGTTCCCCGGATTTCCTGCGAATACAACCGCGTTCCGCTCAATGCTGTCTCGCGAGAATTTCACCGGAGCTTCGGCTTCTCGGAGGTCGGAACGCAGTGGCTGGATGGCGGAAAGAAGCAGGTTTCACACCAGGTCGTCGAAGTCACCGCGGACAAACCGTAACGCCCGGACGGTTTTCCCGGCGCCTTGCGATGGCGTAAAACGCATCCCCCGCAGCGACCACGAATCAACGCAAACGCGTCTTCCGCCATCAAGCACAATAGCCGGCTTGCGAGGAATCGAACCGTCAGCGCCGCTCGCAGGGCATTCGCGGCTTCGGCCGAGTGCATATTCGCCAACGGAACGGTGGCACAGACAGGACGAAAATGTTTATCGTCTGCACAACGTCAACCGGAGACCTCGAGCCCAGTGCGTACAAAAGGCAAGATCACATCGTGGAACGATGACCGCGGCTTCGGTTTCGCGACTCCGCTGAGCGGCGGCAAGCGCGTCTTTGTCCACATCAACGCGTTCGCAAACCGCACACGACGCCCGACGGTAGGCCAGGTCGTCACCTATGCGATCTCGACCGATCGTCAGGGCAGACCCTGCGCTGCCAATGCTACGCTGGCAGGCGATCGCCCGCGACCAGCCAAAAGGCGACGCTCCGGCAAGGGATCCCTACCTGTCCCAGCGTTGTTTCTGGGGTTTGTTGCGCTAACGGTTTTCGTGGCGCACACGCCGATATGGGTCCTCCTCGGGTACCTCGGCCTGAGTGCGGTCACATTCATTGTCTACGCCGTCGACAAATCGGCCGCCCGGCAGGGCGGATGGCGCACACCGGAAAAAACCCTTCATC
>PKUM01000179.1 GCA_002868855.1 Chromatiales bacterium | reverse complement strand
GGTGGGTCAGGAGCACAGCTATGACCTTGATCCGGACATCCGCCGTTGCCGGTCAATTCCACTTCGGTAGTGGCGGAGAGTTGGGTGCGACTTTAGCGGCGCCGACGTGTTTCGCACGCCCGTGGGCGATGTGCAACTCGACAATATCGCAGGGATGTTTACCTGAATGAAGGCACTGACTTGCTTCTTGTTACTCGTCTCGATGGCCACTTCTGCGGAGGAGGCCAGCTACACGGCCGCGCGAGCCGCGATGGTCGAAGAGTTGCGGCGCTACGCTCAAATCCTGGACGACACGGATGCAGCCAGGATCAGTGATGCCGTGATGGCATCGATGAACACCGTGCAACGCCACGAACTCGTTCCGCAATCAGGGAGGCGTTTCGCTTACGAGAACCGGCCGTTGCCGATCGGGTATGGGCAGACGATTTCGCAACCGTACATTGTCGCGCTCATGACGGAACTCATCGAGCCCGATGCCGATGACGTCGTTCTCGAAGTGGGCACGGGTTCGGGCTACCAGGCGGCGATCCTCGCCGAACTTGTCGACCACGTTTACAGCGTCGAGATTATCGAGGCGCTGGCCACGCGGGCCAGGCAAGATCTTTTGAGGCTGGGCTACAAGAACATCACAACGAAGCTCGGTGACGGCTATTACGGCTGGGCAGAACACGGACCATTCGATTCCATCGTTGTCACGGCGGCCGCTGACCACGTGCCACCGCCGCTGATCGAACAGCTGAAGCCGGGTGGCCGTATGGTCATCCCGGTCGGCAGCCGCTTCATGACGCAAACACTGCTGCTGATCGAAAAGACCGAGAATGGGGAGGTCATTACCCGGCAATATGGCGCTGTCCGCTTTGTGCCGTTGACCGGTCAGCACTAGGCGCGTCCGCGTGCGCCGCCTGTTTCCTGCAACGCTGCTGGTCTCCGCAGGGGCAATCGGCTACCAACTGTTGCTAATGCGCATGCTGTCCATCGTGCAGTGGCATCACTTCGCGTACATGATCATCAGCATCGCCTTGCTCGGCTATGGCGCCAGCGGCACGTTCATCGCGCTGTTCGAGTCTCGACTGGAATCCCGATTCGAGGCAGCCTTCGCGACGAGTGCGCTACTCTTCAGTATTACGATGGTCGCGTGCTTTGCGCTCGGCCAGCATGTGCCCTTCAACGCGCTTGAGGTCGTCTGGGACTCAAGGCAGTTCCTTAACCTGAGTCTGATCTACCTCGTATTCTTCGTGCCGTTCTTCTTTGCTGCGTCCTGTATTGGTCTGGCATTTACGTGCAGGCGGAAAGACATCAGTCGCATTTACTTCTTTGACCTCTTCGGCGCAGGCCTTGGCGCCATTGTTGTTATCGGTGCACTGTTCGCGTTCATTCCTGAGGATGCACTCCTTGTGCTGATGACGCTGCCGCTCATCGCGTCGGTAATCATGAGCACACGGTCCTCGGCTCGCGCGCCGCTAATGACCGTTCAGCTTTTATGGCTTGCTTTGCTGGTCAGCGGCATTCCGCAAAACCAGCTTGGCCTGCGTGTCTCGGAATATAAAGGGCTGAGTCAGGCCCTGCAGGTGATCGACAGCCGGATTCTGGATGTGTCGTCCAGTCCGCTGGGGCAACTCACGGTCGTCGAGAGCCCAACGGTGCCTATCCGTCATGCGCCGGGCTTGAGTTTCAACACGCTGCATATCCCGCCGCAGCAGCTTGCCGTTTTTACAGACGCCGACAGCATGAGTGCCATAACGCGCTTCGATGGTGATCTCAATTCGGTCGCCTACCTGGGCGATGTCACGGCAGCCTTGCCTTACGCTCTGCTTGACAAACCCGATGTCCTGGTCCTCGGTGCCGGTGGTGGCAGCGATGTGCTGCTCGCGCTGTATCACGGCGCGAATAGCATCGATGCGGTAGAGCTCAATCCGCAAATGACCAAACTCGTCCAAGAGACCCACGCCGAGTTCGCGGGCTTTGTTTATGACGATCCGCGTATTACCGTGCACACCAGCGAGGCGCGGGGTTTCGTCGCGCAGAGCGGTACCCAATATGACCTGATCCACATAGGCCTGCTCGATTCCTTCGCTGCATCCGGCGCCGGTGTTTATGCGCAAAGTGAAAGCTATATCTATACGAAGGAGGCCATTCGCGAATACCTTGAACACACGACCCCCGGAGGCCTGCTCGCTATCACGCGTTGGCTCAAACTGCCGCCGCGCGACGGCCTTAAACTCGTAGCTACCGCGATTGATGCGCTGCGCACGATGGGAGTGAGCAAGCCCGGACAGCAGCTCGTCGTCATTCGTAGCTGGAACACGAGCACCGTGCTCATTAAGAATGGCCCCCTGATGGCGGACGACATCCAGTCGGTACGACAGTTTGCGCGGTCGCGCTCCTTCGACACAGCCTGGTTTCCGGGTATTCAGGCGAGCGATGCGAATCGTTTCAATGTGCTGAGTGAGCCGTATTTTTACAATGGCACCAAGGCGCTACTCGGGCCGCGTGCCGGAGAATTCGCCGAGCGCTACAAGTTTTACATTCAGCCTGCCACCGACAACCGACCTTACTACTTTCACTTTTTTAAATGGGCGACACTTCCCGAAGTAATCGCGCTGCGTCGGGCCGGTGGCGCAGGGCTGATCGAATGGGGCTACCTGATTCTGATCGCGACTCTGGTGCAGGCGGCGATCGCCGGGCTCGTGCTGGTCCTGTTGCCACTTTCCCGCATCAAGCGTATCTGGCCGGCCGGAACAGGCCCGCGCATGGGCGCTTACTTCCTGCTGCTCGGCCTGGCATTTCTGTTCATCGAAATGGCGTTCATCCAGAAGTTCATTCTGTTCCTGAGCCATCCGCTGTACTCGGTTGCCGTTGTTCTGAGTGGCTTTCTCGTATTCGCAGGTCTCGGTAGCGTCTTGTCAGAGAGACTTGCGGGGAAACTCGAAGGAAACGATTGCTCACCAGTAGCCATTGCCGTCGGCGGCATCGCGTTGTTTGCAATCGTGTACGTGATCCTGCTGCCCTTGGTTTTTCAGCGCTGCATCGGCTTTTCCGACCCGGTGAAGATAGTGATTTCGGTCGTTTTAATTGCGCCTCTGGCCAGCAGTATGGGGATGCCGTTTCCGCTGGGACTCAGGTATGTTGCCGCAACTGCGCCAAATTTCATTCCGTGGGCCTGGGGGATCAACGGCTTTGCTTCGGTCATAAGCGCGGTTCTGGCCACCCTGCTGGCAATCGAATTTGGCTTTGTCTTCGTGATCCTGGTCGCATTGGTGTTGTACGCCATTGCGGCTCTGATCTTCGTATCGCCAACTGGACCTAGGAGTCCCAACCCTCTTCGCCAATGAGCGGCACGAAACGAACGGGCACCAGATATTCCGTGTCGAAATCGGCTTCTGTGATCCTTGTTACCCGGACCAACTCCTGAAACCAGGTGGTCTTGCCGATTGGCATGACGAGGCGCCCGCCTATCTTGAGCTGACGCTTCAGCGGGTCAGGAACATCGGGCCCCCCCGCTGTAACCACAATGGCGTCGAACGGGGCATGCTCGGGCCAACCGAGTGTTCCGTCGCCCTGCCTCACATGCACGTTTTGGTAACCCAGCTTGTCGAGAACTATGCGCGCCATGATCGCGAGCCCATCGATGCGCTCTATGGTGTAGACATCCGCAGCGATCTCCGCAAGAACAGC
>PKUM01000128.1 GCA_002868855.1 Chromatiales bacterium | reverse complement strand
TAGCCGGTCGAAAATGCCATGCCCAGATAGCTCATGCCGCGAACCAGCCGCGTGGCCGCGCCGACATTTGCCTCGCTGAAAAGATCGCCGCCGCTGACTTGCGCGAGTTCCTGTTGTGTCAATGTCCGCATTTTTTCACTCCTGACAGTCATCGTAGCCGGCGGTATGAAGGACCCGGATCGGGCCGCCGGCGCCCTTGCTCCGACCCGGACCACGAAGGCTAGCGCCCCCTCGGAGAAGCGAACATGTCAATTTCAATGGCGGATCTGCAAAAACGCGACGCGTGTTTTACTGTGAGCGAATTCCCTGCCTGACCTGATCTCGGTAACTAAATTGGGAGATGATTGGCGGCCGGGTGCCTGCTCTCACTCGCGCGTTCGGCGGCTGCGGTTTGCATTTGCCGGTGGTTCACTCGCAAAATGTTGCAGCGGAGTTGCAGGATCGATGCTGGAGAGAGTGCCCCTGATGTGGCTGTCCAAACCAATCTACGAGATGATTCCCTACTATTACATGGTAGCCGGGGTGCTTGCGCTGGTGGCTTCCTACTTCGTTGACTTCTGGTACTGGCCGATAATCTGCCTGGTACTTGGCGTGTCCTGTCTTACCGGGGGACTCGTGATCTGGCTGAAACGGCGTGATTACCGCCAGAACATGAACAAACGGGCCTGACCGCGTTCAGCTCAGGTTGCCTGCCGCTTTATTCCTTTCAGGCATTCCTACTTCCGCCTCGTGTGCGGTTTCTGCGATGTCGTCGTCGCCATCATCCTCGTCTTCTTCCTCGACAGCTCTGTCGAGATAGAGCAACGAGTGCTTGCCCAGCAGTATGGTGTCGCCGTCCTGCAGCGTGCGTTTCTTGAAGCGCTGCTTGCCGAGATAAATGCCGTTGGTGCTGTTCAGGTCCTCGATAAATGTGCCATTCGCATCCGTGACCAACTGGGCGTGATGGCGGCTGATAAACTTGCTGTTTATCTGAATATCGTTGTCCGCGGTGCGGCCGATTATAAGGCGGTTTTTGTCGAGTGGAAATTCGTCGATGCACTCGCCTTCGTGCAGGATCCGCAGGCGCGGATTACGGGGGCCATGCAGCAGAAATTTATTGGTCCGCGCCGCAAATTCTTCCCACTGCAGATCATCCAGAGCGGCCTCCACATCGTCTACGCCGACGTCGGAGTGGTCCTCCGCAAACGCGCACAGCATTGCCGTATCGCATAATGTGTTGACCAGTCGCGGAATCCCGCCCGTATAGCGATAAATGAGCGGGTAGATCTCGTCCTTGAACAACGCGCCGTCCGGGCTCCCGGCAACTGTCAGTCGGTGCTTGATATATTGGCAGGTTTCTTCCTGGGTAAGCGGCCCAAGGTGAAAGCGCAGCCGAACCCGTTGCGTCAGTTGTTCCATCCCGTCGAGTTTCTCATTAAGCTCGGGCTGGCCGGCGAGCACAATGCGCAGAACTTTTTCTTTTGTCGTTTCGATCCCGGACAGCAAACGCACTTCCTCCAGAACCTTGGGCGACAGATTCTGCGCTTCATCAACAATCAGAACGCATTTTTTGCCCTGCTCGTACTGCTCGATCAGAAAGTTGTTTAGCAAATCGATCAATTCCGCCTTGCGTTTTTGAAACGCCTTGTGGCCGAAATCGGCCAGCACGGTTTGCAGGAACTGAACCGGGGTTAGTTGAGTCTGTGCGACATGGGCCAGGATGACATCCTCGCCGAGTTCCTCGATAAACGAGTTGATTAATGTCGTTTTACCTGCCCCGATCTCGCCGGTAATTATTACGAAGCCGTCCTGCAAAAGCACAATGGACTCCATATACGCTTTCGCGCGGGAGTGGTGCTTGCTCGGAAACAGAAAATGCGGGTCGGGGGACAGCCGGAACGGGGGTTCCGTCAGACCAAAATGTTGAAGATACATGATCCTTTACCGTACCCCTGAAACGAAAAGTTTTACTATATAGCGTATCCGCGGTGTCAGTACACCGCTTCAGTTCACATTGAGGCGACGAAGCGCCTGAAGCGCCTGGTCTCGTGCCTCAACTGTCGCCGTGACGGCAGTTGCATGACCGAGTTTGCGGCCCGGGCGCGGCGATTTGCCATAATCATGCAAATGGCAATTGGCCAGCGCCAGTACCTCGCGGCGATCGGGCATACTGCCGATAAAATTAATCATTGCACTGTGGCCGGTTACCGTAGTGCCGCCGAGTGGCAACCCGGCTATGGCGCGAAGATGATTTTCGAACTGACTGGTAACTGCGCCTTCAATGGTCCAGTGGCCCGAATTATGAACCCGCGGTGCCATTTCATTGGCCAGTAGTCGTCCGTCGCTAACAAAAAATTCGACTGTCAGCACGCCGACATATCCGAGTCTGCTCATAATTGCGTTGAGCGCGCTTTGAGCCTGAGACTCAAGCGCCACATCCTCGAACGGCGCCAGCGAATAGCGCAGGATGCCGTCCTCGTGGTGATTGCGGGTCAACGGGTAGAAAACAGTCTCACCGGTGCTGCTGCGAACGCCTATCAGCGATACCTCAAAGTCAAAAGGAATAAATTTTTCCAGCAGCAACGGGACATCGCCCAGCTTTTCCCAGGCCGCGTCGATATCGTCCTGTTTGTGGAGGACCGTCTGCCCCTTGCCATCGTAGCCCAGGCGGCGGGTTTTCAGCACCGCCGGCAGACCCAGTTCGGCGACGGCACCACGCAGACCCTCAAGGTCATCGACCGGCCGGCTGGGTGCACTGGCAATATCGAGTTCGGCAAACAGGTTTTTCTCGTGCAGACGATCCTGTGCGTATTGCAGCGCGCTCGCCGGAGGCCACAATGGTGGATCGGCCGGCAGCGTTTCGAGCGCCGGCGCCGGCACGTTTTCGAATTCAAAAGTCAGAATGTCGGAACCGGCGACCAGCTCTGCCAAACTGGCAGGGTCGTCAAATGCGCCGATAACGTTACCACCGAGTGCGGCGGCGGGAGTGTCGTCACTGCGGTCGAGAAACATGAATCGCATCCCTAGCGGATATCCCGCGAGGGCCAGCATGCGTCCGAGCTGACCAGCACCTATAACGCCGATTCGCATATCAGCCTGGCGGGTCCAGACGCGGGTCAGGATCGCCGAGGACCCGCGTGGTCTGATTTGTGCGGAAGGTCTCGAGAGCGGTCCGAACCTGAGCGTGTTTGATACTGAGTATCGAGGCAGCGAGCAACCCGGCATTGGTGGCCCCTGCATCGCCGATGGCAAGTGTTGCGACCGGCACGCCAGCCGGCATCTGCGCGATGGATAGCAGCGAATCGACGCCGCTCAGTGCACGCGATTTGACCGGGACGCCGAGCACTGGCAGCGAGGTCTTCGCCGCTGCCATCCCCGGCAAGTGGGCGGCGCCGCCCGCGCCGGCGATAATTACCTCGAGCCCGCGGTCTCGCGCCGATTCGCAATAGTCGAACAGCAGGTCAGGCGTGCGGTGCGCGGATACAACCTTTACCTCGTGTTCGATGCCAAGTGATTCGAGGGCGGCTGCGGCACGGGACATGGTTGCCCAATCCGACCGCGAACCCATGATGATTCCAACTAATGCGCTCATCGGATCATTCTACTGGTTTGGCGTTGTGATTTGCAGTCTGCATCAACTCGTTGATTTGTCTGAATAACGCGCGCTTCGGTTTCTTGTCGCCCGGATTGCGCCGGGC
>PKUM01000232.1 GCA_002868855.1 Chromatiales bacterium | reverse complement strand
CGGCCGAGCCGCTTGAGCGAGAGCCAGCTACCGCGCACCGCACCGTGGCTTTCGATAGCCTCACGCGCGTACTCCGAACAGCTCGGATGAAACCGGCAATTGGTGCCAAGAACCGGACTCAGCACCAACTGGTATGCGCGGATAATTGCCGTCAACAGGCGTCGCATTTGCGTCGTACTCTGCTCCAATGGCGTGCCAGTGAGATTCCGAGTTCGGTGCTGGCGGTCGTGGCCGCCAGCGGCCGCGCCATCACGACAACATCGGCCGCGGGCAATTCACTCGGGTTATGACGGAACGACTCGCGAATGACGCGCTTGATTCGGTTACGCTGCACTGCCGAGGCTGCTGCCTTGCGCGATATTGCAAGACCGAGGCGCGGGTAATCTTGATCGTTCACTCTCGCCAACACGGTAAAGTACTGATCGGCGCTGCGTATGGGGTTGGCAAAGACCCGTTTGTATTGTTCAGCGGCGAGCAAACGCCGGTGACGCGGGAAACTAAACTTGCCGCGGCGCTTGGGTCTGTTGCTTGCCAGGATTTCTAGACGGCCAGTCGCGCGCGGCCCTTGGCGCGACGACGTTTCAGCACCAGGCGGCCGTTCTTGGTCGCCATGCGCGCGCGAAAGCCGTGGGTACGCTTGCGCTTCAAATTACTGGGTTGAAATGTACGTTTCATGGTTACGGCTTCCCTAAGATTTCTGCCGGGCCCGGGGCTTACGGAAAACGCGCAAGGATAATCCCAGGGCGGCCGCGGGTCAACTCCCGAGGCAAAAATGCGCTGGCCGCCGGGGCTGTGGATAACTCGCCAAAACGCGGGTAGACTGCCCTCCCTTTCTCATCGTTATGTGCCGTGTTTCTCTGGGGGTTGGCGCTGGTGAGTTCCGCATTATGGATTCGCTGTCTGGGAGAGCTGGAAAACGAGCTCGACGAGCAGCTTTTTAATACCTGGATCCTGCCCTTACAGGCGATCGAGGACAATGGCGTGCTCAGGCTTCTCGCACCCAACCGCTACGTCGTCGACTGGATCAACCAGAATTACCTGGACCGGATCACCGGCGCGGTTCGCAATGTCGGCGGAATCCGCGCACCCATCGTTCTGCTCGAGGTCGGATCGGTCGAAGCGGTGGCTCCGCGGGTCGCCGCCCCGCTTGGTGGCGAAGCCAAACCACGCTTGCCGGAAGTGATGGGCAGCCGCCTGAATGGCACATTTACCTTCCCGACATTTGTCGAGGGCAAGAGCAATCAGCTCGCCCGCGCAGCCGCTTTCCAGGTCGCTACCAATCCTGGCACGGCCTATAACCCGTTGTTCATTTATGGCGGGGTAGGGCTTGGCAAGACCCATCTGATGCACGCCGTTGGCAACAAAATGATCGCCGACAACGGCAACGCCCGGGTCGCCTATGTTCACTCGGAGCGGTTCGTGGGCGACATGGTCCGTGCGTTGCAGCACAACACGATTAATGAATTCAAACAGGCATACCGTTCGCTGGATGCGCTGATGATCGACGATATTCAGTTCTTCGCCGGCAAGGAACGTTCGCAGGAAGAGTTTTTTCACACTTTCAACGCGCTGCTCGAAGGGCAGCAACAGGTGATTCTCACCTGCGACCGCTATCCGAAAGAGGTTGACGGGCTGGAAGAGAGGCTGAAGTCCAGATTCGGTTGGGGGCTTACCGTCGCGATCGAGCCGCCGGAACTCGAGACCAGCGTCGCGATCCTGATGAGCAAGGCCGCGGCGGCCGATATCGCATTGCCCGACGAGGTTGCGTTCTTCGTGGCCAAACGCATTCGCTCGAACATCCGCGAACTCGAGGGAGCACTGCGAAGACTCAAGGCAAACGCTGAATTTACCGGCCAGCCCATAACAATGGATTTTGCCAAAGAGGCGCTGCGCGACCTGCTTGCGTTACAGGAGCGTCTTGTTACCGTCGATAATATCCAGCGCACCGTGGCCGAGTATTACAAAATCAGGGTTGCCGATCTTCTGTCGAAACGACGCAGCCGCTCAATTACCCGTCCGCGGCAAATCGGAATGGCGCTGTCCAAGGAATTGACGAATCACAGCCTGCCCGAAATCGGCGACGCGTTCGGTGGCCGGGATCACACGACAGTGTTGCATGCTTGCAGGAAAATCAAAGAGTTAAGGGATACCGACACGAGGATCAGCGAAGACTATCAAAACCTGTTGAGAACCCTTGCGGGATAACGTGAACGGGCTGTGGACAAACGGTTGACAAATATTTATCCACAACCTGTATACAGCTGGTACCCGTACCGTTACCCTCTTTTTGCATGTCGGAAAAAGCATCTTAAGGTATTGATTTATATGAAAAAGAATAGAGTTATCCCGAGTTTTGGCAAGCGTTAGTAGTAGTAATAATAAAGATATTAATTAGTTTATTTATTAATGGGTGTTGACCAATGAAGTTGAGCGCGGAAAGAGAGGCTCTCCTGGCCCCGTTGCAGGCGGTCATCGGCGTAGTCGAGCGTCGGCAAACGATGCCGATCCTGGCAAACGTTCTACTGGTGGCAAGCGATGATCGGTTGGACATTACCGCAACCGATCTGGAAGTCGAGTTGGTGGCTTCAGGGGATCTGACAGTCCAGGAACCCGGTGAAATCACGGTGCCCGGCAGAAAACTGCTGGATATTTGTCGCGCGTTGCCGGAGGGCGCCACCGTCAATGTGACGCAGAACGGTGATCGGATAATCCTCCGCTCCGGTCGCAGCCGGTTTACCCTGTCAACGCTCCCGGCTTCGGAATTCCCGGTGATCGAGCAGATAAATAGCCAGCTCGACCTGGAGGTGGAGCAGAAATCGCTTCGCAGGTTACTGGAGAAAACGCATTTTTCGATGGCCCAGCAGGACGTCCGTTACTACCTGAACGGAATGCTGGTCGAGGCAGAGGGCCAGCATCTGCGGACCGTCGCAACCGATGGTCACCGCCTGGCAATGTCCGAGATACAACTCAGTGACGAGCTTGGCGCGAGCCAGCAGGTGATCGTTCCACGCAAAGGCGTTCTGGAGCTTCAACGTTTGCTTGGGGAACAGGGTTCTGCCGCGGTATCGGTCGGAACGAATCATATTCGTGTTTCCCTGGACGGGATCCGATTTACGTCGAAGTTGATTGACGGACGTTTTCCCGAGTACAGCCGGGTAATTCCGCAGAACCAGGACAAGCATCTGGTCGCGGATCGGACTGTTCTGCGGTCGGCGCTACAGAGAACCGCCATTCTTTCCAATGAGAAATATCGTGGGATTCGCCTCGAACTAAAAGAGAACGGACTCGTAGTCCAGGCGCACAACCCGGAACAGGAAGAAGCCGAGGAGGAGATTGAAGTTTCCTACGAAGGCGAAGGGCTGGAAATCGGCTTCAATGTGAATTATCTGCTCGATGCGCTGGCGGCAGTGGATAGTGAGCAAGTGCGGGTGGGACTGCACGACTCCAACAGCAGCTGTCTGATTTCCGCTGACGAGAATCCGGACTGCAAATACGTCGTGATGCCGATGCGCCTGTAATTGCGGTTGGCGCTCGGACATGGGTGTCAACAGGCTCCAGGTTGAAGACTTCCGCTGTCTGCGAAATGTCGATGTCGAATTCGGGCCGCATGTAAATCTGATTGAAGGCCAAAACGCTTCCGGCAAAACAAGTCTGCTCGAAGCGGTTTACATGCTCGGCCGTGGCCGGTCGTTTCGCTCGGGCCGCCTTACGAGCCTCGTCCGCGATGGCGCCACTTTATTCAGGATCGTTGGTTGGCTCGATTCCACTACTGGTTCACGCGTCGCCGGTGTAAGTGGGTCGAGTCATGGCCTCGAGGCTCATCTTGGCGGAAGCAAGGTGCGTGGACTGGCAGAGCTGGCCGAAGCGCTGCCGGTACAAAACCTCGATCCGAATGTTCACAAGCTCGTCGAGGATGGTCCGGCGCTGCGTCGTCAGTTCCTGGATTGGGGGGTGTTTCACGTGGAACATTCGTTCATTTCAGCCTGGCGGCGCTACCGAAAAGCAAATCAACAGCGCAACGCACTGTTGCGCAGCGGTGGCTCGGATGCTGCCGTGGAGGCGTGGGAAGGTGAGCTCGCAGCCGCCGCAACGGCGGTTGATATGGCGCGCCGCAGTTATGCCGGGCTTTTGCAGGATGCCGCGCGGAACCTCGGGATGACCCTGCTCGGCGAAGAGTTGGTTTGCGAATATCGGCGCGGCTGGCCGCAGGATCAGGAATTGTTGGACAGCCTCAGGCAGAACCGTGGCCGCGACCGGGAATACGGTGCATCGCAACTAGGGCCGCACCGGGCGGACCTGCGGCTGAGGCTGGCCGGACATGCAGCGCGAGGGCGGGTCTCGCGTGGGCAGCAGAAACTGTTGTCTGCCGCGATCACGCTGGCGCAGATGCGGCTACTTCATGATCGGCGTGGTGAGCCCGGTGTATTGCTGCTGGATGATCCTGAAGCCGAACTCGACGAGGCGCGGGCGGAAGGGTTGCTGAAACTGGCCTGCTCACTGCCTCTTCAGCTTTTTGTTACCCAGTTGCCAGGGAGAAATTTGCCTCTCCCGACAGATACAAAAAGGTTTCACGTGGAACATGGTGAGTTACGGCGGATGGTATAATGGCCGGATTGGTTACAAGGTATCCGTATGACAAACGAAAACTCCTACGGCTCCCAAAATATTAAAGTGTTGAAAGGCCTCGATGCGGTGCGAAAGCGCCCCGGGATGTACATAGGAGACACCGATGACGGGACCGGCCTCCACCATATGGTGTTCGAGGTTGTCGATAATTCGATCGACGAGGCGCTGGCGGGCCATTGCTCCGAGGTGACCGTTACGATTCACGCCGATGAGTCGGTCACGATTACCGATGACGGGCGCGGGGTCCCGGTCGGTGTGCATGCCGAGGAGGGCCGTTCGGCGGCCGAAGTCATCATGACCGTGCTCCATGCTGGCGGTAAATTCGATGACAACTCCTACAAAGTTTCGGGTGGTCTGCACGGAGTGGGCGTGTCGGTCGTCAACGCCTTGTCGGAGCAGCTCGAACTGACCATTCACCGCGACGGGCATGTTCACTACCAGGAATATCGCCTTGGGGAGCCGGTAACGCCGCTGCAGGTCACGGGTGACTCGAATCGCAGCGGGACAACGATTCGCTTCAAACCCAGCGCAGAGATTTTCAATAACATTGAATTTCATTACGAGATACTGGCGAAACGCCTGCGAGAACTATCGTTTTTGAATTCCGGCGTGCGAATTCATTTGCGGGATGAACGTACCGGTCGGGAAGACGTATTCGAGTACGAGGGCGGGATTCGCGCGTTCGTGGAACATCTCAACCGCAAGAAAAGCGCCGTGCACCCGACGGTTCTGCATTTTCTGGCCGATCGCGACGATATGGCGGTAGAGGTGTCTATGCAGTGGAACGATTCCTATCAGGAAAACATGTTCTGCTTCACCAACAACATTCCGCAACGCGACGGCGGCACTCACCTGGCGGGGTTTCGCAGCGCATTGACCCGTACCCTCAATAACTACATGGAGCGCGAAGGCCTGCTCAAGAAAGAAAAAGTCTCCACGAGTGGTGACGACTCGCGTGAGGGACTGACCGCCGTATTGTCGGTCAAGGTGCCGGATCCGAAATTTTCGTCACAGACCAAGGACAAACTGGTTTCCTCAGAGGTCAAGGCTGCCGTCGAATCGGTCGTGGCGGAGAAACTGGACGAATTTCTGCTTGAGAATCCTGCCGAAGCGAAAGCCATCGTTGCCAAAATGATCGATGCGGCGCGGGCTCGCGAAGCGGCCCGCAAGGCCCGCGAAATGACGAGGCGCAAGGGCGCACTGGATATTGCGGGCTTGCCGGGTAAACTCGCCGACTGTCAGGAGAAGGACCCCGCCAAGTCGGAGTTGTTCCTCGTCGAGGGCGATTCTGCCGGCGGATCGGCGAAACAGGGTCGCGACCGCAGAACCCAGGCAGTTCTGCCGTTGAAGGGCAAAATTCTCAATGTCGAGAAAGCGCGTTTCGATAAGATGTTGTCTTCGGTTGAAGTTGGCACATTGATAACCGCGCTGGGTTGCGGCATAGGCCGCGAGGATTTCGATCCGGACAAGCTGCGTTATCACCGCGTCATTATCATGACTGACGCCGATGTCGACGGCTCGCATATCCGAACGCTCTTGCTGACGTTTTTCTACCGGCAAATGCACGAGTTGATAGAGCGCGGCCACATCTATATCGCTCAGCCGCCGCTTTACAAGGTTCGCAAGGGCAAGCAGGAACAATATCTCAAGGATGACGCGGAACTTGACGCTTACCTGTTGAATTCGGCTCTGGAGAACGCGGCGCTGTACGTCAATGCGGAGGCGCCACCTATACGTGGGCCGGCGCTGGAAAATCTTGCGCGCAAGTTCGTCGAGGTCGAGGCAATCATCCGCCGCTGGGCGCTGCGCTACAACGCGAGAATCCTCCATCAGCTGCTGTACATGCCGTCGGTCACCGAAGAGCACATGGAAGACAGCGAGTGGCTGAGCAACTGGGCGCAACGACTACAGGAGCTCATGGAGACTGACGACAGCGACACCGAGCGTTTTGCGGTGCGCTGGGTAGCTGGCGAACCAGGCGAATCCGGAGCGATAGAAGTCGCGATAACCAGCCATGGTGTCACAGCTAACAAATTGATCCAAATGGAGTTTTTCCGTGCTCCGGAGTATCGCAGAATTGCCGAGCTAGGCGCGGAGATGAGTGAGTTGATCGGCGACGGCGCTTATGTGCAGCGTGGCGAACGCCGCCTGGATGTTGGCGGATTCGAAGCAGCCATGGTCTGGCTTATGGAGCAGGCTCGCCGCGGCTTGCATATCCAGCGTTACAAAGGACTCGGCGAGATGAACCCGGACCAGTTGTGGGACACGACCATCAATCCGGACAGCCGGCGCCTGATGCAGGTGCGGATCGAGGATGCGGTGGCGGCCGACGAGATATTCTCAACGCTGATGGGTGACCAGGTCGAACCGCGGCGCGAATTCATTGAGCGCAACGCACTGACAGTAGCAAACCTCGATATTTAGCTATATATGGGATTTTTTAGCTAAATAAGGTCAAGATGTCAGATCTCGGGAACCGCTGGGGGCCGTCTCGGAGAATCCCGCGATGGTCGATTCGATCCAGTTCTGGGCTTCGGCGTTGACTTCCCTGGGGGAGCGCCCTTCGGTCGGGATTGGCCGGCCAATAACCACCCGGATAAGCCCCGGCGTCTTGATTAGTCCGCGCCGCGGCCAGCAGTCGCCAGCGTTGTGGGCAATCGGCACCAGCGGCGCGCCTGTATCGTTGGCGAGCAAGACCCCGGACATGCCGTAGCGGCGGGTCTGACCCGGGGCCACGCGGGTCCCCTCGGGAAAAATGACGATCCACAGTCCGTTTGCGAGCCGTTCCCGGCCCTGCCGCAGTACCTGTTGTACCGCGGATCTCCCCGCGCTGCGATTGATGGCAATCGGATTGAGTATGTAAAGCGCCCAGCCGACGATCGGAATCCACATCAACTCGCGTTTCAATACCCAGGTATGTTGCGGAACGAAAAACAGCCCCGCGATGGTCTCCCAGGTAGAAGAATGCTTCATTAGCGCAACGGATGGTTCCTGAGGAATATTTTCCGTGCCTTCGATTTCGAAGCGCATCCCGCAAAACCATGCACCGAAGCCAATGATGGCGCGGCCCCACAGACTGCCTATCTTGAACCCGATTCGGCGGTTGAACGCGCCAAAAATAACGATCAACGCGGACGTGATGACGATCGTTACGATGAACAAAATGGTGTAAATCAGCGATCGCAGGTAGAGCATTGCTTCAGTTCCCAGCCTCGTCGATAAGCATTGCGGCGACTTCACCGAGATCAGCATACACTTCCGGCTCCGCGTTCTGACCCATAGCCGCCAGCGTATCTTGTCCCTTCCCGGTCAGCACCAGGATCCCTCGAGCGCCGACGCTGGCGGCCGCTTCCAGATCCGTTGCGGCATCGCCGACAACAGGAATGCTCGCAAGCGGAACACCATAATACTCCGCGATCTCAAGCAACATCCCGCCCCGCGGCTTGCGGCAGTCGCAGCTCCGTTCCGGTCGGTGCGGGCACAGCCATATTTTGTCGATTCGACCACCCGCCCGCTCGATACGTTCGCACATTTTTTGGTGGATGAGATCGATCTCATCGCGGCTGACCAGACCGCGACCGATACATGACTGGTTGGTCGCGACGCAGACAGTGAAACCATTGCGGCCGAGTGCAGCAATCGCGTCGGGACTACCCTCAATCGGGATCCAGTCGCGCGCGCTCAGGACGTATGTATCCGGCGCCTGGTTGATCACGCCATCGCGGTCGAGCACCACCAGGCGGCCGGCTTGCGCGGTCACCGCAGTGGCCTCAGACGTTAATCGCCGAAAGATCCGCGACGCGCAAAAATGACTCGCGCATACGGGCCAGTAAAGCGAGTCGATTGCGGCGTACAGCGGGGTCTTCCGTCATTACCATTACGGCATCGAAAAACGCATCGACCGGGGCGCGAAGCCGCGCCAGATGACTGAGTGCGTCGGTGTAGTTCCGCGATGTCAAAAGCGGCTCCACAACGCTCTCCGCCGCAACCAGTTCCTCGTAAAGCTGCTTTTCCTCGGCATCCTGGAAGATCGTCGGGTCCGGTTGCGCCGGAATCGCTTGGTCCTCGGCTTTGCGCAGGATATTGGCAACGCGCTTGTTCGCAGCAGCCAGAGTTTGAGCTTGTTCCAGCGTCATGAAATTCATGACCGCGGCAAGGCGCCGATCGAAATCCAGCGGCGAGGCCGGTTTGCGTAACAGCACGGCGTCAAAAATCTCCGGGTGGGATTCGAGTGCGCCGGAATCGCTGTAATACGCGCGAAGGCGCTCCATCGTGTAGCCGTAGACGTCCTCCGCCAACGAATCGCCTACTTTATTCACCGGCTGCAGATGAACCGCTACCTCGATCAGATCGCGTAATGGAAGATCGAGCTGGTCCTCTATCAGGATTCGTAGCAGGCCCACCGCCGCGCGCCTTAGCCCGAATGGGTCGCGTGTCCCGGTGGGCCGTTTACCAATCGCGAAGATTCCGCAAAGCGTGTCGAGCTTGTCAGCTACTGCGATCGCCTGTCCGACTCCACCCGTCGGCAGCCGGTCGCCGGCGAATCGCGGCAGATAATGCTCCTCGAGTGCGGCGCCTACCTCTTCCGGCTCGCCATCGTGGGCGGCGTAGTAGCGCCCCATAACGCCCTGCAATTCGGGAAACTCACCTACCATTGCGGTAACCAGATCGCATTTTGCGAGCAGCGCCGCGCGTGCCACATGTTCCGCGTCTGCCTCGTTGGCATTTGCCACTTCGGCAGCCAGCACAGCAACGCGCTGGCTCTTGTCGTGGATCGTTCCGAGCTTGGCCTCGAAAACGATACCCTTGAGTGCCTCGACGCGATCGGCAAGTCTTTTCTTGCGATCGTTGTCCCAGAAAAATCGCGCATCTGCGAGCCGCGGCCGGATCACTCTCTCGTTACCGGCGCGAACCCGCCCGGGTTCGCTGCTCTCGAGGTTACTGATCGTCACGAAAGCCGGTTGCAGGCGTCCGTCCTGTGCGAGAACCGGGAAGTAACGTTGATGGTTCTGCAATGTCGCAATCAGCACTTCGCGTGGCAGTTGCAGAAAATCGGCATCGAAATTTCCGACCAGCGCGACCGGCCACTCCACCAGCGCAGTAACCTCATCGAGTAGTGCCGGCTCGAGATGTGCGCTGCCTCCCGCCTCGCGGGCGGCCGCAATGGCCTGTGCTTCAATCTGGTCGCGGCGATCCGCGAAGCCCGGAATGACGTAACCCTTGTCGGCCAGCGCAGCTGGGTAATCGGCCGCTTCTGACAGGGTTATTGGGCCGGGCGCGTGGAAACGGTGGCCGAACGTCGTGCGCCCGGACGCGACCCCGAACTGCGTCGTCTCCACCACATCGGTGCCGAGGAGCATAACCAGCCAGTGAACCGGGCGTACGAATTCGGCATCGCCGCTGCCCCAGCGCATGCGCCGTGCCACCGGCAACTGGGCGAGGCTGCGCGCGACCAGGTCCGGCATCAGTTCTGTGCAGGCAAGCCCGGGTTCTTCGCCCTCGTAGGACAACCACTCGCCTTTGGCGCCGCTGGTTGTTCCAAGTGCGCCGACGTCAACGCCGCACTTGCTCGCAAAGGCCTCCGCCGCCTTGGTCGGATTGCCGTCGGCGTCGAACGCAATTTTTAGCGGTGGCCCGCGAAGCTCGAGTTTTCGCGCCGGTTGCCGGGTCGCCAAGGCGTCGATCCTGACAGCCAGTCTGCGTGGCGTAGCAAACGAGTGAACCGGGCCGTGATCGAGTCCGGTACGCGCTATTTCGCTAACCAGAGATTGTTCGAACGCTGCCGACAGGCGCTTGAGGTCTTTTGGCGGCAGCTCTTCCGTGCCGATTTCAACCAGGAAATCGCGCTGCTCAGCCATTTGCAGCCACCGCCTTCTGCGCCAGCATCGGGAATCCCAGCGCTTCGCGCCGCTGGTAATAATTCTGGGCGACGGCGCGCGCGAGGTTGCGAACCCTCAAGATAAAACGCTGGCGCTCGGTGACCGAGATCGCGTGTCGCGCGTCGAGCAGGTTGAACGCATGCGAGGCTTCCAGCACCCGCTCATAGGCCGGCAGCGGCAGACTTGCCTCCAGCAGGCTCGCGCAGGCCGCCTCGCAATGGTCGAATTGGCGGAACAGAAAGTCGATGTCAGCATGCTCGAAATTGAAAGCCGACATTTCCACTTCGTTCTGGTGATACACGTCGCCGTAAGTGACTCTTCCCTGCGGACCGTCGGTCCAGACCAGATCGAAAACGCTTTCAACGCCCTGCAGATACATCGCGATGCGCTCCAGACCGTAGGTGATTTCGCCGGTTACCGGACGACAATCCAGACCGCCAACCTGCTGGAAATAGGTGAACTGGGTGACTTCCATGCCGTTCAGCCAGACTTCCCAGCCAAGGCCCCATGCTCCCAGCGTTGGCGATTCCCAGTTGTCCTCGACGAAGCGTATGTCGTGAACAAGCGGGTCGATGCCGACCGATTGCAGGGATTGCAAATACAGGTTCTGAATGTCGAGCGGCGACGGTTTGATGATCACCTGAAATTGATAGTAGTGCTGCAATCGAAACGGGTTGTCACCGTAGCGGCCATCGGTCGGACGGCGACTGGGTTGCACGTAGGCGGCGCTCCAGGGTTCCGGCCCGATCGCACGCAGAAACGTCGCGGGATGGAATGTCCCTGCACCCATCTCCATGTCATAGGGCTGCAGAATCACGCAGCCCTGCTCGGCCCAGTAGCGTTGCAGAGCGAAAATCAAATCCTGAAATGTCAGCGGAGAACCCACGTCCAGGCTCCAGTGCGAAGCAGCGCGCAAGTATAGCTACAGTATGCTTGCGCTGCAGCAATGCGCTATCTTGGCGCATAAATTCCCAAAGCGCACAATAATGATGCGCTGAATATTGCGTTGCGCCGAAATAGTGCGCTAAGCTGCTGATTTTGCGCTGCAGCAATTGTGGCACGAAACCTGCACTTCGTTAGGACCGGATGTTGCGGCGGTCTCCCGCCCGCAACAGATTTCGCACCAAAGCCATCTGACTGGAGGAGCTTCGATGAATCCCGCTGAAGTAATCAGCTTGTTAAAGGAAAAGGACGTCAAATTCGTGGATTTCCGTTTCACGGATACGAAGGGCAAAGAGCAGCATGTGACCGTGCCCGCACACACGATCGACGACGACGTCTTCGAGGACGGAAAAATGTTCGATGGCTCGTCAATCGCCGGATGGAAGGGCATCCAGGAGTCAGACATGATCCTGTTGCCCGATGCGGTCAGCACGGTCCTCGATCCGTTCGCGGAAGACACCACGGTCAATATTCGCTGCGACGTCATCGAACCCTCCACGATGCAGGGCTACGTCCGCGATCCGCGTTCACTCGGGAAACGCGCCGAGGCATACCTGAAGTCGACCGGCATTGCCGATACCGCATATTTCGGTCCTGAGAACGAGTTCTTCGTATTTGACGATGTACGGTTCGGCTCCGAGATGAGCGGTGCCCATTACGAGATCGATTCAGCGGAAGCCGGCTGGAACTCGAAGAAAGTCTATCCGGACGGCAACTTCGGCCACCGCCCGGGTGTGAAAGGGGGCTATTTCCCGGTTCCCCCGGTCGACTCTCTGCACGACGTTCGTTCGGCGATGTGTCTGGCGCTCGAAGAAATGGGCATCGAAACCGAGGTTCATCATCACGAGGTGGCAACCGCCGGCCAGTGCGAAATCGGTGTGGCGTTCAATTCGCTGGTAACCAAGGCCGACGAAGTCCAGATACTGAAATACGTGGTTCACAACGTCGCCCATGGTTTTGGCAAGACCGCGACGTTTATGCCGAAACCGGTCGTTGGCGACAACGGCAACGGCATGCACGTGCACCAGTCCCTTGCCAAGGACGGGAAGAATATTTTCAGCGGTGACGGTTACGGCGGTCTGTCCGAAGAAGCATTGTTCTATGTCGGCGGCATCATCAAGCATGCGAAGGTGCTGAATGCATTTACCAACCCGACGACGAACAGTTACAAACGCCTGGTACCGGGATTCGAAGCGCCGGTAATGCTGGCTTATTCGGCCCGCAACCGGTCTGCATCGGTGCGTATTCCGTATATTGCAAACCCGAAAGCGCGGCGCATTGAAATCCGTTTCCCGGATTCGACCGCGAACCCGTATTTCGCGTTTAGTGCGATGCTCCTGGCCGGACTCGACGGCATCCAGAACAAGATCCATCCGGGCGACCCGCTTGATAAGGATCTCTACGATCTCGAGCCGGAAGAAGCGCAGGGCATTCCGACGGTTTGCCATTCACTTGATCAGGCGTTGGATGCGCTCGACAAGGATCGCGATTTCCTGAAGGCCGGGGGCGTCTTTACCGATGACCTTATCGATGGCTATATCAAGTTGAAAATGGAGGAGGTCACAAGGTTGAGAATGACGACCCATCCGGTCGAATTCGAGATGTATTACAGCCTCTGATGCATTTTTTCGCGAATTTTCAACGTTATGTAAACGGCGCCCGGAATTTTCAGGGCGCCGCTTTTGTTTCGCTGCTAAGCTCGCGGTATGCTCAAAGCCATGAGATACATTGTTGTCTGTCTAATGCTTGTGTCGACTTCCGCATTCGCCCAGGAAGCGTGGCGCTGGGTCGACGAACAAGGTGTCGTGCATTTCTCGGATACGCCGCGTCCCGGGGCCGAGCGGGTCGAATTGCAATCCGCTCAGGGCTTCAAACCGCCCCCGGAGGTCAGCGCTTCGGCTGCGGCGCAAGGTGGGGCCGCTGGCACCGCGGAAGGGGAGGCTTTCCAGTACGACACTCTCGAGGTGGTATCGCCCGCAGAGGAAGAGACCTTGTGGAATATCGGTACCGAACTCTCCGTCAGTATCGCGCTTACGCCATCGCTGCGGCCTGCTCACCGGATCCAGTTGCTGGTCGACGGACAGAGCGTTACCGAGGAACCGGTTCGCGCAACCCAGTTTACGGTCGGTGGAGTTTATCGCGGCACTCACACTGCGGTAGTAGCAATAGTCGATTCCGACGGCGCGACGCTGCAACAAAGCGAACCGGTCACGTTCTTTGTGCGCCAAAGCGTGCAGCAGCCCCCGCGGCCGACGCCGCGAGCGGGTGGCGGTTAGAGCAACTTTTCGCGCCGCCCAATGGTGCGGAAGATAATGCCGGGCCGGCCGGACGCTCACCCGCGCGAATTCTCGATTCTCTTTCCGAGGCAGTAATCGTTCTCGACGGCGATGATCAGATAACGTTTCTTAACGAAGCGGCCGCCGACCTGTTGGGTGCGAGTCTCAACAATGCCTTCGGCAGGCCCTTGTCTGACTTTGTCGAACCCGAGCCGCAGCTGAATCAGGTGATGGCCAGCGTTCGCGCAACCCGCCAGTCCTACACGCTGCGCGACCTGATGTTCCATGTGCGCGAGAAACCTGGAGTTGGGCGCGCGGTGGACTGTCATGTCACTGCCCTGGATACCGACAGCGACGGACCGCTGATGCTCGAGATCCAGGACAACACCCGGCTGGAGCGAATCAACCGCGAGAATGCACTGATGGTGCAGCACGATGTGACGCGAGCCATCATGCGCCAGCTGGCTCACGAGATTCGCAATCCTCTCGGCGGTATCCGCGGTGCGGCGCAATTGCTGGCGCGGCGAATGGCCGAAGAGTCCCTGGTCGAATATACCCGCGTGATCATCCGCGAGGCGGATCGTTTGACGGCTTTGCTTGCCACGATGCTTGGACCGGGTACACCGGTCCGGCGTGAATCGCGCAACGTACATGAACTGCTGCAACATGTTTTGCGCCTGGTAGCGGCGGAGTCTCCCGACGGTATCGCAATTCGAACCGACTACGATCCGTCGTTGCCGCGGCTGAAGCTCGATCGCGATATGTTGATCCAGGTTTTTCTGAACCTGGCCCGAAACGCGATCCAGGCGATGGGCACCGATGGTGTCCTGGTCATGCGTACCCGGGTGCTCAACAGTTTCACGATCGGAGGGGTTCGCCACCGTCTCGTTGCAAGCATTGAATTCGAAGACGATGGCCGCGGCGTTCCCGCGGAGTTGGGCGAAAACATTTTTTTTCCGCTTGTCACCAGCAGTGACAGTGGCAGTGGCCTCGGTCTGCCGCTGGCTCAGGAACTGGTCAATCGCCACGGCGGTCTGATCGAGTTCGACAGCCGGCCCGGGCGCACGGTATTTCAAATTCTGTTGCCGATCGATCTTTGATCGGGAATGAGGAACGAGCTGATGCAGGTCTGGATAGCCGATGACGATCAATCTATTCGCTGGGTGCTGGAACAGGCCTGCGACCACGAGGGAATCGGTACCCGTTGTTTCGCCGATGCGACAAGTCTTCTGGGCGCGCTCGCTGATGATCGTCCTGACGTCGTTGTAACCGACATCCGGATGCCGGGTGTCGACGGGCTGGATTTGCTGCACCGCTTGCACGGCAGCGATGCCACGCTGCCAGTGATAGTCATAACCGCCTACTCGGATCTCGACAGTGCGGTGGCGGCTTACCAGGGCGGCGCGTTCGAGTACCTTCCGAAGCCGTTTGACATTGATCACGCGGTCGACCTGATTCGCCGTGCTGCGGAGCAGTGCGACGATGAACTTCCGCAGTCCGGAGTGGGTGGCGGCTTCCCGGGATTGATCGGACGGGCACCGGCGATGCAGGAGGTGTTTCGCTCGATCGGCCGCCTGTCGGGGTCCAGCATGACGGTGCTGATTACCGGAGAGTCGGGAACCGGCAAGGAACTCGTCGCCCAGGCGTTGCATCAGCACAGCCCACGCGCGGCACGCCCTTTTGTGGCCCTGAACACCTCGGCGATCACAGCTGAGTTGCTCGAATCAGAGTTGTTTGGTCACGAGCGCGGTGCGTTCACCGGGGCGGACAGCCGGCGTATCGGCCGGTTCGAGCAAGCCGATGGCGGCACGCTGTTTCTGGACGAAATCGGCGACATGTCGCCGGCGCTGCAGACCCGTTTGCTGCGAGTGCTGGCAGAAGGAGAGTTTTATCGGGTGGGCGGCCAGGTGCCGATTCGTGTCGACACCCGTGTTCTGGCCGCGACGAACCAGCATTTGCCGCGCAAGGTCGAGCGCGGCGAATTTCGCGAGGATCTTTTTCACCGTCTCAACGTAATCCACGTCGAGATGCCACCATTGCGCAAGCGGCGCGAAGATATTCCATTGTTACTCGACCACTATCTGCGCCGGGCGGCCGCCGAAATCGGCGTTACCCAGAAACAGCTGGATGAGACATCACGCGCAAAGCTGTGCGAGTTCGATTGGCCGGGCAATGTCCGTCAACTGGTCAATGCCTGCCGTCGCCTGACCCTGACCGCGCCGGGCCGCGAGGTGCAGGTCGGCGACATCCCTGCCGAATTCGGTGGTAGCGGCGAGAGAGAACTGGTCGATGACAACTGGCCGGCCCAGCTTGCGCGTTGGGCGGACGCTGAACTGAGCGCAGGCAAATCCGAGTTGTTGAAAGAAGCGATGCCGCAGCTGGAGCGGACTCTGATCCGGGTCGCGCTGGATCGTGTCCATGGCAGACGCCAGGAGGCCGCAAAACTACTCGGCTGGGGCCGCAATACGCTGACCCGCAAGATCCGCGAACTCGGACTTGACTGAGTACGTCCTCGCGCGGATCAGCCGCACCCGGGCTCCATGCCCGGCAGCTGCAGCGAACCGATCAGTTCGCTAATCGACTCCATCGAATTACGCTGCAGATACGCGCTGACCTCGGCGTTGATCCTCGCGCATAACAACGGGTCGTAGAACAGGCCGGTACCGATGCCGATCGTGCTGGCGCCGGCGATCAGGAACTCCAGCGCGTCTTGTGCATTCATGATGCCGCCCTGGCCGATGATCGGCACATTGTGGCTGCGCGCAACCTGATAAACCTGGTGTACTTTCAACAACGCAATCGGCTTTATCGCCGGCCCCGATAACCCGCCCTGTACGTTTCCGATGACCGGCTTGCGCGATTCGCTGTCGATGGCCATACCCATCACGGTGTTTATCACGGCCAGGCCGTCGCTGCCGGCCTCGATGCAGCGGCGCGCGTTTTCCTGGATATCGGTCTGATTGGGTGAGAGTTTGGTGATCAACGGTTTGGTTGTCACCGCACGGCAGGCGGCGACGACACGCGCCGACATTTCGGGATAGTTGCCAAACGCGACGCCGCCTTCCTTGATATTCGGGCAGGAGATGTTGATCTCTATCGCATCGATGGGTGAATCCTCGAACCGCCGTGTGACCTCGACATAGTCCTCGATGGTTGAACCACAGACGTTTGCCAGGAAACGGGTTTCGGAAAAATCCAGCTGCGGCAGTATGTCGTTTATTACGACATCGACCCCCGGATTCTGCAGACCGATGGCATTGAGCATGCCGGCGGGCGTCTCCGCGATGCGGTGCGGCGGATTGCCGAGGCGCGGCTCGAGGGTCGTGCCTTTTAGCGCGATAGCGCCGACATCGCGGTTGGAGAAACCCTCGATACGGGTGTACTCCTCGCCGAAACCTACGCATCCGGACAACAGTACGATGGGCGAGGAAAGTTCCACGCCACAAAACTGTTGCCGGAGATTTGCGTGCTGACCTGGGCTCATGCCGGTGCGCCATGTCGGGTGTGGGCGCATATTCTGCTACGCGGCGGGCAGATAATCCATGCCGCCAATGCTCCAGTCGCCGGCGCACTTTCGCCGGCGCTGCGGTCGGAGGTATCTTGACGCTACGGAGTGCAGCGCGATGCCGGGGGCTTTGTGTTCAACCTGATTTTGTTCGAACCGGAAATTCCGCCCAACACCGGCAACGTGATAAGGCTTTGCGCGAATACCGGTATCGGTTTGCACCTGATCGAGCCTCTGGGGTTCGACCTCGACGACAAGCGATTGCGGCGCGCGGGACTCGATTACCGCGAGTACGCCTCCGTTGCCGTCCACCCGGGGCTCGAGGAATGCCTGCAAGATCTCGGTTCGCCGCGCCTGTTCGCATTGTCGACACGTGGCGGCACGCGCTACGACCGGGTCCAATACCGTTTGGGAGACGCTCTGATTCTCGGTCCGGAGACGCGCGGATTGCCGGCCGCGGTTCTGCAGTCCGTGCCGCCCGGACAGCGCCTGCGAATTCCGATGCGCGAAGGCAGCCGCTCGCTCAACCTGTCGAATGCGGCAGCCGTCGTTGCTTTCGAAGCATGGCGCCAGAGCGGTTTCGCCGGCGGCCTCTAGCGCCCGGACTAGCCGAGCGGAAACTCGGGCCGCAGATCGCGCGCCATCAACGCCTCCACGGCTGACGAAGGCGACTGCCCCTCGTAAAGAATGCGATAGATCTGCTCGGTGATTGGCATATCGACACCCTGGCGGTGGGCGACCTGCCATACGGCCCGCGCGGCCTGAATACCCTCGACAACCTGGCCGATTTCGGTCTGCGCCTCGGCAACGCTTTTTCCCGCTGCCAGCATCAGTCCCATGCGCCGGTTGCGCGACAGGTCGTCGGTGCAGGTCAGCACCAGATCGCCCATGCCGGCAAGACCCATAAAAGTCTCACGCTGCGCCCCGAGGGCTACCCCCAGACGCATCATTTCCACGAGTCCGCGATTGATCAGCGCAACGCGGGTGTTGGCGCCAAAGCCGAGTCCGTCGGAAATACCGGCGCCGATGGCCAGCACGTTTTTCACCGCCCCGCCGACCTCGACTCCGCTGATATCGCTCGACGTGTAGGCGCGGAATGCTTCGCTCGACAGCGATTCGGCGAGTTCTCGCGCAAACCCCGTGTCGCTGGATGCGACGGTCATCGCGGTAGGCAGGCCCGCGCCAACCTCTTTTGCAAAGGTCGGCCCCGACAAAACAGCCAGCGGTACATCGGGCCCAAGCACGTCTTCGGCCACCTGGTGCGGCAGTTTTCCTGTTTCGAGTTCGAAACCCTTTGTGGCCCAGGCTATACGTGTCCCGGCTCCGCAGAAGGGTGAGATCTGCTGCAACATCTCGCGAAACGCATGACTCGGAACGACAACCAGAATATCGCGTGCACCCGAAAGGGCCGCGTCGAGGTCGGCCTCGACGACGAGATTCGACGGGAACGGCGCGTCGGGCAAATAGCGTTGGTTCATGCGGGCGTCGGCCATAGCGGCCATTTGCTCCCGGTCCCGGCCCCACAAGACCGTCGGGCGTCCGGCTCGTGAGAACTGGATCGCAAGTGCGGTTCCCCAGGAACCCGCGCCGAGAACCACCATTTTTGTCGCGGCGGAGGCGATGCTCAGGCGCTCCCGGCGGCCGGTCCGATCTCCTCACGCGACTGCTTGTAAAGACGGTCGAAATTGACCGGCTGCAGCAGCAGCGGCGGAAAACCGCCTTTGACCACCATATCCGATACGACTTCACGGGCGTACGGGTAAAGCATGGAGGGGCAGTAGACACCCAGCAACTGTTTGAGTTGCGCGTCGTCGCAGTTTTTGAACGTGAAAAGACCGGCCTGTTCCACCTCCACCAGGTACAGCGTTTTGTCGCCTTCGGCGACTTCCACGTGCACTTTCAGAGTGACCTCGCGCAGATCGCCCTCAATCAGTGTCGTGCTGGTGGAGAAATTCAGGTTCAATTCGGGTTGCCACTTGTTTAGGTCGCTGAAAACCGCCGGCGTACTCGGCGACTCGAACGAGCAGTCCTTCAGGTAGAAACGTTGAAAATGGATCTGTAACCCGGCGTTTTCCTCTGCCGCGGCGCCCTGTTGATCAAGTTCGTTGTCAGCCATATCCAAACCCTTTTTGTGTCATTAACCGTTAGTGCGAAATGCCGATTCGGCGGTTCAGGCGGGTTCCTGCAATATCCGGTCGAGCTCGCCGCTTTGATCGAGTTCGAACAGCTCGTCGCAGCCGCCGATATGGCGACTGCCGACAAATATTTGCGGAACCGTCCGCCTGCCGGTCAGCTCGAGCATTTCGTCGCGCGCGCCGGGCTCCATGTCCACATCGCGAAACCGGGCTTCGACGCCCTTTGACTCGAGCAGGCGCCGTGCCCGGGCGCAATAACCGCACCAATTGCTGTGATAGACCAGTACTCCGGGATGGGCCTCGTTCAAGACTTGCCGCCCTTGCGCTTTTTGTGCCCGCCCTTGTGGCGGGTCTCAAGCGGCAGATTTTCCTGCCGCCACGCGGTCAGACCGCCACGCAAATTAAACACCTGGTCGAACCCGTCGCGGTGCAGGCGGGCGGCGATACGCGAGGACGCCATGCCCGAATCGCAGCAGGTAATCAGGGCCGTCTCGCGGCGCTTTCGCAGGCGTTCGATGCTCTGCTCAATCATGTCCGGCGCCAGGTGTTCGGAGTTAATGATGTGTCCGGCGTCGAATTGTTCGCGATTGCGAGTATCGAGGACCAGCGCGCCCTGATTGATCAGGCGCACCGCGTCGGCCGGGGCAATCTCACTGAAGCCTCGGGAACGAATCCGTATCTCGTAGCCGATGACCATGATCGTCATGAGCACGGCCGCTGCGACGAGCCACGGATGACCGCCGGCAAATTCGATAAAGCCTTCCATTGAATAATTACTGCTGCGAGTGACGAAAAAATGGGGCGGCGATTATAGCAGTAATAGTCATGTCGAGGCGCAGTACACGAACAACTTGAGCCTCGCGTGCAACCGACTAAACTGTGGCGGATCATGAGCACCCGCTTTTTTGCCCCGATCGCCGCCATTCTGCTTGTTGCTGCTTCGAGTGGGCTGCCGGCCGCGGACGAGGAAGCTGAACTCGAGGCACTACGTGGACGCATGACGGACATGCGGCGGGCGCTCGAATCGGATCAGGGCAAGCGCAGCGCAGCGGAAACCGAGTTGCGCAAGGTCGAAACCGATATCGGTGAACGCAACGCCGCACTGCGCCGTCTGCGCGATCAACAGAGTGAAACCGCGAGGCGGATCGGCGAACTGGAACGGGAGCGGGTGGCTGTCGAGGCCCGTATTGGTGTCGAGCGCGACAGCCTTGCGGCCCAGGTTCGCGCGGCCTATGTAACAGGCCGGAACGAGCGCCTGAAATTACTTCTGAATCAACAAGATCCTGCGCATCTGGGGCGAATGGTCGTGTATTACGACTATTTCAATCGGATGCGCCGTGACACGATCGCAAGTGTTTCCGCCGATCTGGCTCGGCTGAATGCCGTGGCGGCGGAACAGGAGACCGAGGCGATGCGGCAGCGGCAGCTGGAGCAACGCCAGTCGCAGGAACTGGACAAGCTCGAGCAGGCGCGCGCGCGCCGCGCCGAAGTGCTGGTCGCGGTCGACGCGAGTATTCGCGCCAAGGGTGATGCGATCGCTGAGATGGAAACGCAGGCCGCGACCCTCGAGAAACTGGTCGAAGAGCTGCGAGAGGTGTTGCGCGATTTTCCGGTTGAGGCGGACGCGCCGTTTGCTGACGTCAAGGGACAGCTGGCGTGGCCGCTGCGCGGCCGACTTCTCAGGGATTTCGGCCAGCCTCGCGCTCAGGGCCGCCTGAAATGGGACGGTGTACTGGTTGGCGCCGCCCCGGGCACCCAGGTCAAGGCGGTTTACCACGGCCGGGTAGCCTACGCGGACTGGCTGACCGGGCTTGGCCTCCTGGTAATTCTGGAACACGGGGACGGATACCTGACTCTGTACGGCCATAACGAAAGCGTGTTCAAAAGCGTTGGCGAGTGGGTGGCCCCGGGTGAAACAATCGCGGAGGTCGGGGATTCGGGCGGCCAGGCCCAGCCGGCGCTCTATTTCGAGATTCGCAGGGGCAGGCAGCCGCAGAATCCGCATCGCTGGTTCGCCGACGGTCTGGCGCTGCGCTGAGTCCGTTTTACCTAACGTCCCGGCGACCTGCCAATATCCGGACCATATGCTATCTTGGGACTGTAAGGTGCCTCGGAGGAGACCTTGAGCTTACGCGTACGCAGCTTGCTTGCACTGACTATCGGAACGATTCTGGGCCTGAGTCTCTCGCTCGGCTCCGTGGTGTTTGCCGATCGGCAAACCGAGGCGGAGCAGTCGGAAAACCTGCTTCCGGTGGAGCAGGTGCGACTTCTGGTCGAGGTGTTGGAGCGGGTCAAGGCGGATTATGTCGATGACGTGACCGACGAGCAGCTTATCGAAGACGCAATTCGCGGCATGGTGTCGGGTCTGGACAAGCACTCGGCCTTCCTGGACAGCGATGAATATGCCGATATTCGGATAAGCACGACCGGCGCCTATTCCGGCGTTGGCCTCGAAGTTGCGGTAGATGACGACACGGTCCGGGTCGTCACGCCGATTGATTCGACTCCGGCCGCACGCGCAGGCATTGCGGCGGGCGATGTGATTCTCAGCGTTGACCACGTTCCGGTGACGACCGACAGCCTGGAGAGCACGATTTCCAAACTCCGCGGCGAGCCCGGGACACTGGTTTCCTTAGGAATCCAGCGCAAGGCAGATGCCGCGGTGGTGAGTTTCGACCTTACTCGCGAGCTGATCCACGTCACCAGCGTCCGGTCGCGATTGCTCGAACCCGACTACGGATATCTGCGCATCACCCATTTCAGCGAGACCACCGGGCGCGAGGTGCGTTCTTCGGTCAATTCCTTGCAGAGCAGTAACGACGGCCCGCTGAAGGGGCTGGTACTGGACCTGAGAAATAATCCCGGCGGCGTACTGGATGCCGCCGTCGCGGTATCCGATGCGTTCCTCGACACCGGCGTCATCGTGACGGCCGACGGCCGGGTTGACGAGGCGCGTTTTCGCATGGATGCCCACCAGGGTGATGTCCTGGGCGATGCGGCGCTGGTGGTTCTCGTTAATTCCGGTTCCGCCTCAGCTTCAGAAATCGTGGCGGGTGCATTGCAGGACAACGCCCGTGCGACCATTGTCGGCGGTACTACTTACGGCAAGGGCTCCGTACAGACCGTCATGCCGTTGTCGAAGGGCCGGGCGATCAAGCTGACCACATCGCGCTACTACACGCCCTCCGGCGTTTCGATCCACGAACGCGGAATCGAACCGGATATCTCCATCCAGCGGGAGCTCGGCGAGCGAACCGTAATTACGCCGACCCGTGCCGAACCGGAATACGATTCGGACATCGAGTTTGCTCTCGATACGCTGAAGCAGAACAAACGCATCGTTCAAAGCAAGGCCGAGTGATCCGTCACATTCTCCGTGACCGTCTGGCTGCTGCCATCCGGGCGGCTGCAGTTTTCGGATTCCCCGTAGCTGTTACCGCGGCTCCGGCCGAGATCGTGGTCGTTATCGACGATCTCGGATATAGGGATGCCGAAGGTCAGCGCGCCATCGCCTTGCCCGGCGCGGTGACCCTGGCGATCCTGCCGCATACCCGTTTTTTGGCGCCGCTCTGGCACGCGCCGTGCATGCCAGCGGCATTTTGCGCCACGCGAAGACCGCCGTCGCGCCGCGGGATGGCGGCTGACTGGCACTTGTGGCGGGCAATTCGTTGAACTTTTTCGTATGCTCTCCGGTCAGGTTACTCATATCCGGTTGGCGCGACGCTGGAAGATATTGCCGCACGGCGATCAAAACCAAGGCAAACAGAGCGGCGCCATATTGAAAGTCGATGTGATTGCCGGCGAGGTCACGTTCCTGCGCTTGCCTGCTATCGTATCCGGCCGTCCCGGGAAACAGGTTACTCATTTGTGGAGGT
>PKUM01000193.1 GCA_002868855.1 Chromatiales bacterium | reverse complement strand
GCTTCCGGGAGCCCGGACTCGACCTGGTCCTGGAACCAGCGCAATTCGTTGCCATGCGAACCGGCCCCGGTGATATGCATGTCGGGTGTCGCCAGCAAACCGGCCGGGATTGCCGAAACGAGCGAGATCATCACAAAGAGGCTGAGCAACGCAATGCCGAGCTGGAGTGAATTAAACAGGTTGCGGCCCCAGTCGGGGCGAGCCCGGCCACGCCAGGCCAGTAGGAAAACCCAGATTGCAAAGGCGATTAGCAAACTCCACGACACGGTCGACAAACCCAGCCCCAACAACAACCAGTCGCGGCGCCGCAGCGGCGTGCCCGGCGCGGCGCCCAGCGCGAACGCAACTATCACGAAAATGGCGAGTTCCGACCAGTACAACACGGCGGGGCCGAGTTTCGGGCCGCTGGCCCACAGCACCCAGCGGTTTTCCGGCATGCTGGCAGCCAGCGAGACATTGCTCGCGGGCATTCCGAGATCCACCTTCGACATATGCCAGGCCGCGCCCAGCCCGGCGTCCTCACGCCACTGCAACCTGACGTTGTGCGCCCCGGGCACGACAGGTAACAGAAGCCGGCCCTCGGCCAGTTGCAGCGGCTGGGGGCGGCCGTCCACGCTGGCCGACTCGAGAATCGCGCTTGCCGGGAGCTGCAGAGCCTGCTCGCCGGCACGGGTACTGCGATAGGCGATAGTCAGCGTGTGGGTGGCGGTCCGGGCGCCAACGTCGGCGAGCATCGAAACGCCGTCGATAGCCAGGCTCGGGCCTTCGGACGCCAAGGGCCGGGTCACTGCGAGCTCCAGGGTCTCGCCCGGCCGGGGATAAAACTCCAGCGTCCATTGATCGCCGGCAGGCAAGGCGGCCGGTCCCAGTCCAGCCGCTGCTACGCGCCACTGCGAGCCAATCCTCAAACGCCACACCTCGGTCCACGGACCATCGGCGGAACTGGTCAGGCGCAGGGTAGAAACCGGCTCCAGTCTCGACTCCCACCCGCGACTGCGCTGGGAGCCACCGAGACCGACAGAAATAAGGCCGGATTGCACATCGAGCCCTTCACTCAGCACGGTCTCGCCGTCGACCAGCGGTATTTTCAGATCGATGGCACCAGATTGAGGCGCAACTCGGTCGACCCGGCTGATCACGCGCCATTCGACGCCCAGATCGATCTGGCGCCGGAGCCTGACAAACGGCGGGAAGCCGGCCGGCCTGAGGTCGCCTGAACCGGCAGTCGCGCGCCGCTGCAACGTCAACGTTGCCGCCGCCAGTCGGCCATTGCTGACGCCGATCACATCCCAGCCTTCCGCATCGACAATCACCCGCCGGGGCTCGAGCGGAAACACGATTTCGACCGCATCGGCCGGCGCAAGCGGCCCGGACATTCGCACGTCGTGTGTGCCGGCGGTGAGTTTCAGGTAGGCGACGCCAGCATTGCGCAAAAGAAACGGCTGGGCGACATCGTCGACGATGATTTCCCTGGGCATCCAGCCTTCACTGGCGTCTGGCACCGGCAGTGCCATCTCGACCATCGCATCGGCAGCGAGCTGCAGCTCAAGCTGGTCGCCGACCACGACAACGCGGGATACGCTGATGTGGGCGCAATCCGGAGCACACTCAGGCGGCTGGGTCAGACGCCGCTGCAGCTCTTCCAGCACAGTCTCGCCCGGGATTTCCGCTCGCGCCTCCGGCGCCATCGCAGGCACAATTGCCGCGATCAAGAGTATCGCGGCGGCCGTGCCAGCCGCGCTGTGAGCGCCGCCGCGGCGCGGCGGCCATTTGAAACACGACGTGGCAATCCACCCGAGCAACCCCATAAGCGTGAAAATCGCCCCCAGACGCCATGCGGAATTTGCAAACGGGCCCAGCAAAACCAGCTTCATGGTCTGATCCGGCGTTACCGGACCGTTCCACTGCAGCCGATAACGGTTCCAGCTCCAGTCCGGCACCCCGGGCCCGGTCTGCAACAACGTGCCCGGGGCATAACGCTCCATCGGCACATCTCTTTCCCAAGGCCGTCGCTGAAGCTGCGATGCGGGAAGATCCGTCTCAACGTGCTTTCTATTTGCCTCCATCAAGGCAGGCACCCCGGGTGGCGCCGCTGCATGCATAGTGGCCGCATCCTGCGTCGCTAATGGCCGTTCCGAAACCAACTCCGGCGGCCCGCCCCGCCACCACGGATTTTCGAGTTGCGGATAGATCACAAGACGCGCCTGTGCGGCGACAAAGGGCAGCGCAACGACAACCGCGAGTACCAGCGCAACCAGGCGATAACGCAGCGACAAGGCACGCAGACGGCCCTCCGGCGCAACCCGGGCAAGCGCCAGCGCAAAAAACAAGTTGAGAATGACCCAGCCGATGTAGCGTGCGTCGACGAAAACCAGAGCCATTGCGGCCAGCGCCAGCGTCGCGGCAGGCCACCCCAGCAGCCGGCCGGCGGCGACGCTGATCAGCAGCACGATAAAAATATCCAGCAAACTCCACCGCTCGAGCCAGGCGCCTTGCGCAGTATCGGCGCCCGCCGCGGCTAGCAGCCTGTGATTGGGCGGCAGGTTCAGCCAGATTGCGACGCTGTCGAGGTCATGTCTCCAGCCGCTGACCGGAATTTCCGCGACCCCCGCATCGATGCTGCTGAGCGCTTCGAGCTGCAGCGAGCGGCGGCGTAATTCGACCCCGGTATCGCCCTCGGTCTCGCCCCCGGTGATCAGCAATGTCTCGCCGCCCTCGCTGGCGTGACGCAGATGAAACGGCGCGCCCATGTCGAGCCGCCAGCCCTGTACCAGCGTGCCGCCAAGCACGTCTCGCGCCAGGTACCCGTCGCCGTCGAAATTCAGCCACAGGCTGCGTTCGAGCCGCAACCGGTTGCGTTCCTGCTCGCTGCTCCCGCGGCTGCGCTCGGCGATGCCGTAACGATCGCCAGGCTTGAGCAAATACGCTGCCGAACCACGCCATTCGGCCGGCACACCGGCCTGGGCCGGATCGACCGCCACACCGCCCTCGAACTGGCTAACCCGTAATTGCGGCAACGGAACATAAACCCAGATTTCCTCTTCCGGCCACTCGCCGCCTGCCGCGCCGAGCTCCGCGCTCTCCACAATCCCGGTGCCGCGAGCGCTCAGGTTAACGACCCAACTGCCCGGCCGCAGCTGCATCCGCAATGCGCCGTCCTGCTCAATCCGGGCCGGCAGCGGAGCATCCAGCGCGGTGGGCACGAATCCGTCCGGCAGTGCCTTGCCGAGCACGACCTCACGCGCCGGCCCCGACACGTCGAGCATCAGACGGGTACGCAAGAAGACCGGGCTGCCGTCTTCGAGGCGGCGGAAAACCGTGATGCTGACGCTGGCCTCGGTCGCCGCCTGACGCGGCCGGTCCCCCAGCCAGAGGTAATCGTCATCGCGTTGCGGGAAATCGATACGGCGGCCATCGACTGCCAGCTCGACCACGCCTGTCGCGGCGGGAACGCGCAGACGTCCGGGGCGTTGCTGCCACTCGAAACGTCCTTCGAGACGACGCACTCCCGCGTCTAACCCCCCCGCCGGCCCGCCACCCTGTACAACGACCGCCGCCGCCGCACCGTCGACGGTCAGCTGCTCGGGCCAGTACACGACGCCGCCGGGCAGAGGCACCCATCCGTCGGCAAACAACTCCCAGGTCTGTCTGAAACCGGCGCCGGCCGCATCGACCTCGAGCAACATTACGC
>PKUM01000032.1 GCA_002868855.1 Chromatiales bacterium | reverse complement strand
TGGCAATCTGCGCACGAGAAGTTCAGCTGGCCGCGCTTGGAATAGTAGAACTGCTTGCCTTGTTCGTAGGCGGCAAGCGCGCGCGGGTCGTCACCGAGGTCCATCGCAAACGGTTTGCCGCGCGACGTATAGGCCATGTAGGCCGAAATCGACGCTATCGGACCCTTCTTGTACTTGAGCGGTTGCTCACCGTTGGCCTCGCGGCACAGATTGATCGCATATTCGAGCGTCACGACCTCGCCGCGATCGGTGTCGAAGTAAGGGTAATTCTGGCGTATCCCGATACCGCCGTCGGGGAAACAGTCGGCATAGCCCTTGCCATTGGCAAATGGCGTATTGAACAACTGCTCGCCCTCCTCGATCGCCAGTTCGTACGGCGGGAACTCCTCGATCTGCAGCCATTGCTCATACGCCGGTTTATCCAGCGCATAAATGCCATTGGCATAATTTTCCAATGCAACATCGGGAAAACGCTGTTCGAAGTACTTGACGAACGCTTCGCGGTCGGACTCCGGGTCAGCCAGCAGCTGTCCCGAAAAAAGCGCCGAAAGCGCGAATACAAGCGGAAAAACTTTCTTCATAATTGACTCCAAATCAGCCGCCAACGGCAGCGCTGCCTACTTCAGCGTCTCCTCGACACTGTCAGTCGCACCCTTGTTATCGACCCAGGAAACCTTGATAGTATCGCCGGGTTTCGCGTCCTTCACCTGGAACGCGAAATACGGGTTTTTCGACACCGCCGGTCCCCAGTGCGCGGTCATCACGACTTTGCCGTTGTGTTCACAAGTGACATCGGTAATGTGGTGGGCCGGTATCAGCTCACCGGTCTTCGTGTCCTTGCGAGTGCCGGTCTCCATGTCATGCTTCATCAGGCATTTGACCTCGGCGACCCCGTCTTTCAATTTGGCGCGGATACGAATTCCACTGGCCATGTTCGTTACCTCTCGATTTGAGCTCAGCCGCCGCAGCCGCCGATGGTTACCTTGACTTCCTTGCTGGTCGAATACAGCTTGCCATTGGCTTTCACGACCGCAATTACGTTTGACGTCTTGCCCATTTTGATTCGGGTGGAGACGTCCGCCATCGTGCCAGGGGTCAGATCGAACGAGGCAACGAGCGGCTGCGGGTTCTCCTCGACGAGCACGCTGATCGACTCAGCCCCTTCAAGCGATGTCGCAACACTGATCGGCACGACAGCACCGTTCTCCGCGATATCGGGCGCTGTGAGTGTGATCTTGTCACTTGGCGAGTGTTCGGCACTGCCCAGCAGCGTGCTCAGCGCCTCATCCGCATTATCGGCGCCGAACGCCTTGGTCGGATAGGCCGCGAGTAGGGCGCGCGGAAGCGCGAGCAACGCCGAAATCGCGATGGCACCGGAAAGAAAAACGCGTCTGTGCAATTTCATGATCTGCTCCTTCGGAAATTCGGACTAAAGCGTGTAGAGAAAATCGACGATTCTGTCGATTTCGTCTTCGCTCAGAATTCGATTGCGGCCAAATGGTGGCATGAGGGTCTGCGGATTCTTGACGGTCGAATCCCAGATCTGGGCGCGCAACTGCGCACGATCCGGGAAACGCTGCTGCATCGACAGCAACGGCGGTCCGATATTTCCGGCGAGATCACCGCCGTCGATCATGTGGCAAGCCAGACAGTTGCCTTTGGTGCGATCGAAAGCGAGTTTCTCGCCTTCTGCCACCGCCGTAGCATCCTGACCAACAGCCAGCGTCGCGGGCAGCAGTATGGCGAGTATCGCCGCTACCAGGCCGGCCAGCACGGCCCCAAGCGAAATCTGTCGCATCATCTTCCTCCGTCACCATTCACAATTGGGTTAATACTCAACCCCTTGCACCGATACCGCAACTAATCGGCAGCGCCACTATTTTGTAGCATATAAGACACCGCAGCAGCGACTTCGTCGTCACCGAGCTGCACTTGTCCGCCCTTCGCCGGCATGTATCCGGCCTCGCCCTGAAAACCTTCCACAGCGTGCCGGACAAGTACGTCCAGACCCTGGTCGCGACGCGCCGCCCATGCGGGGGCGTCACCGACAACGGGCGCTCCGGCCAATCCGGGGCCGTGACAAGTTTTGCAGGCCTGATCGTAGACTCTTTGCCCGACAGCATCGTCAAGCGTAGCAGATGCGACGGCCGCGGGCGCTGCGGCATCGGCAACGTCGTCCTGGAAATGCTGGGTCGGGGTCACTCCAAGCTCGGTAGAATCCCAGGTGATCCGTATGTCGTCGGGATTCTTGCAATCCTCCATGCAGACGGCGTTGACGACATCGGGGCGCGGATCCACAAAAAAACCGTCTCTGTTCGGCATCTCGACCGCTGCGAGATTGCTCTGGTTGAGTTCGAAGTCGTACTCGATCAGTTCGTTCAGATAGAGCACGTAGGCGACGACGCTGTAGACCTCATCGTCGCTCAGCGACTGCGGCTCGTAAAATGGCATCGCCCGGTGCACATAGTCCCACAGCGTGCTCGCGTACGGCCAGTAGTTGCCAACCGTCTTCTCCGGACGTTCGCCCGTCAGCGGCTCGTCCCCGGCCAGTTTGGGCCAACGTCCCTCGCCCTCGCCGAACACGCCGTGACAGGTCGAACATTTCTCCTCGTAAAGAGCCTCACCCTGTTCCGCGGTGCCGCTGCCGGGTGGCAGGCCCTTGCCATCCGGACGCACGTCGATATCCCAGCCGGCGATCTGTTCGGGTGTCGCCGGGTCACCATAACCAAAATAACCGCTGGGCCGGCGCTCTGCCGCGATCGCCACGCTCAACTCCTCGATATCGTCGAGCGTTCCGATATTGCGCGCGGTAGAGCCGATACGGGTTGCGCTCGGAGTTGTCTCCGGCGGCGCAGCAACCGCCATCGTGCCAGCCCCGCTGCCACTTGCCACGGAAACCGGCGGCTGCGCCGGTTCGGGCGTGCAGGCGGAACCAGCGAGCAGCGCGCAAAGGCCGACAAACGTCCTACTCAATCTGCACATTCGTAACGCCTCCGCCTTCAGCGACGCGCCAGGTATGGATCGCATTTTTATGATAGATGGATTCGACGCCGCGTGCTTCGCGCAGTTGGGCGAGGGTCGGCTGCACGTATCCGGTCTCATCGACCGCCCGGCTTTGCAATAACGCAGGTCCGCCATCCCAGTCCCATTCAAGACCGAACCGGGTGAGCGCCTTGGGCAAAATCAGGCCCTTCACGCGCGCAGAGCGCCAGCTGACACCCCCATCGACGGACACATCCACGCGCTTGATCCGGCCCCGCCCCGACCACGCAAGGCCCTCGATTTCATACTTGCCGGCTTGTTTCAGCCCGTTTTCCGGGCACGGGAAGGTAATAACCGAATTGGTTTCCTGCACCCACGAGAACTTGCGCGCCCGCCCGTCCGGCATCAGGTCGGTGTATTTGGACGTCTCTTCGCGGTGATACCAGGCTGCATCGCCAAGCTCGAGCCGGCGCAGCCACTTGACGCTGGTATTGCCCTCCCAGCCCGGGTTCAGCAACCGCAGCGGGTAACCCTGCTCCGGACGCAACATTTCGCCGTTCTGGGCATACACCACAATCGAGTCGTCAAGCGCCTTTTCCAGCGGGATACTGCGCGACATTCCGGAACCGTCCGCGCCCTCTGCCAGCAACCACTTCGCTTCGGCGCTGACACCGACCTCCTGCAACAGCGTTGCCAGTGGCACACCGGTCCATTCACAGCATGACAGCATCCCATGGGTGAACTGCAGCGCCTCCATCTGCGCGCCGCGCCACTCCATGCCACCGTTGGCCGGGCACTCGATAAAGCGGATAACCGAAACGCTCGGAAAGCGCATCAGGTCGTCCATGGTAAATATCAAAGGCCTGTCCACCAGGCCGTGGACCATGAGGCGATGCTCGGCCGGATCGATTTCGGGGACGCCGCCGTGGTACCGCTCGAAAACCAGTCCGTTAGGCGTAATAATGCCTTTCAGGCGGTGTAACGGCGTGAAGCTGATCGATGAGATTGCGCTTGCCGTCAACCACGGCACGGTACGACGAACGATGTCCTGTTCGTATCGCGAAGGCATCCCGTACGGAACGGTAACCACACCACGCCCGACTGAACGGGTCCAGGGGGGCACCTCCGGTGGCAGGTTGGCGGCCGCCGCCGATGTGGCTGAGCCAAGCATCGCACCGCCCGCCAGCGTCAGACCGTTTGCGAGAAACGCCCGTCGCTCGGGTTGCGGCAACTTGCCGGCCTCCTGCGCAAGCAAAGCCTTCAAGTCGCGTCTCTGACCCGCTGGTTTGTCGCTCATCGCTTTCTCCCCTTTTGGCCAAGACGCGCTAAGGTGGAAATTTATTCCGGCGCAAAGCACCGCGAACCGGCTGCCCGCAGAGACCAGCCGACCACGCCTTTACCGGGCCCCCCGGCCCAACAACTTATGTCAACTCCAAGGAAATTACGAATGAGACAACGGGTCAATGCGGAAAATCACTTATTGCCGTCGCCGCTCGACACGCTAATCGCGTGCATTACACTGCTGTGCCTTGCCGCTGCCGCGCAACCGCCGGTAATCGCCGCGGAAGTCGTCGAGACCCCTTACACAGCGCAGAAAGCGGTTTTCGACTTCTACTTCGACGATCCGGAAAAAATCGCCAGCGCCCTCTACTGGGTCCGCTCGCTGATGAATCCGCTCACCGCCGCACCCTACGATTATGCGCCGGAAGACCTCGAACTGAAGGTCGTTATCCACGGCACCGAGATCGTGACCCTGGCCGGGCAAAATTATGAACAGTATCGCGAAGCGGTAGAGCGGATGCGCTATTACGCGAGCCTCGGCGTCGAATTCCGCGTCTGCGCGATAGCGCTACAGGATTTCGGCTATACCGCGGACGACCTGCCTGATTTCGTGACAGTCGTTCCGTCGGGCATCACCGAACTGGCTCATTGGCAACTCCAGGGCTACGCGCTTATCCAGCCGCAGGTGCTGACCAAGAAACAGCGCAACGAGGACATACGCTAGACCTGCCGGACCGGCGATGAACCGTTACCAGAGGTCATTGGCATCGAGGAACTCTACGATCGCCTCAACCATGTCGTAAACGTATAGATCGCGGAAGAAGTGATCGGCGCCGTCGATTTCCACGACGCTGGCGTCACCGCCCTCCCCCATCGCCGCGGCAACTCCGGGCACGCTCTGATCCTCGCTCGCGGCGATCACCAGCACCGGCGGTTCGATCGCTGCGACAAGGGAAGGCGTATGCATGCGTTCATCCGGAGCATGATAGGAAAGTAGCGCCGCCGCGCTCACGGTCGCACCCTCACAGTAAACAAATCCCGAATCTCGTATCAGCGCATCATCGCCAGCGGATTTTCGCAGTTGCTCGGCGCGATCGAGTTGCGCCTGCAACGGCACGCCGAAGCGCTCCGCGTAAGCGGCTGCCGCCTTGTCACGCTGCCACAGCTGGGGCGCGACCAGCACGGCCGCCACGACCGATTGCGGATGCTGTTGCGTCAGGTACCAGGCAACCTGGTTGCCGCCACGCGAATGTCCCAGCAGGACCTGGCGCGGGTATCCGCGTTCGACCAGCCATTTTCGCCACGCCTCGAGCTCGCCGATTGCGTCGGTGTGGCGATGCCGGTGCTCCGCATTGCAGTCATACATTCCGCTGCGGTCGTCCACGCCCAGGCTCAAAGTTACGGCCAGGCTCGCAATCCCCTCTTCATGCAGAACTTCGCGTAACGACCGCATGATTTCCATATCGTTGTGCGCCAGCGTGCCGTGCAGCAACAGGAAAACCGGCGCGTCGCGGTTATCGGTTTCGGAAAGCACCGCATTCAGCCGCAAACCCTGGTAGGTCATCTGCACGGTCTCCTCGGCCGCAAGCGGGAAGGCCGGAAAAATCGCCGCAAATGCCAACAGGATCGCGCCGCAATGGATGCGCATTTTCAGTCGCGCCATGTCATAGTCTCCGTCGTGAGCCGCCGTCACCTGGCCGCCAGCAGAAGGTATCATCTTAACCAGACGCGACGGCACAACGGAATAATCCCGTGCCACGCGTCGTCTTTATTCCAAACAGCGCGCGCCCCGACCACGGCGGTAGCGCCAACTGGCCATTCAAGGGAGGCACGGTGGGCCTGGTTACCGGATTTTTCTCACGTCGCGAGTTCAGTGCGCGCCTGGAGCGGCGCCGCGAGCGTCTCTACCGCATGGCTTTCGCATGGTGCCATGACCGGTATCTCGCGGACGATCTCGTCCAGCAGGCACTTTACAAGGCGCTGCAGAAACGCACGCAACTCAGGGATCCGGCGGCGATAGACGGCTGGTTGCACAGGATTCTCGCCAACTGCCTGCACGATTTTCATCGCCGCCAACGCGAAACCGAGGAATTCGATCCCGAGCGCGGCCCGTGGACCGAAAGCGCACTGCGGGCGGCAGAGCGCGAAGACGTGGTTACCCGGGTGCGGTGCGCAGTCGCCACCCTGCCCCTTGCGCAGCGCCAGGTGATTACCCTGATCGATCTTGAGGGCAGTTCCTACAACGATGTCGCCGCGGCGCTGGACATCCCGCTCGGTACGGTAATGAGCCGGTTGTGCCGGGCACGCCGGGCGCTGAAAGACCGTCTGCATCCCGACATGGGACTTCCCGAGGAAACAGCCGGTCGCCGCATCAGAAGAGTCAAGTGATGGATAAATCGATAATTTCCGACGAAATGCTGAATGCCCATGTCGACGGGCAACTTTGCGCCGAAGACTCCGAGGCAGTACTGCAGCTGGCCCTCGCCGATGCGGAAGTCGCGGCGCGCCTGGACGACATCCGGCGGATGAAAGACCTGTTGCGCCACGCCTACCGGCCGCCACCCGCGCCGGTGCGCGCAATCCGCGCCGACGAGAGGTCCCGGTTCCGCGCGATCCCGTGGGCCGCGGCAGCCGCTTTGATCGCCATTGTCGGTGCCGCGAGCTGGTTTGCCGGACAGCGCTCCGGCGCCAATGCAGTCATCGACGACTATGTGGTTCGCAGCGACTGGGTGCTGCCGTCTGCCCGAGCCGAAGATGAGCGGCAGCGAATTGTCCTCCATCTTGCGAGCGACGACCCGGCTGAGATGGAGCGCAGTCTCGATCAGGCCGAACTGATACTTGCCGGCTTCGAGTACAATGGCAACGCGCCTGAGGTCGAACTGATCGCCAACGGACAGGGGCTCACACTGTTTCGTAATGACGTGACGCCGTTTGCCGAGCGTATCGGCGCATTGCAGCGCGATTATCCGAGCCTGCGGCTTTACGCTTGTGCCCGGACTATCGAGCGCCTGGCGCTGCAGGGTGTAGAGGTGGGCTTACTGCCCGGGGTCGATACCGGTTCGATTGCTATCGAGCGTATCTACACGCGGGTGCGGCAGGGATGGAGTTACGAGGAAATCTGAGGACGCCTCGACCACAGGCGTTCCGACCTGAAAAATGGATACGCCTATCAAATCGCACCAGCTTCGCAGCGAACTCTACGAGGAACTCCATGCCCGTCCGTTTCCCGAGGTGGTTGCGCCGGCATGCGTATCGCATATCGCCATCCCGGCTGAAGATACCGAGATTCCGACCCACATAGAACATTTATCGCAACTGGCACGACGCTACAGCGTCAACCCGCCGGCCGCCGACGCAAGCTGTTATTACCAGTCGTTCCCCGGCTTTGAACTACGCTGGGAGCGGCATACCGAGTTCTGCGCCTATAGCTTCATCCGCGCCGGCTGCGATACATCGCCGTTTTCACGCACGGCGCTGGATTTTCTGCCCACCGAATGGCGCGAGGCCGGGCCGGGCCGTAGCGTTGTCGCCGCGCACCTGGTAATGATGCCCGGCGACCCGCCCGATCCGCATGGTGACGCCATGCGCGAGATGTTCGAGGGCCAGGTCCTTTTCGGCAGCCACATCGTTGGCCGTCGTGCTGCGCTTTTCACCAGCTTCCGGATCCATAGCGACGGTTTCGCCCGCTACCTGGTCTACAATCGCGGGCTCAGCGACTTCCAGGCGGGCAGAACCACCCAGCGCGTGCTGGAGGTCGAAACTTACCGCATCATGGCATTGCTGGGTTATCCGGTCGCCAAGAACATCTGGCCGAATGCTCAGCGCATCGACGCAGAACTCGGATCGATAATCGCCGACAACCTTAGCCTGCGCACAACCGCCGACGAGCAGGCGATGCTGCAACGGATCAACGTTCTGGCGAATGAAATCGAGCATCATCGCAGCCGCACCAACTACCGCTTCTCCGCGACCCGCGCTTATCACCACATCGTGACCAGACGGCTCGCGGATCTGCGCGAAGAGGCATTACCGGGTATGTCGAGCCTCGCCAAATTCCTCGACCGCCGGCTCAGTCCTGCCGTCGATACCTGCAGCGCACTGGAAATTCACCTGCAGGACATGTCGCAGCGTATTGCCCGCGCCACCGAGATGTTGCGTACCCGCGTGGAGATGAGTATCGAGGAGCAAAACCAGGCTCTCCTGGAAAGCCTGGACCGGCGCGGCAACCAGCAACTGAAGCTGCAGCAAACGGTCGAAGGGTTGTCCGTAGCGGCAATCAGCTATTACGTCGTCGGCCTGCTGCGGATGGGAATCAACGCCGGCGTCGAAGCCGGCTGGCCGGTAGACGTAGACATTGCGACCGGGGTAATGGTGGTCCCGGTCGTCGCCGGCGTCTGGTGGCTGGTGCGCAGCCGGCGCCGCCGGATCGAAGGCGAAGACGAGTGACCGGCCGGGTCATGGCGCGGCGTTGGAATCCTGAAGAGACAAATCGAGCGCGGCGCGGACCTTACCGTCCCAGAACTCGGCGATTTCTTTGCCTGGCTTGACGTCGGCACCGACGGAGCGGCGCTTGTAACGCACCACGCCCTTGCCATCGACGACAAGGATGCCAGGTGCCGACCAGACATCGTAATCGTCAGCGACCAGGTCACCGACCGGCATCACAATGAAGTCGTGACCGAGCTCGTGCATGTGTTCGACCGGGTCGCCGTCGTCCTTGAAACTAATGGCATAGACTTCGACGCCGTGTTTTGCGTAATCGTTCTTGATTTGCTGCAGGTAGGGCATCAACGCGTGGCAGTACGGGCACCAGGTTGCCCAGAAAAACACGATCGCGGGAGCACCGGCACTGTGCTCGGGAAAGGCGATGTCCCGCCCCTGTCCGTCTGTAAGCGAAAAAGCGGGAGCCGGGTCGCCCTCTTCCACCGCCAGCGCCGGCAACCCAGTTAGCGTAAGCACCATCAAGACAATTGTCGTTATGAACGTTCGCATTGAATTTACATTCCCTTGAGTCAGGCCTGGCCCGGGTCTCGCGTTGCTAGCTTGCGACGGCGGATGCCGGCGGTCAAGCAGGCAGCGGACCCGGCTCATGCCGCTACTGGCGACCGGCGCTTGCCACCTGTGGCATCGGAAATCTTCGGGCAATGCTTTGAAATGCCGTACAGAAACGCGACGAGCATCGGCAAATGCATGCCACCGATCAGCGGTTTCCCGGTGGTCAGCATGGTCACCGAGATATCGCGCTCACGATCGGCCCAGGCCAGATTGCAGGTTAGCCCGAGGTGTCCAAAAGTGGCCGGCGCATCGGGACCGAATAACGACAATCGGCCGCCGCCAAGCATCATCCCGGCCGAGTAGCGGATCGGCACCAGCAACGAGCGGTCGATCTGCGATTTGCCGACCTCGACCGTCGCGCGGCGCACCGTCAGCGGCGAAAACACCCTGGTGCCATCGAGTTCTCCGCCGTTTAGCAGGCACTGAAAGAAACGCGAGCAGTCATCGGCCGTCGCCACCATGTTGCCGGCCGGAATCACGGAACGATAGAAGCGCGGATCATTGGAAATATCGATGGCATTGCGCAGTGACGCGCCAATCACACGGCGCACGTAGACGTCGGTTGGCGCGTCAGGACGAAAGCCTGTCACATAATTCCGCGCAATGCGCGGAATCACGCTCGGCCGCGCACCAAAATCAAGGTATTTCATGCGCAGCGGTTTACTGACATTCTCACGCAGAAACCGGCGCAGGCTGATTCCGGTAACCCGCTCGACCAGCGCGCCAATAATGAACCCAGAGCTCAGAGCATGGTAGGCATGATGATGACCGGGATTTTCCGGCGCCATGTCGTACAGCCGCTCGCGGATCGCTTCCTGGTCCAGCAGGAGTTCGAACACGTCCTTCTGTTTTTCGACTTCAATAGACGCGATGCCCGCTTTGTGGCAAAGCAACTGGTAAATCGAAATATCCTGTTTCCCATTGCGCCCGAACTCGGGAAGGTAATGACTGATCGGGTCGAGCAGGCTTACGAGATTCCGCTCCGACAAAAGGTGTACCAGCATCGCCGCGAAAGCCTTGCTGGTTGAAAAAAGGCAGATCGGAGTGTCCGGTGTCATCGGAACCGGTTCAGTGGCCTCGTCGCCCGGTCCATTACCACTCGAGAAACCGATCGCGCGCTTCAATACAACCTGGCCATGCCGGCGCATGACGAACGAAATACCCGGCTGCATGCCGGTCGCATAGAGTCGCTTGACGGCGCGCCAGATGGCTTCGACCTGTTTGTCGGTCAGCCCGACCGAACCGGGATCGACCTCGTCGCGCGGATCGTACTGGGTAACCGCGTCGATATCGGCGCCGACCCGTGTCGTGTGCGCAATCAGGCCGAGCAGCGGCCGTGGCAGATAGTGAATTGCACCGAGCATGTCGTTCCCCCTTGCAATTGCTGCGGCCTCTCTTATCGAGGCGGCGCATGATTAGTTATCTTTGCCACAATCCTGTCCGGAATGCTATCCGCACTGGTCCACCGTTGTATCATCCGTATCGTCCCCACTATTCGCGCCGAAGCGGCGTCCGTGCATCGATATGACCGCAGGTTTTTCCCGCACCGGGTTCATCGCTGTTTTTGCGGTTGTGCTCGGCGCTTGCTCCAGCACGCCAACGACCACCGTCGTGACGGTCTATGAAGACGATTATCGCGGCACCAGCGACGGCCGAATCACCCTGTTATGGCGACGCCCCGCGCAGGCGCATGAGGATATCGGCGTCATAGAGGTCAGCGGCCAACGCGACGCCACTCGCGAGGATATACTCACTACCCTGCGCGAGCAGGGCATCGCCCTCGGCGCTGACGCAATAGTCACCAACCTGCATCCCGATCTCGTGCTGGCGCCGGTCGAATTCCAGGCGCCGGCCAGCGGCATTCACAGCAGCAGCACCGAACCCCATCTCATCGGCGTCGCGATCCGCTACTGTGCGGAGCCAGTGGACGATGCTGCCCGCGCTCGGGGTTGCCGCGAATTCCGCCAGCCTACGCCCGCGGAAACGACGCTGCCAAGATAGCTCGCCTAATGTGGCTGAATCAGATCAGTTGCTGGCGGCGCCGGTATCGGCGCATCAGCCACAACGAGGTCAACACCCCGGCCATCACGACTACGATCAATATCGTTGCGAGCGCGTTGATTTTTGGACTCACCCCCAGCCGGACACTGGAGAAAACCACTATCGGCAAGGTGGACGCGCCCGGACCGGTGACAAAACTCGCTATCACGAGATCGTCGAGCGAGAGCGTAAAAGCCAGCAACCAGGCGGCAATCAGCGCGGGCGATATGACTGGCAACGTGACCTGAAAAAACGTGCGCAGCGGCGTGGCCCCGAGATCCATTGCGGCCTCCTCAATCGAGTGATCGAACTCGGACAGGCGGCCGGCGACTATCAGCGTCACGTATGCGGTACAGAACGTCACGTGAGCAATCCAGATAGTCAGCATGCCGCGCTGTGCCGGCCAGCCAATGAGCTGCCCTAGCGCGACAAACAGCAATAACAGCGACAGGCCGGTAATGACTTCGGGGATGACCAGCGGCGCGGTAATCATCGTACCGAGCAGGGCCTTGCCGCGAAACGCGCCGACCCGGGTCAGGGCAACTCCCGCAAGCACGCCCAGCACCAGGGCGGCGGTAGCCGCGAGGAAAGCTATCCGCAGGCTCATCCAGATCGCGCCGATCATCTGTTGATCGCGCAGCAACTCGCCATACCATTTGACGGACCAGCCGCTCCATACCGTCACCAGCCTCGATTCGTTGAACGAATAGATGATCAGCAACAGCATCGGCAGGTAGAGGAAAACCAGCGCCGCGGCCAGCACCAGCCCACGCATCCGGGCGCTCACGAGCCGATCTCCAGTTCACGTGACTGGTTACGATAGAACACTGCGATCGGCACGATCAGCAACAGCATCATGAGAACGGCGACCGAAGCGGCGATCGGCCAGTCGCGATTGTTGAAAAACTCCTGCCACAACACCTTGCCGATCATCAGCGTGTCGGGCCCACCGAGTAATTCCGGAATGATGAACTCACCGACCGCGGGTATGAATACGAGCATGCAACCCGTGACGATTCCGGTAAGCGTCAGCGGAACGATGACGGATCGCAGCACCGTTAGCGGTTTTGCCCCGAGATCCTGGGCGGCTTCCACCAGGCTGCGATCGAGCTTGACGATGTTCGCGTAAAGCGGCAACACCATGAACGGAAGGTAGGTGTAGACAATCCCTATGTAGACGGCGAGGTCGGTACGCAGCAACCGCAGCGGCGCGTCGATGATCCCTGTAGCGAGCAGCAGATTGTTGATCAGGCCGTTGCTCTTGAGAATCCCGATCCATGCATAGACCCGAATAAGAAACGACGTCCAGGAAGGCAGCACTATCAGGGTAAGCCACAGGCCCCGGTTTTGCGGCGCCGCATGCGCAATAGCCCATGCCAGCGGATAACCAATCAACAAACACAACAATGTTGCGACGAAAGCGATCTTCAGCGAATTGAGGTAGGCAAACGCATAAAGCCTGTCACCAAACAGGAACTGGTAATTGTAGAAGTCGAATTTCAGACGCGGCACGCCGTCGACCATTTCGAACAGCGCGCTGTAAGGCGGCACGGCGATCAAAGCTTCGGCAAAACTGATTTTGAATACAATCAGAAACGGCAACAGGAAAAAGCAGAACAGCCACAGCAACGGCACTCCGATGATCAGCCATCGCGCCCAGCCGCGAACCATTGAGGATGCGGCGCTCAAGCGGGCAGTACCACGCCGCTTGCAGCCTGCCAGTGAAGATAAACCGGATCGTTCCAGGTAAATCTGCGTTCGCCGACATGGCGCATGTTGACGTCCTGCGCCAATACCTTCGCGCCGCCGTCAAGCCGTACGTGGTAGACGGTATGACTTCCCAGGTAGGCGAGATCTTCGACACAGCCATGGGCGACGTTGAACCCGCCAGGCGGCGGCTCGGCCGCGACCGTGATTTTTTCCGGCCGCACGGCCACGGTTACCTGCGCGCCATCGCTCAGCTCCATCGCGGAGACGACCCGCAGGGGAGTCTCCAGACCTTGCGAACTCAGCTGCACCGTCGCGCCGTCGGAATGCGTGACTATCCCATCGAACAGATTGACTGATCCCAGAAATTCCGCGCTGAACCGGCAACTCGGATATTCGTATACCTCGGCGGGCGCACCAATCTGCATAATCTTTCCCGCGTTCATAATCGCGATCCGGCCGGCCATCGACATTGCCTCGTCCTGATCGTGGGTAACCATCACGCAGGTCACCCCGACCTCCTCGATGATGTCCACGATCTCGAGCTGCATTTGCATGCGCAACTTTTTGTCGAGCGCGGCCATCGGTTCGTCCAGCAACAACAAGCGCGGGTTTTTGGCCAGACTGCGGGCAAGCGCGACTCGTTGCTGCTGCCCTCCCGATAACTGGTGCGGTTTACGACTCGCGTAACTGCGCATATGCACCAGGTCGAGCAACGAATCGACCCGTGCCCGAATTTCTTCGGCGCTGCGTTTTTCCTGCTTCAAGCCAAACGCCACGTTGTCCGCAACTGTCATGTGCGGAAACAGCGCATAGGACTGGAACATCATGTTGACCGGCCGGAGGTGGGGCGGAATCCGGGTAATATCCGTGCCGTCGAGTTCGACCCGGCCCGCGGTCGGTGTTTCGAGACCGGCCAGCATCCGCAGCAATGTGGACTTGCCGCAACCGGAGCCTCCGAGCAATGCAAACAGCTCCCCTCTGTGGACGTCCAGATCAACATCGGCCACGGCGGCGACGCCGTCGAACTCCTTGCGCAGTCCGCGCATTCGCAATACGACATCCGGGCCGGCCGTCGCGGCTGGCTCAACCGCTGCGCTGTCGTTGTCCGAGGAGTCATCCATCTGGGCTACTCCGGCCTAGCGGCCCGTTTTGACCTGGGTCCAGACACGCGTCGCAACGCGGTCGAGTCGCGGCGGCGTGACCTTGTTGGGAAACAGTTTCGCCCGGACCTCGGGCGGCGGATAAATCCCCGGGTCATCGCGCACTGCCGGATCGAGCAGCCGCAGCGATGCAGCGTTGCCATTTGCATACTGGACATAGTTGCTGATCTCGGCAATCACCTCCGGTCGCATCAGATAATCGATGAAACGATGCGCATTGTCGACATTGAGTGCTCCGACCGGAATAGCCAGCGTATCGACCCACAGCAACGCGCCTTCGCGCGGAATCACATATTCGATCCTGACCCCGTTTTGAGCTTCTTGCGCGCGTGCCTTTGCCTGCAGGACATCGCCGGACCAGCCAAACACAAAACAGATGTCGCCATTTGCCAGATCGTTGATGTATTGCGAGGAATGGAAGTACAGGATGTAGGGCCGGATCGCCAGTAACGCGTCCCGGGCAACCGTTTTGTATAGCTCGGGATCCTGGATGTTCGGGTCGTAGCCGAGATAGTTCAGCACTGCCGGAAACAGTTCGCTCGGCGCATCGAGTACGGCTACGCCACAGTCGGCCAGGCGCGCAAGGTATTGCGGATCGAAGAAAATACCAATGCTGTCGATGGGAAGATCGCCGAGCCGTTCCGCGACCATGTCGACGTTGTACCCAATCCCGGTCGTACCCCAAAGATACGGTACCGCATACCGGTTTTCGGGATCGTAGCTCGCCATCAGCTCCATCAGCCCGGGATCGAGATTGACGTGGTTGCGCAGCTTGGCCCGGTCCAGCGGCTGGAATACACCGGCGAGAATCTGGCGGCCGAGAAAATCCGAGGTGGGCACCACGATGTCGTAGCCGGACGCGCCCGACAACAGCTTTGCCTCGAGCACTTCGTTGCTGTCGAAGACGTCGTAAACCACATCGATGCCGGTTTCACGTTCGAAATCGGCAACGGTTTCTTCCGCGATGTAGTCGCTCCAGTTGTAGACGCGAACCACCGGTCCTGCCGTTGTGGAGGTATCGCCGCAGCCGCCCAGCCCGGCACATCCGGCAACCAGCCACGTTATCGCTATCAGATGACGCATCGGCAGCCCCGGTCATCGTCGAAAGAATGCAAGTATACGTTGCCGGAGCGCCGCTCCGGCATACGCGACGCCACGATTTTTCGCACAACCAGCTCGTCAAAAATATTGAACCCCATTGCCGCAACGCGGGCTCCGCAACATCGCGGCAACAGGCCTGACGCCCCTGAAAATCGCTGCCAGAACCGGCACACAATCGCTATGATCGTTTAATTGCCTGCGCACTGATGCGTTTATTGAACGCCCGGTCGGCTGGGAATACACTCCAGCGATGATCGACAAGAGCACCGGTGGGCGCCGCGGCGCAAGCGAGTCGGCCAGCGCAAACGGCACTGCGGATTGCCTGCTGGCCGATCTCAATGGAGTCCTTCGCGGCAAGCGAATTGACGCTGCTGCCATTGCCAAGGTCCGTGAACGCGGTCTGAACCTGCCCATCTCGGTATTCGGCAGCGATATCACCGGCAAAACCGTGGAACAGACCCGGCTCGGCTACCTCAGCGGGGACAAGGACGGCGTGTGCAGGCCGGTTGACGCCGATCCGGTTCCGGTTCCGTGGGCGGCGACACCCACCGTACAGATGTTGCTGTCCATGTACCTTCTGGATGGAAGCCCGTTCTGGGGCGATCCGCGGCATGCGCTTGCCCGCGTGATCGGCCGGTTTGACGAACTCGGGCTACGCCCGGTGGTGGCGCTGGAAACCGAGTTTTACCTGATCGACCCGAAACTCGACGAACACGGCCGGCCGGCGCTTGTGTGCAATCCGGTTACAGGCCGGACGCAGCGGGAAACTCAGGTCTACAGCATCCAGGAAATCGACGATTTCGCGCCGATATTCGATGCAATCGCGGCCGCCGCCGCGGCCCAGGGCCTGCCCGCCGATGCCGCAGTTGCGGAGTACGCACCCGGCCAATTCGAGGTCAATCTGCGCCATGTAGATAATCCTCTGCTGGCCTGCGACCAGCTTGTGTTGCTGCGGCGACTGATTCGTGGAGTAGCCCGCCAGCATGGCCTTGACGCGACTTTTATGGCCAAACCCTTTGCCGGGCTTGCCGGCAGCGGATTGCACGCACACGTCAGCCTGGTCGATGCGAATAATGCCAACGTCTGCGCGGGCGACGGCGATTTCGGAGAAAGCCCGCTGCTGCGACATTGCGTGGCCGGCCTGCTGGAAACCATGACCGAATGCACGCTGTTGTTTGCCCCGCACGCGAATTCCTACCGGCGCCTTCAGCCCGGATCGTTTGCACCGACCGCGATCGCATGGGGTGTCAACAACCGTACCGCCGCAATAAGAATCCCGGCCGGGCGCGGTAGCGCGATGCGGCTCGAGCATCGACTCGGAGGCGCCGACGCCAACCCTTACTTTTTACTCGCCGCGGTGCTGGCAGGCATGCATCGCGGAATAACCCAGGCCCTGCATGCGCCGGCACCGATCGAGGACAACGCCTACGGACAGGACTTAACGGCAATTCGCTCCGACTGGTATGGCGCGATCGCGAACTATCGTCGTTCGGGGCTTCTCGCCGATTATCTCGGCCCGCAAATGCACAAGCTTTTCGGGATCGTCAAACAGGCCGAGTTCGACCAGTTCCATGCTCAGATTCAGCCGCTGGAGTATCAGTGGTACCTGCGTGGCTAGACCATCCGGCCGGACTCAGGCGTCGGCCCAGGTGACGGCGGTCTTCTGTTCGGCCCATTGTTCGAGAAATTTGCCGTAGCGCATTTCGAGCGCGGGGCGCTTCACCTTCAGCGTTGGCGTAAGGCAGCCGTTCTCCACGCTCCACTCCTCGCCGACAAGGACAAGACCCGACAGGCGCTCGTGCTTTTCGAGTCCGGCATTGAGCTGTTGCAAAAGTTGCTCGAACTGACGCGTCAGCGTGTCCTTGCCCTGGTCCGCGACATGAGCACCCAAAACGCAAAGACCGAGAGGCGCATGCAGGCCCCGGCCCAGTACACAGGCCTGTTCGATGTCGGGATGATCCAGCAAGCGGGACTCGATCGGAGCAGGTACGACGAACTTGCCCTTGGCGGTTTTGAAACTGTCCTTTACCCGTCCGGTTATGCGCAGGAAACCATCGCTATCTATGGCCCCGGCGTCACCGGTGTGCAGAAATCCGTCTTCATCGAGACACTCGCGGGTCGCCTCGGGATTGCGGTAGTAACCAAGCATCGTGGCATTACTGCGCACCAGGACCTCGTCGCCAGCTCCGAGCCGGACCTCGACGCCCGGCTGCGGCTGGCCGACCGTGCCGATGCGAATCGAGTCGGGCCGCATGCCATGCGAATAGGCCGCATTCTCGGTCATGCCATATCCTTCCAGAATCGACAGCCCGAGGCGCCGATACCATTCCAGCAAGCCTTCGGAGATCGGCGCAGCGCCGCTGATTGCCAGCCGCGCCTGGTCCAGGCCCAGCCCGGACACGATCTTTGCGCCAAATCGCCGCCCGAGCCACGGCACCCGCAGAATCCAGTCGAGCGTGGCAGGAGCGACCTTTTTGTGGACCCCGCTCTGCAACTTGGACCAGATACGCGGCACACCGAAAAAAAGTGTCGGCCGTGCGCGGGCGAGGTCGGCGGCGAAAGTATCCAGCGAGTGCACGAAAAAAACCCTGGCGCCGGAATAGATCGCACAGAACTCCACGACCGCGCGCTCTGCGACATGGGCGAGCGGCAGATACGACAACAAACGGTCATCGGCACCGATATTGTAGAGTTCGACGCCGCTTTTTGCCGCAAACCCAAGCGTCGAAAAACTGTGCATCACGCCTTTTGGGTCGCCTGTGGTACCGGAGGTGTAGATGATCGTTGCCAGCTCATCGGGGTTGGGCTTGCGCGACTCCGCCAGCGGCTCATTCGCGGCGATCAGTGACTCCCACTCGAGAAACTCGCCTTCGGGACGAATTGGCAGACCGATCCGTGGCAGGTGCTCGGGAATGCCAGAGGCCATCGCGGGCCAGTCGGCGAGCTTGCCGACAAAAACCAGCTTGGCATCGCAGTGCTCGAGTATCGGCCGCACCGACTCGGCGGTCAAAACGGGATAGATCGGGACGGAGACGAACCCCGCCATCCAAATCGCCAGATCCGCAATGAACCAGTGCGCGCAGTTGTTCGAGATCAGCGCAATGTTGCTGCCTTCGGGCAGGCCGAGGCTGCGGAGGTAGGCCGCCATCCTGCGGCTTTGCTCACCGACCTCGGCAAAAGTGTATGTCGCGACCTCGGCGCCAGCCATCGGTTGCACCAGAAATACGTCGTCGGGCCGGGCGCGCTCCTTTTCATAGAAGGCCTCCAGCACGGTCTGCAGTTTTGTGTTCATCTCAGACAATATAGTCGAATATGCGGCCGTTGCCTGGGTCAGAATGTCGGTGGCGTGCTCGCGCTGAAAATCTCGCAGTTCTCGTCGCCGTTGTTGCGAAACCGGTGCGGCAGGCAGGTATCGAAACAACAGGCCTCGCCGGGCCCCGGTGCATGCGTCTGGCCGCCCACCGAAATCTCGATTTTACCGCCTGTCACGACCCCACCCTAAACGCCGCTGTGGGTGACCGTTTCCGGCCCGGTATCGGCGCCCGGCGGCAATGCACGGCAGCAATCAAAACCGGTCGCGCAACGCGTAGTACAACATTCCGAGTACCAGTCCCGGATAACGCAACAGCGTTCCGCCGGGGAATTTTGGCTGCGGAATACCCGCCATTAAATCGAATCGTTCAGCGCTTCCCGCCAGCGCCTCGGCAATGAGCTGGCCGGCCAGCGTTGCCATCGGCACACCATGCCCGGAATACCCCTGTGCGTAGAACACGTTAGGCGGAAGCCGGCCGATACACGGCAGCCGGTTTAGCGTAATCGCCAGGGTACCGCCCCACGCATACTCAATCGCAGCGGGCTCGAGCTGAGGGAAAATACGTAACAGGTAGGGGCGGACAAAAGCGGCGATATCGGAGGGAAACCGGCGGCTGTAGTTTTCGCCTCCGCCGAAAATCAGGCGGTTGTCCGCAGACAGGCGAAAGTAGTTGACCACGAAGCGAGTGTCGTGGACACAGGCTCGGTTACGAATCAACCCAGCCGCGAGGTCACCGAGCGGCTCCGTCGCGACCACGAAATTGTTGATCGGCATGATCCTGCCGGCGAGGCGCGGCTCCAGCGCGCCGAGATACCCATTACAACCCAGCACCACAAAACGCGCAGTCACGTTGCCTTTTATCGTGCTCAGCGTCGCCGGGTCCGCACCATCCATCGCAACGACTTCGGACTGCTCGAAGATTTTCGCTCCCGCCTTTTCCGCGGCCGCTGCCAGCCCGAGACAGTAATTCAGCGGGTGCAGGTGTGAAGCCCCCGTGTCGAGACAGCCGCCGTGAAATACCGGGCTGGCCAGTTGCTCCTCGAGCTCGGTGCGGCTCAACATGCCGATATCCGCATAGCCGAACTGCCCGTTCAGCAATTCAATCTCTGCGGCCATTTCCTCCATATGCGACGGCTTTGCGGCAGCGACCATCTGCCGCGGCGACAGATTGCAGTCGATGGCGTGTTCGCGAACCAGGCTCTTGACCAGCTCCGCGGCGTCGCGGCCAAGTCCCCATAATTCGCGCGCACGCGCCAAACCGAACATCTTGACCAGTTCTGTCGCGCCACGGCGCTGGCCGACGCCGACGTGACCGCCATTGCGTCCGGAAGCACCCCACCCGGCCCGATGCGCCTCGAGCACGACTACGTCGTAGCCGCGCTGGGCCAGGTGCAGTGCTGCCGCCAGGCCGGTGTAGCCGCCGCCTACGACGCAGACATCGGCATCAATGGCACCGGTCAGGGGCGGCCGGGCGACGACGCCGCGGGCGGTGGCGGCGTAGTAGGAAGCAGGATATTCAGAGGACATGCTCTGCCGTAATGTCGAGACTGCGCCGGGCGAGCGCAACCAGCTCGTCGATCTGAGACGTGTCGATGATCAGCGGCGGCGAGATGATCATGGTGTCGCCAACCGCGCGCATCACCAGGCCGTTATTAACAGCGGTGTCGCGGCATAGCGTACCGATTCGCCCAGCCGGCTCGAACCGCGCTCGCGTCGCCTTGTCACGCACAAGTTCCAACGCGCCGACCAGGCCGCAGCTGCGCGTCTCGCCCACCAGCGGATGATCGGCAAGGGTCGCCCACTGCCGTGCCAGGTACGGACCGCTCTTCTCGCGAACCCGCTCCACCAGTGCGTCGCGTTTGATCAGCTCGATGTTTGCCAATGCAACCGCGCAGCAGGCCGGATGCCCGGAATAGGTGAAGCCATGAAAAAACTCCTTGCCGTCGTTGATCACCACGTCGGCGACCCGATCGCCGACCAGTACGCCGCCCATCGGCAGGTACCCGGAGGTCATCCCCTTTGCGATCGGCATCAGGTCAGGCCGGATTGCGTAGTGTTCGGAACCGAACCAGTGACCGAGCCGGCCAAATCCGCAAATGACCTCATCGGCAACCAGCAGAATGTCGTACTGGTCACAGATGCGCTGCACTTCGGGCCAGTAGGTATCGGGAGGGATAATCACACCCCCTGCGCCCTGAATCGGTTCGGCGATAAACGCCGCTACCCGGTCGACGCCGACCTCGAGAATCTTCCGCTCGAGCGCCAGCGCACATTCGACGCCGAACTCGGTTTTTCCCAGATCGCCCTGGTACCCGAAGTAATACGGCTGCTCTATATGCTCGATACCGGGAATCGGCAGACAACCCTGGCCATGCATCGGCTTCATCCCGCCAAGACTGGCAGCGGCCACGGTGCTGCCGTGATAGGCATTGTGGCGGCTGATGAAAACCCGTTTCTGCGGCTGACCTCGCAGCTGCCAGTAGTACCGCGCCAGCCGCAGCACGGTATCGTTACTTTCCGAGCCGGAACCAGTAAAGAAAACGTGGTTGAACGATGCCGGGCTGAGCTGCGTCAACACCTCGGCCAGCTCGATCGCGGGCGGGTGTGTGCACTGGAAGAAACTGTTGTAGTACGGCAGTTCGCTCATTTGCCGGCGCGCCGCCTCTACCAGTTCCTCGCGTCCGTAGCCGACGTTGACGCACCACAGACCGGCCATGCCGTCGAGAATCCTGTGGCCGTCCGAATCCCACAGGTAGATCCCCTCCGCGCGGGTGATAATGCGGCTGCCCTTGCGGCTCAAGTCGCCATAGTCGGTGAACGGGTGCAAATAATGGGCGCTGTCGAGCGCCTGCCACTGCGCCGTCGTTCGTTCTGTTGCCGTTGCCAAGTCTGTCTCCCGAAAAACGTCGCGCCGCGCAAACCGCGCTTACACGTTTAGCAAAAGGTGCTCGCGCTCCCACGCGCTTATTACCTGGAAGTGCGCTTCATATTCGGTACGCTTGACCGCCGTATACACATCGATGAAACGCTCCCCCAGGTATGGCCGGATATCGATGCACTCACGGAGCCGCTGCACCGCCATCGTCAGGTCGCGCGGGAAAATGAATGGCAGGTCGTAGGCGCTGCCCGAAATCGGGTCGCTGGGGCGCAAACGCTGTTCTATTCCCAGCAGGCCGCTCGCGAGCGATGCTGCTATGGCCAGGTACGGGTTTACGTCTGCGCCGGCCACCCGGTTCTCGATCCGGCGGTTCTCCGGCCCGCTGCGCGGCACTCGCAAACCGACAGTACGATTGTCGACCGCCCACTGCACATTGATCGGCGCAGAGAGATATCGGGCGAACCGCCGGTACGAATTGACGAAGGGCGCGTAAAGGAGCACGCAGTCGGGTGTGTAGCGTTGCAGGCCCCCGACGAACCCGTAGAACTCCTCGGTAGGCTCGCCGTTCTCATCCGAAAAAATGTTCGCGCCGGTCGCGGTATCGACAATGCTGTGATGGATGTGGAGCGAACTGCCCGGCTCGCTCTCCATCGGCTTGGCCATAAACGTTGCGTAGACGTTGTGGCGCAGGGCCGCCTCGCGAACGACGCGTTTGAACAAAAATACCTGGTCAGCCAGCGCCAGCGGATCGCCGTGCAGGAAGTTGATTTCGATCTGCGCGGCGCCAGCCTCGTGGATCAGCGTATCGACCTCGATTTTCATCGCCTCGCAATAGTCGTAAACCGTCTCGATCAGCGGGTCGAATTCGTTCAGCGCATCAATACTGAATGGCTGGCGCGCCGCTTCGGGGCGCCCCGAGCGGCCAATGGGAGGTTCGAGCGGAAAGTCCGGGTCGGTGTTGGGCTTGACCAGGTAGAACTCGACCTCCGGCGCCACGACCGGTTGCCAGCCCTTCTGCCGATAGAGGTCGAGCACATGGCGCAGTACGTGACGCGGCGATATGTCGACCGGTGCGCCGTCGTGAAAAAAACAATCATGGATAATAATGGCCGTCGGCTCGGTGGCCCACGGCACCAGTCGTATTGTGTCCGGGTCGGGACGCAGTTCGATGTCCTGATCGGCGTCGCTGACAACATCGGTTTCGGCATAGGTACCCGTCACGGTCTGGATAAACAGTGATTCCGGCAGCCGCATGCCGTCATGGCTACAGAATTTATCGGCGGGAACGAACTTGCCGCGGGCGATTCCGGCCATATCCGCGACGATACCCTCGACCTCGTCGATACCGTTTTTCTTCAGCCACTCCTCGATCGTTTCCATGCCTGCTACTCCCCGGCCCGCGCGCGGCAGGCCGCGCCAAATGCGCGAAAAATTGCCAGTGAAACGGGGTTTTCTAGAACCCGCCATTCCGGGTGCCATTGCACCGCCAGCGCAAACGCTGGCGCATCTTCAACCCGGAATGCTTCCACCAGCCCGTCCCTGGCCACCGCCTCGATGCCGAGTCCCTCACCGAGCCGGTCGATACCCTGATAGTGCACGGAGTTTACCGTTGCCTCCGAGCGGCCGGTCAGTTTTTGCAGCAAGCCTCCCGCGGCGAAGCGTACGCTATGCAACGGCCCGTACTGCTCCTCGATCGGCAGTCGCTCGTCAGCGTGGTGATCATCCCGATCCGGATGATCTCGCAGTTCCTGATGCAGGCTGCCGCCGTATGCGACGTTCATTTCCTGGAAGCCGCGACAAATAGCGAACACTGGCAGTCCGGCGGCCACTGCAGCCGGAATCAGCTTTAGCGTGGTCTGATCGCGCGCCGGATCATGCGATGTACCGGGCTTGCTGGGCTCACCGCCGTAATGGCCGGGCTCGATATTGGAAGGGCTTCCGGTAACCAGCAGCCCGTCCAGGGCGCCGAGCAGTTCCGCTACTGCGGTTCGCTCGGCGAGCGCCGGCAATTG
>PKUM01000314.1 GCA_002868855.1 Chromatiales bacterium | reverse complement strand
GCTCGTCCCGGGTAATTTTGCCCTGACTTCGCCAGCCAGCGCATCAGTGCGAACCACGGCGAGACACTCGGCACCGGCCGAGCGGACGACGTTGCCGACCTTCTGACCGCCGTTCGTCAATACGGTGCCCGGTTCCGGGTTATGGCCGCCCGGTACTGCAAATCGGAACATGCGGCGTTTGATTTTCCCCAAATGCTGGGTTCGGGCCACGACTTCCTGACCGGTGTAGCAACCCTTTTCGAAACTGATTCCGTCGAGCAGATCGAGATTTGTCATTTGCGCGACAAACAGCCCCCGGCTGCTTGCGAAAATGGTCGGGTCGCCGGCGCGGATTCGCTGCAGTTCCCATTTTTCGCCGCTGTCTGCGGCTATGGGGTATGCGCCAGGCCGCTGATGCAGCAAAAAGGTGTTGTCGAGACCGGGCAGGCGAATCAGTCTCGCGTCTGCCGCCGCGGTGACAGCCATGGGCCCGGGCGCGGGCTGAGCCAAGCCGTTTGCGGTCAGCCACACCGGGACTGCCGGCCCGGATACAGCCGCGAGTTCGACACTGTCGCTGAAATCAGTAATTTGCAGCCGGGCCCGCAGAACATACCGTCCGAGAATGGCGGCAACCGGCTCGATGATTTCCTTCGGCAGGATCAGGTCTATCGTGTCCGGATGCGGCGAAAGCGCATAGGCAATGGCCTGGAGCCGGCCTTTGGCGTCGCTGAGGCCGGTCAGCTGGGCATGCGCCTCATCCAGCTTTCGCACATCGTTGCAGAGCTGTCCCTGCAGAAAAGACGCCGCATCGTCGCCGCTGATTCTAAGCGTGCCGAAATGGGGTATCGCCCAGGCTTCTCCCGTTTCCGCCGCGGTGCTGTCCGCCAGTTTGTCAGGCTCGATCATATGCGCCGCATTCTTGGCTCTTGGTGGCCCTAATGCAAGGTGAAATACGACCGTTGATCTGGCAGACTAGGCCGGATGCAAAAACGCCAAGAAAAAAACGAATTGCCTGCTGCGGAACGGGCCGAATCCGGTTCCGCAACTGTGCCTGACAGCGGGGCAGAGCCAGCGAAGGAGATCGGCGGCCGGGATGGTCCTGATCCGACGCGTTATGGCGACTGGGAAAAAGCGGGGCGCTGTATCGATTTTTAGGCGCGCGACGACGCGCTCCAGGTCAAACGCGCACGGAGCTTCTTCTCTTTGACCATTCAGAACAGCAAAAGGGTGTAACTAACGATGGCGACTGATAATCGTCCGCTTTCTCCGCATTTGCAGGTCTACAGCCCGCAAATCACATCGGTGCTCTCGATCCTCCATCGCATTACCGGGGTTGTCATGTCGCTCGGCGCGTTGCTTCTCGCCTACTGGCTGCTGGCGCTGGCATCGGGCCCGGTGGCCTATGCCGGCGCGCTTGAGGTGCTCGGCTCCGTCCCTGTCATGCTGATCCTGTTCGCTGTCAGTTACTGCTTTTTCTACCATTTGTGCAACGGGCTGCGTCATCTGGCCTGGGATGCCGGCTGGGGCTTCGAGTTGCCGCAGGTTTACGCATCCGGTTGGGCAGTTGTGATCGCTTCTTTAGTGTTGACACTGGTTTTCTGGGTCGCACTTCTGGCGGGAGGTTCGTCATGAGTCTGCGCACCCCGCTAGGCAAGGCGCTTGGGCTAGGCTCAGCGAAAGACGGCACCGGTCACTGGTGGTCACAGCGAGTGACCGCCGCGGCCCTGGCGATACTCGGTTTATGGTTCGCGATTGCGCTTGCAAGTCTTGATGGTTTCGACTTTCAGACGGTCCGGCTATGGCTCGGTGCGCCGTTGAACTCGATTCTGCTGATTATTCTGGTGGCGACTCTTTTCTACCATTCGAGCCTTGGCGTTCAGGTGGTAATCGAGGATTACGTCCATGAGGATGGCGGCAAGGTCATCGCGCTGGTGTTAGCCAAATTCATTCATCTGTTTGCCGCGGTGGTTGGGATATTCGCCGTATTGCGGATCAGTTTCGGAGCCTGAGCATGAGCCGAACTTACGAATTCATCGACCATACCTACGACGTTATCGTCGTCGGCGCCGGCGGGGCGGGTCTGCGGGCGACGTTCGGACTCGCCGAACAGGGGCTCCGGACCGCCTGTATCACGAAGGTATTTCCTACGCGTAGCCACACGGTGGCCGCGCAGGGCGGCATTAGTGCCGCGCTCGGCAATATGGGTGAGGACGACTGGCGCTGGCATATGTACGACACCATCAAGGGGTCCGATTGGCTCGGAGACCAGGATGCGATCGAGTATATGTGCAAGGAAGCGCCGGATGCGGTCATCGAACTCGAGCATTACGGCGTTCCGTTTTCACGCACCGAGGAGGGCAAGATTTATCAACGGCCCTTTGGCGGGATGACGACCCATTTTGGCGAGGGTACGGCGCAACGCACCTGCGCCGCCGCAGATCGAACGGGTCATGCAATGTTGCATACGCTGTATCAGCAGTCGCTCAAACACGATGCGGAGTTCTTTATTGAGTATTTCGCCGTAGATCTGATCATGGAAGACGGCCAGTGCCGCGGCGTTGTCGCCTATCGTATGGACGATGGCACCCTGCATCGGTTTCGCGGCCATATGACCATACTCGCCACCGGAGGATACGGCCGGGCCTATTTCTCCTGCACCTCGGCTCACACCTGCACCGGCGACGGCAACGGCATGGTCCTGCGCGCCGGACTCCCACTGCAGGATATGGAATTCGTGCAGTTCCATCCCACCGGAATCTATGGCGCTGGCTGCCTCATCACCGAAGGCGTGCGTGGCGAAGGCGGATATCTGACCAATTCCGACGGCGAGCGCTTCATGGAGCGTTATGCGCCAAATGCGAAAGATCTTGCATCGCGCGATGTTGTAAGCCGTTCCATGACGATCGAAATCCGCGAGGGCCGCGGCGTCGGGGCGGAGAATGATCACATCCACCTGCACCTTGAACATCTCGGCCCGGATGTCATCAACGAGCGTCTGCCGGGTATCGCCGAGACGGCCAAGATATTCGCAGGTACAGACGTAACCAGGGAGCCGATCCCGGTCCTGCCAACCGTGCACTACAACATGGGCGGGATTCCGGCCAATTACCATGGCGAAGTCGTAACGCTCAAAGATGGCAACCCGGAACATGTGGTTCCCGGTCTGATGGCGATCGGCGAGGCGGCCTGCGTTTCTGTGCATGGCGCGAATCGACTGGGATCGAATTCGTTGCTCGACCTCGTGGTGTTCGGGCGTGCGGCAGCGCACCACTGCGGCAGCATCGTTGCGCCAAATCAGCGCCACAAGCCGTTGGCCGGCGATGCCGGGCAGCAGGCGGTGGATCGCTTTGACCGGCTGCGCCATTCCAACGGCAGTGTCACGACAGCCGAGCTGCGCCTGAAAATGCAGAAGATTATGCAGAATCATGCCGCCGTGTTTCGCACCGGCGAGGTCCTGCGGGAAGGCATTGAGTTGCTCACCGCGGCATGCGCCGAGTTCGCCGACATCAAGGTGGCCGACCGTTCCATGGTATGGAATACCGATCTTGTTGAGACCATGGAGCTGGAAAATCTGCTGGGTCAGGCGCTGGCTACCATTTGCTCGGCGGAAAACCGCAAGGAAAGCCGCGGTGCGCATGCACGAGAGGATTTCTCCGATCGGGACGATGCGAACTGGATGAAACACTCTCTGGCTTGGCTGCCGAATCCGACGGAAATTCGTATCGATTATCGTCCGGTCCACGAAGAGACACTTACGGACGAAGTCGAGGCCGTTCCGCCCAAGGCCCGCGTGTACTGACTGCAATCGCTCAAGGAGACTTCGCCACATGGCCCAGTTCCGACTCCCCGCAAATTCTCGAATCGGCAAGGGAAAACATTTCAAGGCCGCAGACGGCACCAGGAATGTGCGCCGCTTCCTGGTCTATCGCTACGATCCGGACAGCGGAGAAACTCCGCGTGTCGATACTTACGAAGTTGACATGGACAGTTGCGGGCCGATGGTTCTCGACGCGTTGATCAAGATCAAGAACGAAATCGATCCGACGCTGACTTTCCGCCGCTCCTGTCGCGAGGGGATTTGTGGTTCATGCGCCATGAATATCGACGGCGGCAATACTCTGGCTTGCATCCAGGCCAGCGACGAGATCAAGGGTGACGTGAAAATCTATCCGTTACCTCACCTGCCGGTCGTCAAGGACCTGGTGCCGGACCTGACCAATTTCTACGCCCAATATGCGTCGATAAAACCGTGGCTGCAGGCGCGCACCCCGCCGCCACCGGATGGCGAGCGGCTGCAGTCGAAAGAAGAGCAGGAGCTGATCAACGACCCGTCAGCCTGCATCCTGTGCGCCTGCTGCTCTACAAGTTGCCCGAGTTACTGGTGGAACAGCGACCGCTATCTCGGCCCGGCGATACTGTTGCAGGCTTATCGCTGGATTGTCGACAGTCGTGACGAGGCTACCGGCGAACGGCTCGACGAGCTCGAAGACCCGTTCCGTCTGTATCGTTGCCATACCATCATGAACTGCACGCGGACGTGTCCCAAGGGCCTCAATCCGGCGCGCTACATCAGTGAAATAAAGAAAGCCCTTATTGAGCGGCGTCACTAGCCGCCGCGTGCGCCGCTCGAAATGAGTGAACTGTCCCGTCTTCGCTGGCACTGCCGTCGCGGGATGAAAGAACTCGATCAATTGCTCGAAAGATATCTCGACCGGTACTACGAGGGTGCGACAGCAGAGCACCAGGCCGCTTTCCGCGCGTTACTGGATCTGCAGGATCCCGAGCTATACGGTTTCCTGCTGGGACGCTCGACGCCTGAGAACGATTCAATGAAAGCAATAATTGATCGGGTCCGCGGTGAACCAGACAATTGAGCTGCGGGCTGGTAGCGGAGTCGCCGTTTTTATTATGTTTACTCACGCGCTGGCGCTGACCGGTATCGCCCTGGGCGGGGTTGACGGTCCGGTTGCAACGGTGCTCGCTATCGGCGTTTTTTGCAGTGCCGCAATGGCGATGCGAACGGAACTCGCGACGGCGGCGTCGATTCGACGTTGCGGGTTTAGCGAGGAAAGAGGATGGTGGCTCGAGGCGCGGGACGGCTGTCGCACGACAGCAATCCTCGAGGAATTCCTTTGTTTGGGCTACCATTTGATAACAATGGTCTGGCGCGACCACAAAGGGCGGAGATACCGCATCTGGCTCACTCCGGAGACGGTTTCCGCGGCCCGGCGGCGACGCCTGGCGGTCTATCTGAGGTGGGGGCTTATTACGGAAAATACCGATCAATTTGGTAAGAACTTTCCGCCTGACGCAGGGTCTATGTCTGTGGCATGCCGGCGTACGCACCGAGTGGGGGGCGTCGATGCCGGGAAAGATAACTGATCGCGAACTGGTCGGGCGTGTCAAGAAAGGGGACAAGGGCGCCTTCGATCTGCTGGTACTGAAATACCAGCACAAAATCGTAAAACTGGTGATGCGCTACGTGAGAGACCCGTCCGAGGCTATGGACGTTGCCCAGGAGGCATTTCTCAAGGCCTATCGCGCGATGGCGACGTTCCGTGGCGACAGCGCTTTTTATACATGGCTTTACAGGATCGCGATTAACACGGCAAAGAATCACCTGGTTGCAGCGAAACGGCGCCCGGTGGATTTCGAACTCGATCTGCAGGATCCGGATCAATACGAGCTGAGCAACCGCCTCAAGGACATTGACACGCCAGAGGGCTTGCTGCTCAGCAACGAGATTCGGGAAGCGGTCGAAGATGCGATACGGGGTTTGCCCGAAGATTTGCGCACAGCCATTTTGCTGCGCGAGATCGAGGGTATGAGTTACGAGGAAATCGCCGAGGCGATGACCTGTCCGGTTGGAACGGTACGGTCGCGGATTTTTCGCGCCCGGGAAGCGATAGACAAGCGTTTGCAGCCATTGGTGAATTGAGGAACCGACATGGCGAGTCCATTAGATTTTCAGGTATCGGCACTGGTTGACGACGAGCTCGATGCGGCCGAGTTCGAGCTGCTTGCCGAGCGTCTGTCGCGCGATCTTCCGTTACGCGCGCAATATTCGCGGTTCGCGATTATCGGTGAGGTCTTGCGCGGTGCGCCGTTATTGCTGGATTCCGGTTTTGCGGAGCGCGTGCGTGCCGATGTTTCGAAGGAACCGTCGGGGCCACTGCCTACTCTCGGCGGGATGCAAGCATATCTGCGTCCGGTTCTCGGTATGGCGATCGCAGCGGCGGTGGCGGTCGTGGCATTGTTCAGCCTGATGCCAGGGCCGCAGATGCCGATCACCGGTGAGGCGCCTGGCATGGCGTTGCAGCAGGGAGGGCCGACCTACACGGTTCCGGAAACCGCCACCGCCAACTCGAGTGAGCCCGAGCGGCTGGAGTATTACTTCGTGCGGCATGGCGAATATGCGCCGATGGCACGGAAGAGCACCTATAGCCGGGTGATTTCGGAACCCGTGGCGGAGGATTCCGCCGCTGCGGACGTTGCCCCGGATGACCTCGATCGTGCGCGACGCAGTGGTAGTACCGAGGACGAGATCGGCCAATGAGAGCATTGTTGCGCAGTCTTGCCGGACTCGCTGTTTTGTCTCTTAGCGCTCTGGCGGCTGCCGAGCCAGACCCAAGCAGTTTGTTGCGTGAAATGGCATGGGCACTGGACCGGACGAATTACGAAGGGGTATTCATTCATACCCATCTCGGCCGGTCGGAAACGATGAAGGTTGTTCACCGGGTCGATTCCGAAGGCAGGATTACCGAGCGCCTGGTTTCGATCGATGGTTCCGGCCGTGAAATCATCCGTAATGACGATGAAGTGCGCTGCATCCTGCCCGATCGGCGCTCGGTTTTCGTCGAAAAGCGCAATAACCAGAACCCGCTGTTTGCGAATCTTCCACAGTATTCCGAAAAGCTCGGGCTGTACTACGATTTCGTTTCGCTCGGCGCGGAAAAACTTCTGCACCTGGATACCCGGGTGCTGGTTATCGAGCCGCGCGACGAATATCGCTATGGCTACAAACTGTGGCTGGAACAATCGACATCGTTGCCGCTGAAAACTCAGTTGCTCGGTGAAGATGGCGGTGTAATTGAGCAGATTCTGTTTCACAGCATTACGCTCAGCGACGAAATACCGGTGTCGGCGGTAGAGCCTGGTGTCGATGCCAGCGATTTCACCTGGTATTACGAGCGAGACGAAGCCCCGGCCGGCACCGAGACTCGGCCCGATGTCTGGCAGGCCGCGGATCTGCCGCCGGGATTCCGCCTGGAAGCGACCAACAGCGAGTATCTGCCGGACTCCGATTCGCCGACCCAGCACATCGTCTACACGGACGGGCTCGCGTCGGTTTCGGTATTTGTCGAGCCGGGAAGTCGTGGCGACGGGGGCCTGGCGCCTGGCACCTCCCACCGAGGTGCCGCGTTTGCTCATACTGCGCGCGCTGACGAACATATGGTCACGGCCGTCGGAGAGGTCCCCGCAGTCACGGTTAAAATGATTGCCGATTCGATGCGCAAGACGACGCGGGATGCGCGGCGTTGATTGTTTGCGATGCCAGGGTCGAGAAGATCGCCGATGGCGCTGTTTGGGTCAGATGCCGGCCCAAACCGGAATGCCGGCAGTGCAGCGCAGGCCGCGGCTGCGCGGCTTATCTTTTTTCCAAGGGAAATCAGCCCGGTGAGACGCTCCTTGCGGTGGAGTCGGGCGGCCACGAGCTCGAGCCCGGTGACTGCGTCAGCATTGGCATACCGGCCAGTGAATTGCAGAGAGCGGCAATGCTGTTGTATTTCGTGCCGCTCGTCGGGCTCCTATGCGGAGCTGCGGCCGGCGCCGCGTATGGTAACGACCTTTCGACCCTGACGGGTGCAGCGGCCGGTCTGCTACTGGGTTTCGTTCCGGCGCGACGTATGGACGCGCGGATTCGCGCAGCTCGCGGCTGGCGCCCACGCGTGGTCGGGCGCGGCGCGACGGAGCGTTCGCCTTGACCGGAACCCGGCCTTTTCTGACGCTTTACAGCCGCGAACACTGTCATCTCTGCGAGGTCATGGTGGCGGAGTTGCAGCCGCTGCTGGCCGGATATCCGGTGTCGCTGCGAGTTCTTGATGTCGATGAGGATCCTCAGATCAGCGCGCGCTATGGCAGCCAGGTGCCGGTGCTATTGCTGGGTTCCGAGGTTCTCAGTCGTTTCAAGCTGGATGCCGGTCGGGTCGAGGCTGCTTTGCAGGCGGCCGCGACATAGGTCGATTCGCTGTTAAGCCCGTATAATGGCGAGCTTTATCCGGCGGCGCCTTGCGCCGCCCCGTGACCCCGGTTCTCGATGCAGAATATCCGTAATTTTTCGATAATTGCCCACATCGACCATGGCAAGTCCACTCTGGCCGACCGTTTCATTCAGCTGTGCGGAGGGCTGGCTGAGCGCGAGATGGCCGAGCAGGTGCTCGATTCCATGGATCTGGAGCGCGAAAGGGGTATTACGATCAAGGCGCAATGCGTCTCACTGGACTATGTCAGTGGGGACGGATCCCCGTACCGCCTGAATTTCATCGATACTCCTGGTCACGTCGATTTCTCGTACGAAGTTTCGCGGTCGCTGGCCGCCTGCGAGGGCGCGCTGCTCGTGGTCGATGCGGCGCAGGGGGTTGAGGCCCAGAGCGTCGCCAACTGCTATACGGCGCTCGATATGGGACTCGAGGTATTACCGGTAATAAACAAGATCGACCTGCCGTCGGCGAGTCCCGACACGGTAATGCAGGAAATTGAGGAGATTATCGGGATAGAGGCCCATGACGCTTTGCTGACCAGCGCGAAAACCGGCCTCGGCGTGCCGGAATTGCTGGAATCGCTGGTTCAGAGAATTCCTCCTCCGACCGGAAATCCCGATGCGCCGTTGCAGGCGCTGATCATCGATTCGTGGTTCGACAACTACGTCGGTGTCGTGTCACTGGTCCGGGTCGTCAATGGCACTTTGAGTCGCCGGGACAAAATACAGGTGATGTCGACGGGCCGCACCCACCAGGTCGATCGTGTTGGCCGCTTCACCCCGAAGATGACCGATTCGGACACGCTCGGTACCGGCGAGGTCGGGTTTCTTATTGCCGGGATCAAAGACATCGATGGCGCACCGGTCGGGGATACGCTGACCGATGCGAAGGAACCCTGCGATGCTCAGCTGCCGGGGTTCAAGCAGGTGCAGCCGCGAGTTTTTGCCGGTCTTTTCCCGATCAGCTCGGACGATTACGAGGCGTTTCGTGAAGCGCTGCAGAAATTGCGATTGAACGACGCGGCACTGCATTTCGAGCCGGAGTCCTCGCAGGCGCTGGGATTCGGTTTCCGCTGCGGTTTTCTCGGCATGCTGCATATGGAAATTGTCCAGGAGAGGCTGGAGCGCGAGTATTCGCTCGAGTTGATCACTACCGCGCCCACGGTGATCTACCAGGTTCTGGACACTTCCGGCGAAATCCTGAGCATCGATAACCCGTCCAATTTGCCGGCAGTAAATCAGATCGACGAAATCCGCGAACCGATAATCAAGGCGAATATCCTGGTGCCGCAACAGCATGTTGGCGCAGTCATCAAACTATGTATCGAGAAACGCGGTGTACAAAAGCGCCTGCATTACACCGGCAGCCAGGTACAGGTTGAATACGAGTTGCCACTGGCGGAGGTCGTGCTCGATTTTTTCGACCGTCTGAAGTCCTCGAGTCGCGGCTACGCTTCCTTCGATTATGAGTTTGCGCGCTTTCAGGCGGCACCGCTGGTCAAACTGGACATTCTGATCAATGCGGAGCGGGTCGATGCATTATCGATAATCGTGCACAAGGAGGCAGCCTATTCGCGCGGCCGTGAACTGGTGGAGAAAATGCGCGAACTCATTCCGCGGCAAATGTTCGAAGTGGCGATTCAGGCCGCGCTTGGCGCTCACGTCATCGCCCGCAGTACGGTCAAAGCGATGCGCAAGAATGTTACGGCGAAATGCTATGGCGGAGACGTCAGCCGGAAACGAAAGTTGCTGGAGAAGCAAAAGGCGGGCAAACGCCGGATGAAACAGCTCGGTTCGGTGGAAATCCCGCAGGAGGCATTCCTGGCCGTATTGCAGGTGGAGAAAAAATGACCAATACTGCGCACGCTTTCGTGAACAGGCATACCAATGCAGATTGATTTCGCACTTTTGCTGGTGGTGGCGGCCATTGTCACCGGTGTCATCTGGGCGATCGACGCGTGGAAATTCAAACCGCGTCGGGTCACGGCCGGTGAGACGACCGCGCAAGAACCGTTGCTGGTCGAGTACGCGCGTTCGTTTTTTCCGATTATCGTGGTTGTACTGGTAGTACGCTCGTTTTTGTACGAGCCGTTTCGGATACCGTCGAGCTCCATGATGCCGACACTACTGGTGGGCGATTTCATTTTCGTGAACAAGTTCGCATACGGATTGCGCCTGCCCGTGCTGAATACAAAGGTGGTGCCTGTCGGCGAGCCGCAGCGCGGGGATGTCGTGGTGTTCAGGTTACCGAGTGACCCGAGCACCAATTACATCAAGCGGCTGGTTGGCTTGCCTGGTGATCGAATCGAGTATCGTGGGAAACGGCTTTTTATCAATGGTGAGAAGATTCCGATCGAGCGCTACGATTCGGAGGCTGACGTATCGCAGCCGCTATCGGAGTTGTATCGGGAAAAGCTCGGCGACGCTGAGCACGACATACTGATGATACGTGGCAAGAACAGTCCGCAAGGCGAATACGTGGTTCCTGAGGGACATTTTTTTGTTATGGGGGATAATCGCGACAACAGTCGTGACAGCCGTTTTTCCGCGGTCGGTTTTATCCCCGAGGATATGCTCGTAGGCAAGGCCGTTCGCATTTGGATGAACTGGGACTGGGGAAACAGCTCGCCAATGTGGAGCCGAGTCGGCGACGCAATACGTTAGAGGGAGGAGAGAATGATGCGCCAGCGACAGAAGGGTATGACCCTTATCGGATTCCTGCTCACGGCGATAATTGCCGGTGCAATCGTCTTTGCCGGCTTGCGTCTTGTGCCTATTTATCTCGAATACATGAAAATCGAGTCCGTGATGAACGGTGCTCGGGATGAGTTCAACGGGCAGTCGCCGTCCGCTCCGGTGGTCAGGGCCTCGATCGAGAAGCGCCTGGATATCGAAGGCGTGACAGTTGTTGGCATTAAGGATTTCAAGATTCGCAAAGCCGAAGGCGGGTACGATGTTTCGATCGAGTATGAGCATACGGCCCCGTATATCGCCAACGTGTCATTCCAGGTGGATTTCAGTAAAAACGTTCATGTGGGAAGGTGAGCAAGGTTGAGCGATGGTCCGAGCGCCTGCTCGGTTACCACTTCAATGACCCGTCCTTTTTGCAGTCGGCGCTGACCCATCGCAGTGCCGGCCCCTGTCATAATGAACGCCTCGAATTTCTGGGCGATTCTTTCCTGAACTATGTTATCGGTGCCGAGTTGTTCCGGCGCTTGCCGCGCGCTTCCGAGGGCGACCTGAGTCGGGTTCGGGCGAAGCTGGTGCGCGGCGAAACGCTGACTGAAATGGCCAGCGAACTCGGTCTCGGTGAACACCTCAATCTGGGCCGGGGGGAGCTCAAGGCCGGTGGATTCCGTCGCGCGTCGATTCTGGCGGATGCGTTCGAGGCGGTTATCGGCGCGGTGCTGCTCGATGGCGGTCACGATGCCTGCAGCGACTGGCTGCTAAGCCTTTATGCCGAACGACTTGGCTCTTTGCCGTCGGCAGCATCACTAAAAGACGCCAAGACCCGGTTGCAGGAGTATTTGCAGGCGCGAAAACTGGCGCTCCCCGACTATCGGCTGGAAGCCGCCACTGGCGAGGCGCACAAGCGCGAATTCGATATCAGTTGCCATGTTCCGTCGCTGAATCTCGTATCACTGGGTCATGGCAGCAGCCGCCGTCGCGCGGAGCAGGCCGCTGCGCAGCGGATGATCGAGATGCTGGAGGCGCAGGCGTGAGCGGCGAGCCAATGCGCAGTGGTTACGTGGTCATCGCCGGCCGCCCCAATGTAGGAAAGTCGACCCTGATGAACCGGCTGCTCGGCGAGAAGCTGTCGATTGTAAGCCACAAGCCGCAAACCACGCGGCATCGCATTCTCGGGGTCCTCTCGGATACTGCGTCGCAGATTGTATTCGTGGATACGCCGGGCTTGCACCGGGACGCCGCACGCGCCCTGAACCGCAGTCTGAACCGGGCAGCGAAGACTGCTGTCGCCGACGCTGACCTCGCAGTGTTCGTCATCGAAGCGTTGCGCTGGACCGAGGAAGACGACGACGTACTGCAGCGCTTGCGGCAACAGGAAATCCCGACATTTCTGGCAATCAACAAGATTGACCGCACAGCTGACAAATCGGCACTGCTGCCGTTCATCGACGATATGCGAAATCGCACCGGGTGCGAGGAGATTTTTCCGCTTTCGGCATTGAAGGACGACGGCGTGGCGCGCCTGCTCGATGCAATCAGGACGCGTTTGCCGGTGGGGCCGGCATTGTTTCCAGCCGATCAGCTCACAGACCGAAGCGAACGTTTCATCGCTGCCGAAATAATCCGGGAAAAGCTAACCCGGGCTTTGCACCAGGAATTGCCGTACGGTATCAATGTCGAGATCGAGGCTTACCAGGAGGACGAAAAAGGCGTGCGGATCAATGCGGTGATCTGGGTCGAACGACCGGGTCAAAAGGCGATTGCAATAGGCCATAAAGGCGAGACAATGAAGGCTGTCGGCAGGGCGGCGCGCCTGGACTTGAAAAAAAGACTTGGCCGTCCCGTACATCTCGAATTGTGGGTAAAGGTCCTGTCTAACTGGGCCGACAACGAGCGCCACCTGCGACGTTTTGGCTACGATGTCTGAGGCCGCCGCCCGGATACGCCTGCAACCTGTTTTCCTGCTCCACCAGCGCCCTTACCGGGACAGCAGCGAGCTTCTCGAAGTGCTGACTGTCGACTATGGCAGGCTGGGAGTGATCAGCCGCGGAAGCCGCGGTCGCCGCTCGCGTCTGCGTGGATTGCTGCGCCCGTTCGCTCCACTGTTAATGTCGCTGAGCCTGCGCGGGGATCTCGCGACCCTGACCGCGGCGGAGGCGGCTGCGCCGCCGTCCGGTCTCGCCGGCGAGGCGCTGTTTGCGGCCTACTATCTGAACGAGTTGATTCTGCGCCTGACCGAACGTCGCGATCCGTGCCCGTCGGTTTACTCCGCGTACAGCACTGCCCTGACCCAGCTTGCCGTCGCGGACGCGGCGCTGGCGCCGGTGCTGCGCCGATTCGAAAAGCGTTTGCTGGAAGCGCTCGGCTACGGGCTATTACTCGAAAATGAAGCCATGACCGGGCTCGCCATCGATCCGGAGCTCACGTATGACTATCGTCCCGAGCATGGACCGGTACAGCTGCGCGCGGGGCAGAAAGCAGCACTGCCGGTACGCGGAGCGACTCTGATGGCGCTCGCGGCGGACTGTCTCGAGGACGAGCCGGGTCTCGGTGAGGCGCGCCGGGTCCTCAGGGCGTCCCTCGATCTCCAGCTAGGCGATCGTCCACTGAAGACGCGCCAGGTGTTGCGAGCAATGAAACGCCGCTGATCGCCTGATAGACTGTTTCGCCCCAGTCTGAATAGATGAGGATTCGCTGTGAATTTCGGCGGTATTTCCCTTGGCGTCAATATCGATCATGTGGCAACACTACGGCAGGCGCGCGGCACCCGCTACCCCGATCCGGTTTATGCGGCCCTGATGGCGGAGCAGGCCGGAGCCGACAGCATTACACTGCATTTGCGCGTGGATCGGCGCCATATCCAGGACCGTGATTTGCGCGCGATGAAGGATTTGCTGCAGACGCGGATGAACCTCGAGATGGCGGTGACCGACGAGATGCTGTCGATCGCATCGGACATTCGTCCCGCAGATTGCTGCCTGGTTCCGGAGCGTCGCGAGGAATTGACCACCGAGGGCGGTCTCGATGTGGTCGGTCAGCTGGCCAAGATCAGCACCGCCTGCGACCAGCTCGCGAAACTCGGAATTCGCGTTTCATTGTTCGTCGACCCCGATATAGAGCAACTGGATGCGGCGCGCGCGACCGGTGCCCCTGTCGTCGAACTCCATACCGGCGCTTATGCGGATGCCGCGGACGAGCACGAGAAAGCCCGAGAGCTGCAACGTGTCCGCGACGCGGCCATTCATGCCGACGGTTCGGGGCTTATCGTCCATGCCGGACATGGACTCCATTATCACAACGTCAGTCCGGTAGCGGTAATTTCGCAGATTGTCGAACTCAACATTGGCCATGCGATTATCGCCAGGGCGGTTTTCGATGGGCTTGGGACCGCGGTTACCGAGATGAAACACCTGATAAGCGAAGCGCGTCACGGATGATTTTCGGCATCGGTACCGACGTCGTTCAGGTCGATCGCATCGCGCGCAGCGTCGAGCGTTTTGGCGAGCGCTTCGCGGGTCGAATCCTGATGCCTCAGGAGCTTGAAATCTACGCGCTGCAGAAACGCAAAATTCGCTTTTTGGCCATGCGATTTGCGGCCAAGGAAGCGGTGGTAAAGGCCATGGGAACAGGGTTTGCCCACGGCATGTGGGTGCGTGATGTTGGAGTGATTCCGGACCGTCGCGGTAAGCCTGAGATCGTCTACTCCAGCCGCGGCCGAAAACTGTGCACCGAGATGGGTATCGGTGACGGTTTTGTAACTCTCAGCGACGAAGCCGGCCTGGTGGTGGCTGTTGCGGTTCTGCTGCGGAAGGGAAGCTAAGTCCATGCATTGTTTTGCATTCGATATCGAAACGGTTCCGGACACTGAACTTGGGCGTCGGCTTTTTGACCTTGACGGGCTCGACGAAGAAGACGTTGCCAAGGCGATGTTTGCGCTGCGCAAGCAGCAGACCGGCGATGAATTCCTCGCATTGCACTGCCATCGGGTCGTCGCGATCTCGGTTGCAATGCGCACGGGCAACCAGTTTCGGGTGTGGTCGCTAGGCGAACTCGAGGCCGATGAGGCCGAGTTGATCCGGCGTTTTTATGACGGCCTCGAACGTTACACGCCGGATCTTGTCTCGTGGAACGGTTCCGGTTTCGATTTGCCGGTTCTTCATTACCGCGCATTGCGGCATGGGATAGCCGCACCGCGTTACTGGGAAATGGGCGACGACGATCAGGCATTCAGGTGGAACAATTACCTGAACAGGTTCCACTGGCGTCACACCGATCTGATGGATGTGCTGTCGGGCTTCCAGGGCCGCGCGCGCGCACCGCTGGATCAGATTGCGGTCATGCTTGGTTTTCCCGGGAAACTCGGGATGAGCGGAGCGCATGTTTGGGATGCCTACCGCGACGGGAGGCTGCAGGCCATTCGCGATTATTGCGAAACGGATGTTCTCAATACCTATCTGGTATATCTGCGATTCGAGCTGATGCGTGGGCGTGTTACCCGCGAGAATTATGATGCCGAGTGCGAGCGGGTACGCGAAGTCTTGAAAGAGGCGGACAGGCCGCACTTCAATCAGTTCCTGGAGGCCTGGGCCCGCTCATGACGGCCGTTGCAAAAGACGCGCCGGTCCTGGCGGTGATCAGTGATCTCAGTCACGATGGCCGGGGTGTGGCCACGGCCGACGGCAAGACGGTCTTCGTCGACGGGGCCCTGCCGGGAGAAGAGGTGTATTACCGGACCCGGCGCCGCCGCCGCGACTTCGATGAAGCCGAACTCCTCGAAATCGTTACCCCTTCACCGCAACGGGTCGATCCGCGTTGCGAGGTTTTCGGTCGCTGCGGTGGCTGCCGCCTGCAGCATCTGTCGGCCGCCGGCCAGATTGAGGCAAAGCAAAAGACGCTTCTGGACAATCTCTCACGCATCGGTTCGGTCGAGCCCGGCGAGGTGTTTGCGCCGCTGACGGGGCCGGTTTGGGGTTATCGCCGACGCGCCCTGGTTGGAGCCAAATTTGTTGCGAAGAAAGGCCGGGTACTGGTTGGTTTTCGCGAACGGGCGAAACCGTTCCTGTGTGATATGAATCGTTGCGAGGTACTGCATCCGGCAGTCGGTCATCGCCTCGATGCGTTGTCTGAACTGTTTTTTCAGCTGACAATCCGACACCAGATTCCGCAGATTGAAGTCGCCATTGCGGACAATGCGGTAGCGATGGTGCTGCGTGTTTTGAGCGCGCCGAGCGATCGGGACCTTGAACTCATGGCGGCTTTTGCCAAGCGTCATGAGATAGTGTTCTACCTGCAGCCCGGCGGGGTAAATACGATAGTACCGCTGCGACCGCCAGCACCGCAGCTGTATTATTTGCTGGCCGAGCATGACATCCGAATTTTTTTCGAGCCGACGGACTTTATCCAGGTCAATGCGGAGCTGAACCGGGCCATGGTCGGAAATGCGTTGAAACATCTGGCGCCACAACCCGGCGAATCCATCCTCGACTTGTTTTCCGGACTCGGAAATTTCACCTTGCCTTTGGCGCGCAGTGGTGCCGAAGTGACAGCGGTGGAGGGAGATCGCCCGCTCGTAATGCGCGCCAGGGAGAATGCCGAACGCAACCGCATCGCGGCTGTCAATATCGAGTATGCGGATCTTTTTTCGGCGCAGCACACGGATGCCTGGTGGACACGCCAATACGATGCCGTGCTGCTCGATCCGCCGCGTGCAGGGGCCGCGGCGATCGTCGAGCATATGCCACGATTTGCACCGCGAAAGGTGGTTTACATATCCTGCCACCCTGGAACCCTGGCCCGGGATCTGGGTGTGCTCGTTCATACTCACAAGTATCGTCTGGATGCAGTCGGTGTAATGGACATGTTCCCGCACACCGCCCATATCGAGTCGATTGCTGTTTTGTCGCGGTGAGCCGATGGCAGAAGAAATAGAAAGAAAATTTCTGATTGCAAACGACGCCTGGCGTGAGAAGGTCGGGCGCGAAATGAGGATGCGCCAGGGTTATTTTGCTGGCGGGCGCCGCTGTTCGATGCGGGTCCGGTCCAACGGCCAGCGTGCGTGGATCAATCTGAAGAGCCGCGAATCGGGGATGCGCAGACTCGAATTCGAATACGAGATTCCTGTTGGCGATGCCGAGGTGATGCTGAAAAAACTCTGCGAAGGGGCTCTGATAGACAAGACCCGATTCTGGGTAGAGGATCGTGGCCACACCTGGGAGGTCGACGTCTTTCACGGTGAGAACTCGGGCCTGGTAATTGCCGAAGTCGAACTTGCGAGTATTACGGAGGTGGTTGACCTGCCGGAATGGATAGGTGAAGAGGTGACCGACGACGTCCGTTACTACAATGTAAGCTTGGTCGAGAACCCTTTTTCGCGCTGGAGGGGCAAATCCTGATCCCGTCGAATCAGCAGCCGTCGGGGCGCGATGATGCCGCGCTGCGCCGGATCGAGGTCGATCTTTCGCGCCAGGAGTTGACGTTATTCGCGCCTGCCGCTCCGGTGGCGCGCTACCCGGTCTCTACCGCTCTAAATGGCCCGGGTGAGCTGGCAAACAGTGAGTGCACTCCGCGCGGGCGCCATGTCGTCAGGGCCCGGATCGGCTCCGGTCTTGCCGTCGGGGCTGTTTTGCGGGGGCGGCGTCCCACCGGAGAGATCTATACGCCGGAGCTGGCTGCGCGGTATCCCGACCGCGACTGGATTCTTACCCGAATTTTGTGGCTTAGCGGTTGTGAGCCGGGCCGGAATCGTCTCGGTGCGGTCGACAGCATGCGCCGTTATATCTACATCCACGGGACTCCGGACGACCAGCCCATGGGTGAGCCGCGCTCGCACGGGTGTATACGCATGCGCAACAAGGATATCGTCGAGTTATTCGAATACGCGCCGGTCGGAACGGTTGTCGAAATACGGGAGGGTTAAGCGTGACGTTGGGACCATTGATGGTCGGATTGGCCGGTACCGAACTAAGCCGCGACGAACGCGAACTTCTGCTGCATCCGCAGATCGGCGGGGTCATTCTGTTTACCAGAAATTTTGTAGCGCCGGCCGAGTTGCGCGCCCTGGTTGACGAGATTCATGCGCTACGCACGCCGCCGCTTCTCGTAGCGGTCGACCAGGAAGGTGGGCGGGTACAGCGTTTCCAGACCGGGTTTACCCGTATTCCGCCCATGCATCTTCTCGGCCGTCAGTTCGATCTGGATCCGGATCGTGCAATTCAAACGGCTGCGGCCTGCGGCTGGATTCTCGCTGCGGAGTTGCGTGCCGCCGGCGTTGATTTCAGTTTCGCTCCTGTCGTGGACCTCGACTGGGGTTTTTCCGAGGTTATCGGCGATCGCGCTTTTCACCGCGATCCGGGTACAGTCGTTGCGCTCGCCAGAGCATTGATACGTGGCATGAAGGCGGCAGGCATGGCCGCGATCGCCAAGCACTTCCCGGGGCACGGTGCCGTCGCGGCCGATTCCCATCTCGTGCTGCCTGTTGACCGCCGCGATTTCGCGGATATCGACGATGATATTGCACCGTTTCGGCGGCTCATCGAAACCGGTCTTCCCGGAATAATGGCTGCCCATGTGGTGTATCCGAAGGTTGACGATCTGCCCGCGAGTTTTTCCCGACGCTGGCTGGTGGATGTACTTCGGGGCGACCTGGACTTTCGCGGCGCGGTATTCTCCGATGATCTTTCAATGGGAGGCGCAGAAGGTATTGGCGACATTCCCACCCGTGCCCGCGTGGCGGTGGAGGCCGGTTGCGATATGGTTCTGATTTGCAACGATTTCGATGCGATCGCGGATGCCCTCTGCGCACTGGAGGATTTTAACGATCCGCCAGGACAGCTACGGCTGACCCGACTTCATGGCAAGGGTGAATTGGCGCTGGCGGATCTGCAGCATGACGCGCGTTGGCGCGAGGAGCGCGAGATCGTCGCTCACTGCATGGACACGCCGAGTTTGCAGCTCGATGCCTGATTTCAAAGGCCACCGCAAACGCACAGTTCCGCCGCCCTGCAATGCGCGAGCCGGAGCGTCGTGTTGAATTCCCTGCCTGACCCGGCGGTGGCGTTTAAGAACGCCGATCTGGTTGTCGACGAGACGGCAGTGACGGCGGCGCTGGGGCGGATGGCGCGTGCGATCAATGAAACCTATAACGACCGTTCACCGCTTGTGCTAGGCGTAATGCTCGGCGGCCTGGTGCCATTGGTCAGATTGATGCGCCTTTTTACGTTTCCGCACACCGTCGATTATCTTCATGCGACGCGTTACCGCGGCGCTACCTCCGGTGGACAGCTTGAATGGCGAGTGGCGCCGCCGCAGGACCTGCAGGGACGCGATGTGCTCATTGTTGATGACATCCTGGACGAGGGCATCACGCTGGCGGCGATAACAGAGGAACTTGCTTCTAAAAACCCGGCCTCGTTACGCACTGCGGTGCTGGTGCAGAAACGCCTGTCGCGTGCTGTGCCGGTCCCTATGGTCGCCGATTTTGTGGGGCTTGAGGTTCCGGATCGGTACGTATTCGGCTGTGGCATGGACTATCGGGGTTTTTTCCGGAACCTCGATGCCATATATGCGTTGGCCGAATGATGAAGCGTTGCGCCATTATCGGAGGTACGGGTCTGACGGTACTGGACGGGCTGGAGGCCGCTGGCTCTGCTCAGTCCGCCACGCCATTCGGGTTTCCGTCGGCGCCATTGTCCAGCGGGAAATTTCATGGCACCGAGGTGGTGTTTCTGGCGCGCCATGGTCTCGATCACAACATACCGCCGCATCGGGTGAATTATCGCGCGAATATTCGGGCACTATTCGATGCCGGCGTTGACCGCATCATAGCGGTCAATGCCGTTGGCGGAATCAGCGCCGGCATGTGGCCGGGACGGGTCGTGATTCCGCATCAGCTTATCGATTACACCTACGGCCGCGAGCATACGTTTTTCGATCGCGACCTCGACAAGGTGGTGCATGTGGAGCTTGATCCGCCTTACGACACCGCCATGCGCCAGGCTGTCATCGATGCCGCGGCGGCGGCTCAAGTGGATGTTCTGACCCAGGCGGTCTACGGGGCAACCCAGGGGCCGCGTCTTGAAACGGCTGCCGAGATCGACCGCATGGCGCGCGACGGCTGTGATCTCGTTGGAATGACAGCCATGCCGGAAGCCGGGCTTGCCCGTGAAATCGGATTGCCCTATGTCAGTATTTGCGTTGTCGTCAACTGGGCCGCAGGCCGTGGCGAGGGCGACATTCACGGGCAGATTGAACGTTTCCTCGATCAGGGAATGGACTCTGTCAATATGCTGTTACAGGGTTGCCTAGCGGGACTCTAAAGCAGGCTTATGTTCAATTGTCCGGGTAATGAACCGTTAGCGTGGGGTTAGTAATCCGGGCGTAGTAAACTGGTAGCAGAATCGAGTTGTATTGCAGGGATTTAGCGATGAGCACACCGATCAGCGAAAGCATGAATAACGAGACCTCGGATACCACGGCGGGATTGGCAGTGGAATCGGAGCGTCCGGCAACGCCTCCGACTGCCGGCGCGGCAGGGGAGCTGGGCGAGCCAGGTGCAGACGGCTATGATCTTGATGACCCTGCGCTTTATCTGAACCGCGAGCTCACCTGGCTCAACTTCAACTGGCGCGTGCTGCACGAAGCGGAAGACGAGCGCACGCCTTTGCTTGAACGACTCAAATTCGTTGCGATTGTCGGGGCGAATCTCGACGAATTCCTGATGAAGCGAATTGGCGGTCTCAAACAACAGGTCGGGGCGAGAGTCAGCCAGCTTACGGTTGACGGGCGCACGCCGGAACAACAAATCAACGAATGTATGGCTGTCGTTCACGATATCAGGCAACGCCAGCGATACCTGCTTCTGCAATTGCGCGATCAGCTGCGAGACCACGGCATCCATGCCGCGACCTACGACGAGCTTAGCGAAACGCAAAAAAACTGGCTGCGTGAGCATTTCCGCAGCGAGATTTTCCCGCTGGTAACACCGCAAGCTTCGGATCCTGCTCATCCGTTTCCGTTTGTTTCCAATCTTTCGATCAATCTTTTTGTGACTGTCAGAAGCAATCGTGATCAGGAGCAACTGGTCCGGGTCAAGGCGCCGATCGGTCCGGACATACCGGGGATTATCCAGATCGCAGACAGTACGACCTTCGTGATGCTCGAAGAAATCATCGCCAATAATCTCGACCTGTTGTTTCCCGGCATGGAAGTGCTGTCGTGCGAGTTCTTCCGAGTCATTCGCAATGCCAATACCGAGACCGACGAGGAAAGCGCTGACGACCTTCTGGCGATGATCGAGTCGGAGTTGCGCGATCGTCAGTTTGCGCCGGTCGTCAGTATGGATGTCGTAAAAGGTATGTCTCCGGTGCATGAGGGTATGCTGGCGGCGGAGATGGGACTCAATGAAGCAACGGATGTGACCGAGGTGGATCCCCCTCTCGATCGTAAGGACTTCATGGATCTCGCAATGTCGATCGACCGTCCCGATCTGCGCGACGCGCCGCACCATCCGATTGACAATCCCGAACTCACCGCCGATCGCAACATTTTTCATGTCATCCGGGAGAAGGGCGCGGTACTCCTTCATCACCCTTATGAGTCGTTTTCGACGTCGGTCGAGAGATTTCTGAAAACCGCGGCACGCGATCCGAAAGTCAGAGCAATCAAAATGGCGCTCTATCGCACTGCGCGCCGGTCGCAGGTGATCAAGCATCTCGTCGAGGCTGCCGCAAACGGCAAGCAGGTAGCAGTTGTGGTGGAGCTCAAAGCGCGGTTTGACGAACGCGCCAATATAGAATGGGCGCGCCATCTCGAGCAGGCAGGCATACATGTCACCTTCGGCGTGGTCGGTTTAAAAACGCATTGCAAGGTAATCCTTGTGATTCGTCGCGACTACAGCGGCCTGCGCCGCTATGCGCACATCGGAACCGGCAACTACCATTCCGGCACTGCACGACTGTATGGTGACCTCGGGCTACTGACCTGCGATCCGGAATTGACCGCGGATATTGGCGAGTTGTTCAATTTTCTCACCACCGGTTTCATGGCGAAGCGTCATTACAGTAAGCTGCTGACTTCGCCGCGGCGCAGCAAGGCGGCACTCCTGTACAAGATCAAGCGCGAGATTGCGTTGCATAGCGAGGACAGTCCGGGTCGAATTCAATTCAAAATGAATGCGCTGGAAGACGTGGATATCACTCGGGCGCTATACCAGGCGTCGATGGCCGGTGTGCAAATAGACCTCATCGTTCGTGATACATGTCGCTTGCGGCCGGGTATTCCGGGACTTTCCGAAAACGTTCGTGTGGTGAGTGTGGTGGGCCGGTTTCTTGAGCACACACGTATCTACCATTTCGGCGGTGGCGGTGCGCCGGAATATTTCATCGGCTCGGCCGACTGTATGAAGCGGAATCTCGAAAGCCGTGTCGAGACCCTGGCCCCGGTCGAGGATCCGCGACTGCAGGAACAGTTACAGCAGATCATTGATATTCAACTTGCCGACCAGCGTAGTGCCTGGGAGATGCGGTCCGACGGCAGTTATATACAACGTGTACCGCTCAACGAAAGCGAAGAACGCGGCTCCCAGCAGCAGTTGATCGACCTCGCGACCAAGCGCCATACCGCGCACAAGGCGGGTAAAAACAAGGCGCTGTTGCAACGAACGCGACCCTATCGCACGTCGGTTGACTGAGGGCGGGTTCGGGTGGAAATCAGCGTGCATATCAGGGGGCTGGATATATCGCGGGCCGCCTCGTAAAGTTGCGGCTTCGTTCTTGGGAAGCAGTCGCGGTGTGGCGGATAAACCGTACGCAACTAAGTCCACAAAAACCTATTGCGCAGATGAGGGTCCGGTATGCCAGGCGGGGCTGGCATACCGGGATGCGCTGGCGGGGTTTTTGCGCGTGAATGAGGTTCCGACCAGAAGGATATTTAAGGGGAAGCGGTTCGATGGCGGAAAGTACTAGAGGCGTTGGTGCCTGGCTGTTGCCTTTGGGTGCTGCGGTCGCGGCGCCGGCAATCGGGGGACTACTTTTCTCTTATTCTGGGCGCGAGACGGCGCTGCTCGGCGCACTCGGATTTTCTGTGGCATTCAGTTTTTTTCTCGGCAGGGGGCTGGTGCGCGCACGGCGCAATGCCTCAAACCGGGAGCGTGCGCTGTCGGGTATCAATTCAGAACTCGAATCGGCGAACGAGCGTATTCGCGAACTTGCTCGCACCGATCAGCTCACTCAGCTGGCCAACCGTCGCAGCCTCGACGAAGTTCTTGCGCGGGAGTGGTCACGGGCCGAACGTAGTGGATGTCCGCTGGCGGTAATTATTGTAGATATTGATTTTTTCAAGGCCTACAACGATAAGCATGGACACCGCATGGGCGATGAGGCTCTGCGCCGCGTCGCCGGCGCAATGAGTGACGTTGTGCAACGCCCCGGGGATCTGGTTGCCAGATACGGCGGCGAAGAGTTCGCAATTGTATTGCCCGACACCGATCTTGAGGGAGCGGGCGTTATCGCCGAGCGCGTTCGCGGTGCAGTGGAGGCGGAACGCATTCCACACGGCGCGTCTGATGTAAGTTCGTACGTAACGATCAGTGCGGGCGTAGCAATACGGGTGTCGCGTTCGCAACGCTCCGAGGCGGAACTGCTGGAAGAATCGGATCAGGTAATGTACCGCGCCAAACAAAATGGCCGCAACCGGATCGAGTTGGCCAGGGGCGATTAGCCGTGCGGGGTATCCGGCAGTCGGTGCAGCGATACGAGTCCATTACGGCGACCAGTGCGGTCACTTGCGGAGCCGGAAAACTGCTGTACTAACAGCTG
>PKUM01000333.1 GCA_002868855.1 Chromatiales bacterium | reverse complement strand
CTGGATCGGCCCATGGACTTACTCGCTGACTTACGGCGAACTCGAGCATGGCCGTACCGTGCCCAATGCAAATATTCTCGGTTTTCTCGTCGCGTTCCGCCCGATCAACGATCTTGAGATTGCACTGACTCGCACCGCGCAATGGTGCTGCAACGACCGGCCGTGCGACCTGGATAGCCTTTGGGATCTGATCAAGGGTGACGACAATGTCGGCAGCGAAGGCATCGACGACGACAACGAACCGGGTAACCAGCTGGCTGCGATCGATCTGCGATGGAACTCGCCGATTGGCGATCTCCCTTACGCTGTCTACACTCAGTGGACGGCCGAGGACGAGGCGAGCGGAACACCCTCACGCTGGATCGCCCAATTCGGCGCCGAGATGTGGGGCACTACCGGTCTGAAGTGGATCGGTGGCGACTACCGGTTTCATGTGGAGTATTCGGATACCGCAACGTCCTTCTACAAGGACACCATCAAGTTCGATACTGCCTACGAGCATGGTATCTACCGTGACGGCTATCGCTATCGCGACCGTTCCATCGGCCACGCGATGGATAACGACGGGCAGATGCTGACTTTTGGCGGACTGCTCGTGGATGGCGGCGGCGGCAGCTGGAATGCGTTGCTGCGCTGGGTCCGGGTCAATCGCGGCGGGAATATTCCCAATCGCAACCAGGTCTCGCAAGAAGAGCTCGACGTACGCAATTTCGAAGTCTCGCGCAAACAGGCCTTGCGAGTCTTCGGCCGCGATCTCGGTTCGATAGCGTTGGGCGGCGGCTATTACTATCTGGACAACAAGACCTCCGGCGGTGACGATGACAGCTGGAAAGGCTTCCTGCAATGGAGTTTCGATCTGTGATAAGCGATGGCGGTCGACTGGGGTGGAAACTTCGCTGCGTAGCGTTTGTCGTGCCGCTGTTGATTGCCCTGATGCTGGACGCAACGACCAACGTTCGGGCCGAGTCCACCGAATTGCCCGCCGGGATAACGCTGACTGCGGAACAGAGAAACATGCTGGAGCAATTGCCGGCGTCGCAGCGTGAGGCATTGATGCGCGCTATCCAGAAATCTGCATCCGAGAAGGACATGGAGGAGGAACCCGAGTTTCCCGACCTCGTTGAATTTCCTGATCGTGAGGAGGATGAGCTTCGGCTTGAGGGCGAGATGCCGCTAGAGCAGGTCATCGAGGGTGGTGAAACTCTCGTGGTCGAACTGGTTTTCAAATTCGAGTTGAAACAGGAAGAAGTCGAGGCGGCGCTGGAGGATCCGGACCTGCGCGCGGTGATTGGCAGCCAGTACTACCAGCTCGATGACGATGGCGTGCTCGAGCTGCCGGGCCTGGCGCGGGTTCCGCTGGCGGGCCTCAGCGAAGAGGATATCGCTACGCGTCTCGGTGCCGAGCCGGATCTTGAGCTGTTCGACGTGACCGCAACCATCCTTGCGGTTGAACCTTCAGGCAAAGATGCGCTCGCGAGATTCGGTTACGACCTTTTTGAGGGAGTACCGACGACATTTGCCCCGGCCACCGACGTTCCGGTACCTACCGATTACATTCTCGGTCCCGGCGATTCGATAGAGCTGCAGTTCTACGGCGCGCAGAACGAATCACATTCGCTGACGGTCGGCAGGGACGGCAAGCTGCACGTACCGAATCTTGGACCGGTCAATGCCGCCGGGCTCGATTTCGGCGAATTCCGCGAAGAATTGCGAGGCCGGGTTGCCGCGCAAATGATCGGCACCCAGGTCAGTATTACGATGGGCGAGTTACGCTCCATTCGCGTCTTTGTCGTCGGTGATGTCAGGTATCCGGGCTCATATACGCTGAGCAGTCTGTCATCGATGACGCATGCATTGTTTCTGAGCGGCGGCGTCTCCGAGGTCGGTTCGTTGCGCAAGATCCAGTTGAAACGCAATGGCAAGGTCGTTAGTACCCTCGATCTTTACCATCTTCTGCTGCGAGGCGATACCAGTGGAGATCGTCAACTGCTGCCTGGTGATGTTGTATTCGTGCCGCCCATGGGCGCTACCGCCGGCGTAATCGGATCGGTAAAACGTCCAGCGATCTATGAACTTGCGGAGGAAAAAACCGTAGCTCAGCTGGTTGCACTGGCTGGCGGATTGACCCCGCAGGCTACCGCAAATCGGGCTCGGCTCGAACGTATCGGCGAGGACAGCGTCCGGACCATTGTCGATGTCAATCTCAGCCGCGAATCGGGCCGGAGCCTGCTGCTCAAGGATGGCGATTTGCTCGATGTGCCATCGGTCGTTCCCGACTTTCTGGATGCGGTCACCCTGACCGGTCATGTGCACCGCAGTGGCGGCTTCCAGTGGCGCCAGGGTATGCGCCTGACCGACCTGATCGACTCGGTATCGCTGTTGCGCGAGAACTCCGACCTCGGCTACATAATGGTGCGTCGCGAGGTTCCCCCGGACCGACGGATCGAGATACTATCGGCGAATCTTCTCGAAGCCTGGGCCAATCCGGCCGGCCCCGAGAACATCCGGCTGGAGCCGCGCGATACGGTATACGTTTTCGACCTCGAAACCGGGCGACGGCGAATTATCGAGCCGCTGCTGGAAGAGCTGCGGCTGCAGACCAAGCGCGGATACACGCAGCGTGAGGTGACCGTCGAGGGGAGCGTCCGCGCCCCGGGCCGTTATCCTCTCGAACCCGGGATGCGGGTAAGCGATCTGCTGCGCGCTGGCGGCAGCCTGTCCGAGGACGCCTATCCGTTAAGCGCCGAACTCAGCCGCTACCATGTCGTCAATGACTCGTTCAGGGAAACGGAGCTGGTACAGGTCGATCTTTCACGAGTACTGGCAGGAGACGAGGCGGCGGACCTGCTGCTCGGCCCGTATGACTATCTGAATATCAAAGAGCTGCCGCTATGGGGCGAGCAGTACGAGGTCGAAATACTCGGCGAGGTGAAATTCCCGGGGAAATATCCGATCCGGCGCGGCGAGTCTCTTGGCTCGGTCCTGGATCGCGCTGGCGGCCTTACCGAGTTTGCGTTCCCCGAAGGGGCGATCTTCTTGCGCGAGGAGTTGAGGGAACGAGAGAGAGAGCAGTTCGAGATGTTGTCGCGGCGGCTTGAGAGCGACCTGATTTCCCTGTCCCTGCAGACAACGATGGATTCTTCCGGTGCCGAAACATTGCAAATCGGACAGTCGCTGTTGGCCCAGATGCGTTCCATCGAACCTGTAGGCAGGCTGGTCATCGATCTCGAGAGCTTCAGTGCTGCGGAGCGCGCAGCGGTGGGGGACAGCCTGATTCTGAAAGACGGTGACCAGTTGCTCGTCCCGCGCCGGCCGCAGGAGGTCACCGTGATCGGTGAGGTTCAGTATGCGACATCACACATATACCGGGAAGATCTTTCGCGAAGCGACTTCATCGCGCAAAGCGGTGGGCTGACCAACAAGGCTGACAAAAAACGAATTTACGTGGTTCGGGCAAGCGGTGCCGTCAGCGTGGAATCGGGTTCGTTGTGGTTCGGCCGGCGCGGATCGGGCGATATTCGTCCGGGTGACACAATCGTTGTGCCGCTCGATACTGACAGGGTGCGTCCGCTTACACTGTGGACCAGCGTGACCCAGATTCTCTATAACGTTGCGATCTCGGTGGCCGCGGTCAATTCCTTCTGACGAAAATCTCCCGGCTGCGGGGATGTTGGCAGATCAGCGGAGCAGGGGGCGCGTTTCCATGGGCATATCGATCAATGCGCGCCAGTTTGTAGTCGGTTCGACGGGGAAAACGACTGGCGCGATGAGTGGCCAGAACCGGAAACACG
>PKUM01000021.1 GCA_002868855.1 Chromatiales bacterium | reverse complement strand
TCTCCCGGCGCACCGCGTATCCAGTTCCATGCATTGATCCGGGTTCGCATCGACGATATGGGTAACACGATCGTCGAGTCCGTCGACTACGAGTACTCCTGCATTGGCAAGTGATCGGTTTGGCTCCACCGTTCGGCCCTGACAACCGAAATCAGACCGGACAGAAAAGACCCCGCGCAAGCGGGGTTTTTTTGCCGAACAACTCCCGGTTCCGGGAATCGGCAGAAACAGGCCCGGTCACCTCCTGGAGTGTATTCGAGCGAATAACTGCCGGTGTGCCGCTTGTATTGCTCGTCCCGTCCTGTTCAGGGACTGTGGCCGTGATTACGAACCGCCATGGTCAGATTCATGGTCGCCATTCCTGAACCGCCATGAAAAAACTCATCCGGGTCAGAATGAAAACAACGACGGCGCAGTTATTACTCCCGCCCCGATTATCCACTTACCCGACTATCTCTTCGATAGCCTTGAAGCGGGGATCGTCGCGCACCGCATCCCAGTCGCTGTCCCGGGCAAGCCAGTCTTTTTGCACGGCGCCTTTCCTCGCGTGTTGTTCCAGCAACTCGAGGGCGCGGTCGGTCTTGCCGGCCAGGACATATGCACAGGCGACGTTGTAGCAGCAAAACTCTGGCTTCAGCTTGTACGCACGGTCGGCGTATTCAAGACCTTTTTCGGAGTCGCCGAACAGCACCAGGTCAACAGCGGCGCGCGACCAGGCCAGCGCATCGTCCGGATTCAGCGCCAGGTGGCGTTCGAAAATTTCGATGCATCGTTTCCCAGCGACAGCGAGTTCGGTTTCATCGCCCAGCGTCCTGAGCGCCGTGCACCGCAATGCGGCCGAGGTGGGGTCATCCGGCCGAACCGCATTTGCCTGTTTGAACGCATCGGCGGCCTCGCGCATCTTGCCCTGCGAAAAGTAGGCGCGGCCGGCGTAGTAGTGCGCCTCGTAGAGTTGCGGGTCGAGATCGATGGCGGTGTTGAACGCAACCTCCGCATCGGCGTATTTGCCGTTAGCCGTCAGTGCATAGCCGCGCGATGCATGGGCTTCGGCCAGGCCCGGCGCCAGTTGCAAAGCTTTGAGGCTGCATTCATCGGCCATTTTCTTGCTCTCGGGCGAGACCTCGTACCACATGCAGCGCCACGAATGACAGTCCGCGGCCCCGGCCCAGGCCAGCGCGTAGTCGGCGTCAACCTCGATGGCGTTTTCGAACATCTTCTGGCCGGTATCGACGTCGCCGCGCTCCACGAAATAGCGCCCCCGCAAATAGAAATCGTACGCGTCGATGTTGGTGGTGGTTTCTTCCCGCCTGATCAGCTGCCGTTGCGCTGGCGTCAGGCTGAGTTCGAGCGCATCGACAATGTTCTTGGCGATTTCGTCCTGCACCGCGAACACGTCGGTCAGTTCGCGGTCGTAATTCTCCGACCACAGGTGACGATCCGAACGGCCGTCGATCAACTGGGCGGAAATCCGCACCCTGTCGCCGGAACGGCGGACACTGCCCTCCAGGATGGCGTCCACGCCAAGCTGACCAGCGACGGTGCCCATGTCGACATCCTTTCCCTTGAAAGAAAACGACGAGGTGCGCGAGGCAACGGTCAGTTGCGGCAGCTTGCACAACCGGTTGAGCAGTTCTTCCGAAATGCCGTCGCTGAAATATTCATTGTCCGGATCATTGCTTAGATTGAGGAAAGGCAAAACCGCGACGGAGTCGAAGCCTTCCTTTGGCGGAAGCGCGATGTCTTCCTCCTTCGCGGGGGACGGATCCGCTGGGTCTGCCACGATTCCCGGGTCCGGCCGAATGCCCTCCGGCTTCAGTTCAAAGGCCCAGGCCAACACCAGCGCGACCGGGAAACCGATCACCAGCAGGGCGATCACCAGGCGCACGCTCCAGTCCGGAAGCAGTAGTTCCGGAAACATCACCGAGGCGATCTCCACCACTACCCAGGAGACCACGGCATACACAGCACCGACGCGTAGCACTTTGCGCCGCTTGAGCTCCCCGTAGAACCGGGCGATTGGAGACTTTTCCATGCTGCATGCTGTCTGGATTATTTGCCGGTCATGATAACAGCCGGAATAAACCGGGTCTGAGTAAAAATATGATGAGGCAATAATTACTCTGACCCCATTTATTGCATTTTTTGCTCTGACCCCATTTATTCTGACTTGGCGCCCCTTGTCACTGCTTGATTTTTGAGCACGTTGGACTATAAGTCTGGGTGGAACGATCATCGATGTGAGTCTGGCGGGCGTTCCTCTCTGACTGGCCCGATTCGCATGTCCCCATGCTCTGGCAACAACTCTGCTTCGAAGCTACCACGAAGGCCGCCGCGCAATGACTGACAACAAAAACGGGCGTTCGGATTCGTCGCTGCGGCTCAGGAAGGTCGCTTTCGTCGCGATGCCGTTCGGCATAAAACCCACCGGCGTCAAACCCGCCAACGGCCCGACCGAAGTGAACTTCGACGCGCTGTGGGATCGCGCCATATCGGGTGCACTATCGACCCTCGGCTACCTGCCGATACGGGCCGACAACCAGACCGGCTCGATGATCGTCAAGGACATGCTGGAGCAGCTGGTCCATGCCGATCTGGTCCTGGCCGATATCAGCATCCCGAATGGCAACGTCTATTACGAGGCGGGCGTGCGCCATGCGGCGCGCGAGCGCGGCTGCATTCTGCTGCGTGCCGACTGGGCCAACCCGCTTTTCGACCTTGCCCAGATCACCCAGCTAATGTACCCGGGGCCGCCCGCGGAGCCGACCGATGCCGACTACGAGCGTATCGAGAAAGCGCTCGTGCGCGGCGTTCCCTCGCTTTGCGACTCGGTGGGTCCGGTTTTCGAACTCACCCAATCCCGCTCACCGGGGGATCGCAGCTCAGGCAAGCTCAAGGAGGTTTACTCCGAGATCTTCGAATTCCAGCGCAGGCTGGCCGAGGCGCGCCTCAGTGCGACGAGCGGCAGAAAAGAGACCTTGCGCGCGCTCGTAAAAGACAATCTCCTGGGCCAGCTGCCGGGGTATGCGCTGCGCGATCTGATTCCTGTCGTCAGGGATCGCCTGCACTGGAGTGAACTGTACGACCTGATCGATTCGTTGCCGGAAAAAGTACGCCACGAGGATCCGTACTTCTACGAGCAGCAGGCCCATGCCCTGAGCAAACTCGATCGCCTGCAGGAAGCGGTGGCACTGATCGAAACTATCATCAAGACCCATGGCGAGACGCCGGAACGGCTGGGCACACTGGGTGGCCGCTACCGCGAGCTCGCCCGCGACGAGCGCAGCCGGCAGAAAAAGCGGCGTTTTCGTGGCCGCGCCATCGATGCCTATCGCCGCGGCATGCAGCTCGACCTCAATCAATACTACTGCGCCCACAAGCTGCTTATCGCATTGAGCGAAAGAGGCCGTGCGGCCGACAAGGCGGAGGCAAAAAAGTGTGCTATTACCGTGCGCGCCGCAATCGACAGGGCGCTGTCGCTGGATTGTGGTGACGAATGGATCGATGCGACGAGAGCAACGCTCGCCTTCTTCGAGGGTGACGTCGCGGAAGCGCAAGAACTCATCGATGCAATCCTCGACCGCGGCTGGAGCAACTGGAAACTGTTCAGCCTGGCGCGGGATCTGCGGTCGCTGCTGGAACACAAAGAGCAACAGGAAGCCGAAGCACTGCGCGACGTACTGCAGGATCTGACGGCCGAGCTGCCGGTGACACAGAGCAGGTTGATGTCGGAGGTCATGCCGCTGATCAGGAACAGCGCCCGCGAGTACGAGAAATTCCAGCCAGTACATGCG
>PKUM01000147.1 GCA_002868855.1 Chromatiales bacterium | reverse complement strand
GCGAACCGTCCAGATATTGCGCCAGAGATTGCGGCAGACTCGGTGCCGACATCAGTCTGAGACAACGTTTATCGTCATCAACCAGATAAACCGAACAGCGCGCTCCCGGATAGGCCTTTTCGAATCCCAGGTTTAAGTGGTCGAGGATACGCGACAGTGCAACATTCTCCGCGATGAGTTCGAGAATCTCCTTTTCGATGTCAGCGCGGAGTTCAGCACGTTTGCGTTCGCTAATATCCGTCACGCTGCCGCGCACGAGCCGCCGATTCGACGACGGTAACCGGGCAAGTCGGACCTCGCACGGGATCTCGTGGCCGCCGGCGCCAATATGGTGCCATTCGAATACCGGGAATTCTCCATTCAGAGCCGCGGCAATATATCCGCGAGCCATTCCGAACGACAACGTGCCGTCCGGCTGGTGGCGCGGGCTTATTTCACGGGGTCCGGCCGCGAGCAGTTCCTCGCGCGACATCCCGAATAGCCGAACCGCGTTTTCGTTCACATCCGCGAAGCGCTCGGAATCGACATCGAAAACGACGATCGCTTCCGGAGCGTGATCCACCAGGGTCTTGTTGCGTGCCTCGCTCTCTCGCAATGCCCGTTCGGCATGCTTGCGCTCGGTGGCATCCCGAACACAAACGACGTAGATGTCGCGAGCCCGGAACTGCGAAGCACTGACCGCCAGTTCGACCGGAAATTCGCCGCCATTGCGATGCCTCGCCTGACCTTCGTGAGCAGCGAGATCGGCATGTGTGTCGCCGAGCGGCGCCGCCAGGGTCTCCAGGTACTCCACCCACTTGCGCTGACCCGGGCTCGGAAGCAGGAGGTCGAGGCTGCGCCCGACCACCTCCTCGCTACGGTAGCCAAACAAACGCTCGCAGGTCGGGTTGATGGACTCGATCAGACCCCAGCTGTCGACAGTCAAGATCGCATCTTTAACATGATCGAGAATAAGGCTGGCGAGCGACGATTCAGCAGAAGGTGCGCGAAACACGCCCGATTGACCGGCGCCGGGCATCGGGTGCGACAGCTTCGAATAGGAACGACTGACCAGCCGCAGCAGTTCCGCCACGTGCAGGTCGCCGGCCTCATTGTCTCCGGCTAGTTCCAACTGTTTTTTCAGCAATTCGTGCATCGGCTGCCGCCCAGATCCGGCGCTTTTTTGATATAGCAATACGCTCACCGACCCGCGCGATCAATGCGGTTTGCCGGACTATTGCTCCGTTTTTGCACCCGCCATCGTGACGCATCGGGGACGCGCTACTTTCCCAGAGTCGAATGGTAGGTAGTCCGCGGCAGTCCCGATGTGATCAATCTCTCGCTTTACGGAAGAATTGGGAAAAATGTCCCGGTGTTATTTTTTTATTTATTTAATACAATTAGTTAATGACTTTTTATAATATTTTTATTAAGTAAAATACCCCGCCATTAGCGGTATTCAGGCAGTTCCCAGCCTGCGGAATCCGACCCGGACCCGGTGCGCAGCCTGCATCACGGCCAGCGGGCGGCGGCGCGATTGCGCCGCACAGATCAGTCTTTTTGCCGCGACGCGCGCTTGCGGTCGCTTTCCTTGAGGAAACGTTTGCGCAGCCGGATATTGCCCGGGGTCACTTCGACCAGCTCATCGTCGTTGATGAACTCCATCGCCTGCTCCAGCGAAAAGCGCACCGGCGGAGTCAGCAGAATCGAGTCGTCTTTTCCAGCCGCCCGGATGTTGGTCAGCTGTTTCGCCTTCAACGGATTGACGGTGAGATCGTTGTCGCGGCTATGCTCGCCAATGACCTGGCCCTCATACACGTCGTCGCCCGGGGCGATGAACAGGCGGCCGCGTTCTTGCAGGTTGAACAACGCGTATGCCAGCGCTTTGCCCGTGCCGTTTGAGATCAGCACCCCGGATTGGCGACGCGCGGCGCGCGGGCTGGTGAGCGGCCCGTAGTGGTCGAAGACGTGATGCATCAGCCCGCTTCCGGAGGTGAGCGTGCGGAACAGACTCTGGAATCCGATCAGTCCTCTTGCCGGAATCAGGTAATCGAGCCGGACCCTTCCCTTGCCGTCCGGGATCATGTTCTCCAGTTGCCCGCCACGGCTGCCGAGGCCCTCCATGACGGCTCCCTGGTGATCGCTCTCGACGTCGACCGTAAGGACCTCGTAGGGCTCTTCCTGCCCGGACTCGGTTTCGCGCAGCACCACGCGCGGACGCGAGACGGCCAACTCGTATCCTTCGCGCCGCATCGTCTCGAGCAGGATCGCGAGATGCAACTCACCGCGCCCGGACACGTTGAATTTTTCCGGGTCCGATGTTTCTTCCACTCGAAGCGCGACATTGTGCATGGCTTCGCGAAACAGACGCTCCTGCACCTGGCGGCTCGTAACAAACCTGCCGTCGCGGCCAACGAACGGGGACGTGTTGGTTTCGAATGTCATACTGATTGTCGGCTCGTCCACCGTCAGTGGCCGCAATGCTTCGACCCGCTCCGGGTCGCACAAGGTGTCCGATATCTGCGGATGATTGATCCCTGCTACCGCAACGATATCTCCGGCGCTTGCCTCCTCGATAACAACCCGCTCGAGCCCGAGAAAACCCAGCAACTGGCTCACTCGCTCCTCGCGCCGATGTCCGGCGAGATCGACCACGCTGACCGCCTGATTGCGCCGCATCGTGCCGCGGGCAATGCGGCCGATGCCAATTGCACCGAGGTAACTGGAATAGTCGAGCGAGCTCAACTGCAACTGCAACGGCCCCTCGGGATCGACCGCAGGCGGCGGACATTGATCGACGATCGTCTGAAACAGCGCTGTCATGTCGCTGCCGGGCACATCGAGGTCGAGACTGGCGTGCCCCTGCAACGCGGACGCATAAACCACCGCGAAGTCGAGCTGTTCGTCGGTCGCGCCGAGCCGGTCGAACAGTTCGAAAGTTTGGTCGAGCACCCAGTGCGGCCTTGCCCCATCGCGGTCAATCTTGTTGACGACGACAATCGGCTTGAGCCCGTGGGCGAAGGCTTTCTGCGTTACGAAGCGAGTTTGTGGCATTGGGCCATCGACCGCATCGACCAGCAACAGCACGGAATCGACCATTGACAGAACGCGCTCGACCTCGCCGCCAAAGTCAGCATGCCCCGGCGTATCGACAATATTGATCCGGTAGTCGTCCCAGCTAAGCGCGGTATTCTTTGACAGGATCGTAATGCCGCGTTCGCGCTCCAGGTCACCCGAGTCCATCACGCGATCAGGCAGGACCTTGCGGGCGTCGAGCGTCCCGGATTGCCGCAGCAGCTGATCCACGAGCGTGGTTTTGCCGTGATCGACATGGGCAATGATCGCGATATTGCGAAGCTGGTTAATCATGAAATGCACCGGGGAGCGGGGGATAAGCGAGGCGCGGATTCTACACGAGCACGGGTGTGCATTCACTGCGCCGGTGGTCTGCCCGATGCGGGTCATTCGCGAACCCGGGTCAGTTGCCGGGGCAACGGTTTGCCCACTGCTGCGGCAGGCGCGCTGAATCCGCGATTCGCCGGGAATCGATGCTCTGGTGTCGTGAAGAAAATTCGCTATGAAATTCGAGCTTCGCCACCAGATCAATGCCGCAGCGGCCGCGGCGCCGATGCGTGTCTGCGCAATGGCGCTGTGCTTTTCCGAGCCTGGCCTGATCAGGCCAGGGCAATGAACACGGGTCTGGCCGTACATTGACATCGCACTCAGTCATGGCCATGAAGGCCCCCGCGTGACCCTTGCCAACTTAGGCAAGGGTCGCGCGCCGATCGAAAGCGTAGTGGTTCGGAACGAGGGGC
>PKUM01000100.1 GCA_002868855.1 Chromatiales bacterium | reverse complement strand
GACGTTGCTGACGGTGCTGCCGGGAATTTCCGCGGCGCAGGATTTCGATCCCGAGACGGGCTACGCGCGAATTCGTGCGTTGACCTCCGGTCTGGAGTCAATGACCGCTCAGTTCCATCAGGAATTGCTCGATGCCGACGGACAACTGATACAGGAGGGGCGCGGCACGCTGAGCATTCAGCGCCCGAATCGTTTCCGCTGGCAATACTCGGAACCGTACCAGCAACTCGTTCTCGGCGACGGCGAACGACTGTGGTCTTATGACGCAGACCTGGAACAGGCAGTGGTGCGCGGCTACGACGACTTACTGGCAGCGTCGCCGGCAATGCTGTTGAGCGGCGCGCGGGATGTCGCCGAATTGTACGAGGTCGCTGCATTGCGCGATGAACAGGGCCTCGAGTGGGTAGTGCTTGCGCCGCGCGCGCGCGAGACTGACTTCAAGTTTCTCGGACTCGGATTCGCCGGCGAGGAACTGCGGCGGATGGACCTGATAGACAGTCTCGATCAGCTGACTCGAATCGAATTGTCGGAGGTAAAACGAAATCCGACGATTGCCAAATCGGTTTTTGAATTCAAACCGCCCGACGGTGTCGACGTGATTGAATCAACGGGTCCCTGACATGTTGCCATTGCGTTGGGGTAAGTTTTGGCTGGCGTCCGGCTGGATCCTGGTGGTTTTGGTTGTCGTGCTGAGCGTGATGCCTGGCGCCACGGAACTGCGGCTGACCCTGTCGGACAAGACCGGCCACATGCTGGCCTATCTCGTTTTGACGGTTTGGTTTGCAGGCGTCTATACGCGGTCGCGGTATCCATGGATCGTGGTCGGTCTTATCCTGCTTGGCGGCGGCCTTGAAATGGTGCAGCGGCAATTACTTCATCGCAGCGCTGAATTCGCCGACCTCGTAGCCAATTGTATTGGCATCTCGGCGGGTATCGTGCTCTCGTTGATTTTCCTCGGTGGCTGGTGTCTGCGTGTCGAGCGGCTGGTCGGGGTCGATCGTAAATAAAACAGGTCCGGCTATGGCAGACGACCGCGCACAGGGAAATCTGGATATCGGTTCCGGCAGTTCCGCCACAGCGACAACCGTTGCGTTCAGGCCGCTGGCGGATCGAATGCGGCCGCGCGCTATCGACGAGTTTTTCGGGCAGTCGCATTTGCTCGGGGGCGGCAAGCCGCTGCGGCGAATGGTGGAAGAGGGCAAGCTCCATTCGGCAATACTCTGGGGGCCGCCCGGGACCGGCAAAACGACCCTCGCGCGCCTGATCGCGGCGGCGGCCGACGCTCATTTTATTTCACTTTCTGCGGTGATGGCGGGCGTCAAGGATGTCAGGGCCGCGGTGGCCGAGGCGAACGATGTGCGCGATCAACGCGGCAAGGCGACGTTGTTGTTTCTGGATGAGGTGCACCGATTCAACAAGTCGCAGCAGGATGCATTCTTGCCTTATGTCGAGGACGGCACGCTGACGTTTATCGGGGCAACGACCGAGAATCCCTCTTTCGAGCTGAATAACGCACTGCTGTCGAGGGCGCGGGTCTATGTGCTGCGTTCGCTGACCGCAGATGCGTTGCGAGACATTCTCTCTGCCGCACTGGGGAGTCCTGAACGCGGTCTGGGCGGGGAAGTTCGTATTTCCGAGGAATTGCTTGACCGGCTTGTGGTGGCGGCCGACGGCGATGCCCGGCGCGCATTGAACCTGCTCGAACTAGCCGCGGATCTATGCGATGAGCAGGGCGGTGCGCGGGTGATTTCCGAGGCCGTGGTAGCGGAAGTGGTCAGCGGTGGTTATCGCCGTTTCGACAAACAGGGCGACGATTTTTACGACCAGATTTCAGCATTGCATAAAGCGGTCCGCGGAACCGATCCTGACGCCGCTCTGTACTGGTTGTGCCGGATGCTCGATGGGGGCTGCGATCCGCGCTATGTGGTTCGGCGGATTGTGAGGATGGCAAGCGAAGACATCGGGAACGCGGATCCACGCGCGCTGCGTATCAGTCTCGACGCCGCCGAGGTCTACGAACGCCTCGGCAGTCCCGAGGGTGAACTCGCGATCGCGCAGGCGGTCGTCTTTCTTGCGTGTGCGGCCAAGAGCAACGCGATTTACAAGGCTTACGGTGCTGCGCAGTCGGACGTAGCCGAGTACGGGTCGCTGGGTGTTCCATTGCATTTGCGCAATGCGCCGACTCGCTTGATGAAAGCCCTCGGTCATGGCAAGGACTATCGCTACGCGCATGACGAACCGGACGGTATCGTCCATGGTGAGCAGTATTTTCCCGACGAAATGGGGCGACGTTCGTATTATCATCCGGTTGCGCGCGGCCTCGAGGTCAAAATTGGCGAAAAACTCGATGCGTTGCGACGCGATGTCGCGCAGCGGGGTTCCGGCGAGGACCCGGACGACCGATAATCGGACATTGCCGATCAATCATTCGGGGGAAACCCATGCTCGATCCCAAGCTTTTGCGATCCGATATCGACCGGGTCGCGGCTAATCTTGCTCGTCGCGGTATGCAGCTCAACGTGGGCGAGATCAATGCGCTCGAGGCGCAGCGCAAAGCCGTCCAGGTCAAAGTTGAAGCGTTGCGGCAGGACCGCAATACGCGGTCGAAGAATATCGGCAAGGCGAAGGCCAGCGGTGAGGACATTGCGCCGCTACTGGCCGAGGTCGCGGATCTGGGACAACAACTGACATCCGCCGAACAGGAGCTGGCAGACAACCAGGCGGCGTTGCACACGCTGCAAAGCGGTTTGCCCAATCTGCTGGATAAGAGTGTGCCGGACGGCGAAGATGAAGACGCCAACGTTGAGGTTCGGCGCTGGGGCGATCCGGTCGTACTGGATTTCGAGCCCAGAGATCATGTCGACCTTGGAACCGGGTTGGGCCTGCTCGATTTCGAGGCGGCGGCGAAACTCTCCGGTAGCCGTTTCGCGGTGATGCGGGGCGCAGTCGCGCGGCTGCATCGCGCGCTGATTCAGTTCATGCTCGACACCCACACGTCAGAACATGGCTACCAGGAGATCTACGCCCCTTACCTGGTCAATCGGGAGACGTTGACCGGCACCGGTCAGTTGCCAAAATTTGCCGCCGACCTGTTTGCCATCGAAGGCGAGCGCGAGCTCTTTTTGATTCCGACCGCCGAGGTCCCTGTAACGAATCTGGTTCGCGGCGAAATTCTGGATGCCGATACCTTGCCGCTGCGGATGACTGCGCATACGCCGTGCTTCAGATCGGAGGCGGGCTCGCACGGCAAGGACACTCGCGGCATGATTCGCCAGCATCAGTTTGAAAAAGTCGAGCTGGTCCAGATTGTCAAACCGGGCGACTCCTTCGCCGCGCTGGAGGAGCTAACGGGACACGCGGAAACGATTTTGCAGCGTCTCGAGCTGCCGTATCGGGTTATCGTGCTGTGCTCCGGCGATACCGGATTTGGTGCGGCGAAAACCTACGACATCGAGGTCTGGATGCCTTCGCAGCAGCGCTACCGCGAGATTTCCTCGTGCAGTAATTGCACCGATTTCCAGGCGCGGCGGATGCAGGCGCGTTGGCGCAATCCCGATACCGGCAAACCGGAACTTGTTCATACGTTGAACGGATCGGGCGTTGCCGCCGGCAGGGCGTTGATCGCGGTGCTCGAGAACTACCAGAATGCCGATGGCAGTATCCGTGTGCCTCAGGTATTGCGCCCCTACATGGGTGGGCTTGAAACAATCGAAGCCTGAACCGCCCCGGCCGCTACCCGCAGCCCGGGGCGGCTTGGTTCGCCGTTCGAATCGCAGCGAAAAAAAGCCCCGCTCGAGCGGGGCT
>PKUM01000279.1 GCA_002868855.1 Chromatiales bacterium | reverse complement strand
GGTCATGGATTCCGACTATGGGGAGAGCTGCGGCTCTCGGTTTTCTTGTCGCCGGTGTATTCGGAACGGGAGTAACGCTGGCCGAGTCGGCTGACGACCCGTTTACCGGGCCGTCGGCTGCGGGCGAACGGCTGATGAAGGAGAGACAGGGCCTGCTGCCTGCACCGGAGGCCAGAGCCATACCGCCGGTGCCGGCGCTCGTAAAAGAACCGACGGTGACCGCAGTTACCCAGGCGGCGCCGCCGGTTCCGGGTGTCGATATCCAGGTCAATGATCCAACTCTGGATACTGGCGAGAGCACGACACAGAGCGAAACGTCGATGGCGGTGCTTGGCAACACCATCTGTGCGGGTTACAACGATTCCGGCACCAATCGTTATTCCGGTCTTGCCCGATCGACCGACCTCGGTGCCACCTGGACCGATCTCGGCGAAATCGGCCAGCGTGGTGATCCCGTGATCGCGGTGCACGAAGCCAGCGGTGCGTTTTACTACGCCGAGATCGCGACGATCGGAGGCAACCCGGCGATTGGCGTTGCCATCTCTGACGATGACTGCGCATCGTTCGGCGCGCCGGTCGATGCCAGCCCGGGCGCGTCGGCCATCGTGACGACGACGCTTAACGACAAGCCGTGGATCGCGGTCGATAACAACGGCGGCGCCAACGACGGCAATATCTATGTGTGCTGGACCCGGTTCGATCCCGCCGGTAGTGAGCTGAGAGTCTCGCGTTCGACCGATGGTGGCGCAACCTACACCGACGAACAGGTTCTGTCGCCCGCGGGCACGGCGCCGTTCGGGTGCAGTATCGTCGTGGGCTCGGACGGAGGCGTCAACGTCTCCTGGGCGGATCGAACCGGTACAACGCAAGACGATATCCGGTTCGCTCGCTCGACGGACGCGGGCGTTACCTATTCGGCCCCGATTTCCGCAGCCACCGGGAACCGCCATCCGGGTACCGATAGCATCGTGGCCTGCGGTGGCAGCAACCGGCCAACCCTGACCGGCGATATCCGGATGCTGCACCAGTCATGGCTGGCGGTGGACGACACCGGTGGGGCCTATGACGGGAATCTGTACCTGGTGTGGGCGAGTGACCCGGCAGGGCTGCCGGACAACAGCGACGTGTTCTTCAGCCGCTCGACGGATGGCGGTTTGACCTGGTCCGCGCCGCTGCAGCTCGGCATCGAGGCCGGACCGCAGTTCACCGATCAGTTCGAGCCGTTCGTTGCTGTGGGAGGTACCGGCACGGTCAGCGTGGCGTGGTATGACCGCCGAAACGATGCGGCGAATAACAGTCTGATCGATGTCTACAAGACGTTTTCCGACGACGGTGGCGCGACGTTCGATCCTCTTACTCGGGTGACGGATGTGAACTTTCCGCCGCCGCCGATCCGGCCCAACTTCGATCCGAACATTGCGACCTGCTACATGGGTGAGTACATCGCGGTGGCCTCTGACGACAGTAGTTTCTACTACATGTGGGGCGACAACCGGAACACGCTGGTGACGACGAACTTCCCGGATGGCAGGCCGGACCCCGATATCTTCTTCGAGGTCGAGCCGATTGGCGGCGCGATTCCGTTCTGCGACGCCAACGGGCCCTACCAGGTGGAGTGCGGTCTGAGCGCGACGCTCGACGGCTCCGGTTCGTTCGATCCCGACGGGGGTTCGCTGGTTTACGATTGGTCCGGCCCGTTCGAGGGCAGCCCGCTTGCGGATGGCGGGGCAACCCCGTCCGTGGTATTCCCGACCCCGACAGAGGACAAGATGGTCGACCTGGCCGTAACCGATGACGAAGGCAACCAGGCGATGTGCATGGCCAATGTCAGTGTCATCGATACGCTACCGCCGGTTCTGACGATACCCGACGACATCACGGCGGAATGTTCATCGCCGGCCGGCACGCCCGTGGACATCGGTGAGGCGACCGCAAGCGATCAATGCGATCCCGATCCGCTTGTGCAAGACAATGCCCCGGCGCTGTTCCCACTGGGTACGACCAATGTTACCTGGACCGCGACCGACGATGACGGCAACCTCAGCTCGGCCATTCAGCAAGTGCTGATAGAGGATACGACACCGCCCGAGGTGTTCTGCAACGCACCTGCGACGATCACGCCGCCCGATGCGCCGATCTCGTTCACTGCGACCGCAGACGACGTCTGTGAAGGTCCGCTGCCTGCGTTGGTCACCGAATACGATTGTTTCAAGGTGACCAAGAAGGGCAAGATCATCGACAAGACGTTTTCATGCATCGTCTCGTTTGCGGGTGACACGATCACGATCCTCGATTCCGGGGGCAAAGACACCCGGATCACCTGGACCGCGGAAGCGACTGATGGTGCCGGCAATGTCGGCAGCGTCGATTGCAGCGTGGACGTCGTGAATCCGTAATCGGCAGCGTAACAATGCAGTCGGTTAGCGGCTGTAAGTGACAACCCGAGGGGCGTCAGGCGGTTTGCCTGGCGCCCCCGTTTCGTTGTCTCGTCTCTTATTCGGCTTCCACTGCCGGCATCGAAGCCGTCGCGTCGCCGTTCAGGCCTTTCCCGGTCTGGCTCATCCCCTGAGCCTCGCCATCGTTAGCCTGTACGCATGGGGCAGCCTTCGCCGATTGGGCGCAGCTGCCGAAAAGGGCAGCCCGGGCGCGCTTGCGATGTGGGTCCGGTTAACGGGAGCGGACAATGCGCAAGGGTATCTACTTCATTCTGTTTGTCGGCGTGTTTCTATCGACCGCTGCGGTAGCGCAGGATTATCTCGGCCAGTGGAGCGCCAACCCGTACCGCGCGGAGTCCACGGCTAATCCGTACGGAGCGGGCAGTCCCTACAAACCCGACGGTGTCAAAAACCCGTACAGTACTTACGGCAGCCCGAATTCCGACAATTCGGTCGCAAACCCCTATGCCACGAACGCGCCAAGGCTCTACGACAGCGAGGGCAACTACCGCGGCAAGTTGAGCAGCAATAGCTACGACCCGGAGTCAACCTCCAACCCGTATGGCCGTTACGGCAGCCCCTATTCAGCGGAAAGTGTAAACAACCCGTATGGCGCCGGCAGCCGTTACCGCCGCGACAGCCCGAATAATCCTTACGGCACCGGGTGGCGAATCGAAGGCCAGGCGAAGAGCAAGGCCCCGGCGAAATCAACGGCGCATTCAACGGCGCATTCAACGGCGTCGGGTGCGTCTTCATCCACGTGGCCCAAGCTGTGGAAGCCGGCTGGCGCAACGGGCAATGACAGTGCCGCCGATCTTGGCGTCGATACAGACCCCGGCTTCTGACCCGAACTCCGTTGCGCCGGCCGGGCCGTCAGACGCCCGGCAGGTGTTTTAGTTAGCCGATTCGGACTCCACGCCGCGGCGAAGGTCTTCGAGCAAGGCAGTGATTCCCTCGGCGAGCTGCTTGCCGCCGGCGGAGTGTTTGACGCCGCTGGCAAAGCCGGCCACCTGGTCGGTGTAGGTACGGCTGCCATAGAACACCACGGACTTGTCCTGTTCCGGGATTACACCGGCGACGAGTTGCAGCGAATTATAAAAATGCGGCGAGTAGATATGGCGCTCGGCCAATGCGGCGAATTGGTTGCCGAAGAAATAGATCCGATGTGAGATCACAAAGCCCGGGCGATCCGCAATACTCAGCTTGAAGACATAAAAGCGATGCTCGATTTCCTTGACCCGCGCGCCAGGGAAATTTTCGAGGACATTATGAAAGTTAGGCATCGAGCGCTTCATGTCAGCCATCGCCCGATTCGCTGCCTCGAGTTCCTCGGCAGGCGAAGTCGCCTTCTTGCGGCTGCGCTGGTACGGAGCGATGGCT